>DASWBH010000356.1:0-8824 GCA_036390755.1 Thermoanaerobaculia bacterium
CTCCTCGCTCAGCACGTAGCCGAGGCCCATGGTGATGCAGCCTTCCATCTGCATCTTCGCGCCGTCGGGATTGATGACCAGGCCCATGTCCTGCGCGGCGACGACGCGCTTGACCCGGATCGCGCCGGTCTTCTTGTCGACGGCGACTTCCGCGGCGAGGGCGCAGTACGTTCCGGAGTCGATGCCCACTGCGATGCCGCGTCCCTGACCGGACGGTCCCGGCGCCGCTTTCCATCCGAACGCCTCCGCCGCGGCTTTCAGCACGCGGCGCGCGCGTTCATCGGACGTGTTGCGCAATCGGAATTCGAGCGGATCGGCTTTCGCCGCGGCGGCCATGACGTCGACCTGCGACTCGCGCGCGAAGACGTTCGTCGCTGCGCCGGGAGCGCGCCACGGTCCGGTGCCGAACGGGTGCAGATTCGCGCCGGCGCTTCCGCGCGACATGAACGTCCGCACGCGCGCGTTGGGCGCGTCGTACAACACTTCTGCCGCGCGGTCGCCGGCCGCGTACACGTCGTAGCCCCACGACGTAATCTTTCCCTGATCGTCGACCGCCGACGCGATCTTCACGACCGCCGCCGGTCCGAACGTGTCGTAGAAGAACTCTTCGCCTCGCGTCCACGCGACCATCACTGGCTTGCCGGTGATCTGCGTCAGGCGCGCCGCTTCGACCGCCTGCTGCGCTGCGCTCTTCCCGCCGAATCCACCGCCGAGGAACGGGGTGATGACGCGGACCTGCTTCTCGTCGAGGCCGAGCTCCTTCGCGACGCGCGAACGCGTGCCGAACGGGCTCTGCGTCGACGCCCAGATCGTGATGCGGCCGTCTTTCGATTCGGCCACCGCGGTGTGCGGCTCCATCGGCGCGTGTGCGACATAGCCGACGCGGTACGTCTCGTCGGCCTCCATCTCCGGGGCCTTTCCGCGCGAGACCTTCACGTCGCCTTCGCCGGCGTTCTTGAGAAAGTACTCGGCGACGGTTTCGTTGTCGAACGCTGCAGCGGGCTTCGTCCACTCGGCCTTGACGAGCGACAGCGCTTTCGCGGCGACGTCCGGCTTCGCGTGGAGGACGGCCACGAGGTCGTCCTTCTCGATGACGGTGACGCCGTCGATCGCTTTCGCTTTCGAGACGTCGAGCGACGTGCGCGTCGCGCCGTGCATCGGCGGACGGAGGATGCGCGCGTACAACATGCCCGGCAGGCGAATGTCGCCTGCGTACTTCGCGCGGCCGGTGACTTTCTCTCGCGCGTCGAGGCGTTTGGCCGGCTTGCCGATGATCTTGAAGTCTTTCGCGGAGCGGAGCACCGCCTTCTCATCGACGACTCGTGCGATCTGCTTGCCCTTCGCGAGCTCGCCGTACGTGACTTTGCGCGACGGATCGCCGGCGACCGCGATGACGCCGTTCTCCGCGACGAGCTGGTCGCGCGCGACGCCGAGCTTCTTCGACGCCTCGTTCATCAGCGCGAGCCGCGCTTCCGCTGCCGCAGCGCGAACCGCCGGACCGAACATGCGCGTCGTCAGCGAGCCCCACGTGCCGGCGTCCCACGGGCAGAGGTCCGTGTCGCCCATGACCACGGTCATCGACTCGAGCGGCACGCCGAGCTCTTCGGCCGCCATCTGCGCGAGCGACGTGTGCACGCCCTGACCCATCTCGATTTTTCCGGAGAAGAGCGTGACGTGACCGTTCTCGTCGATGCGCAGGTACGCGTTGAGGTCTTCCGGATATCCGCGGCGCTGCTGCCCGAAGAGGTCCACCGGCTTCGTCGTGACCAGCACGACGATGCCACCGCCGAGGAGTTTGCAGAAGGTGCGGCGATCGAGGGGAGTCATGCGGCACCTCCCGTCTTCTTCGACGCATCCTGAATTGCGGCGATGATCCTCTGATGCGCGCCGCATCGGCAAAGGTTGCCCTCCATCTCCTGCACGATCGCGTCGCGCGTCGGATGCGGCTGCTGCTGCAGCAGGGCGTACGCATTCATGAGCATGCCCGAGGTGCAGTAGCCGCACTGGAAGCCGCCGTGATCCATGAAGGCCTCCTGCAGCGGGTGCAGTTTGCCGTCGTGCTCGAGACCTTCGATCGTGACGATGTTCTTGCCCGCGATGCTCGCGAGCGACGTCTGACACGAGCGCGTGGCCTTCCCGTCGACGGCGACGGTGCATGAGCCGCACACGCCTTCGCCGCAGCCGTACTTCGTGCCGGTGAGATCGAGATCGGTGCGGAGCACCCAGAGGAGCATGCGGTCGCTGTCGGTGTCGACCGTGACCGGACGTCCGTTCAAGCGGAACTTGATGGGCTGATTCACGAGGACCTCCTTGAGGTGGGCCGAATGTTATCCCAACCAATTTCTGACCATCACTGACGAACTGTTGCAATTTGTGGTACTCGCTGTCACATGGCCGAGTTAGTCCCCGGCTCTCTTGCTCGTCTGACGACGCGCGCATTCCAGGAGTACGAGCGGACCCAGAGCATCTTCACGCTGCCGTCGCGCAAATTCGCACAGCCCGACGGGCGGCACGACACATCGGTCGCGATTCACGGCCGCCGCGCCGGCACGCCGCTCGGTCCCGCAGCCGGGCCGCATACGCAGATGGCGCAGAACATCGTGCTGTCGTGGCTCGCGGGCGCGCGCATCATCGAGCTGAAGACCGTGCAGGTCCTCGACTCGATCCGCGTGCCGCGACCGTGCATCGAGACGCGGCAGGCCGCGTGGAACGTGGAATGGTCGCAGGAGCTGCGGATCGAGCAGTCGCTCGAGGAGTACGTCAAAGCGTCGATGCTCATCGACATGCTCGCGCATTTGCTTGGCCGTGAGCGCGAGTGCCTCTTCGACATGAGCGTCGGCTACGAGCTCGACGGCATCAGCAGCGATCGCATGCGCGCGTTCATGCGCGGCATGATGGACGCGCGCTCCACCGTCGACGCGCTGCGCTCGCAGATTCCCGACAAGTGGCGCCACCTGCGCGACCTCGACTTCACCACGAACATCGCTCCGAGCGTCACGCTCAGCGCGTTCCACGGATGTCCTCCGGGCGAGATCGAGGAGATCGCCGATTTCGTGATGGCGGAGATCGGCCTCGACTGCACGATCAAACTCAACCCGACGCTCCTCGGCCGCGCGGCAGTCGACGAGATCCTGCACGGTCGCCTCGGCTTCGATGACGTGCAGGTTCCGCCGAGCGCATTCGACAATGATCCCGACTGGAACGCTGCAGTGGCCATCGTTGCGAACCTGCAGGCGCGGGCGCGCGAGCTCGGCCGCAGTTTCGCCGTCAAGCTGACCAACACGCTGATCGTCGAGAACCGGAGCGAGTTCCTGCCGCGCACCGAGCGATTCGCGTACCTTTCCGGGCCGCCGCTGCATGTGCTGGCGATGCACCTCGTACACCGCTTCCGTTCCGCGTTCGGCACGGCGCTCCCGATTTCGTTCTCGGCCGGCATCGATCGTTCGAACTATCCCGACGCGGTGCGGCTCGGTCTCGCGCCCGTCACGGTCTGCACCGATCTGCTGAAGCAGGGCGGCTATGGACGTCTGCAGGGGTACGCGACGGAGCTGGGGCAGCGCATGGACGCGGCCGGCGCGACGACGATCGGCGAGTTCCTCGCGCCCGGCGAGATCGGCACGTATGTGGATTCGCTCGACCGTTACGCGCGCTATCGCAACGACCCCCGGCACCCGCCGAAAAAAACGGGGCGCCTGCTGACGCGTGCGACGTGCTCAGAGTGCGATCTCTGCATCGGCGTCTGCCCGAACGCCGCGATCTTCACGATGTTGCCGCACCGCATCGCCATCATCGACGGCTGGTGCAACGACTGCGGGAATTGCGAGACCTTCTGTCCCGATGTCGGAGCGCCTTATCGCGTAAAGCCGCGCGTCTCGATCGACGAGACGCCGTGGATCTGAGGAGAAACGATGATCACAGAACAGATCGCGCCATTTCTCGACACGCTCGACGAGCGCGTGCTGGCCGGTTTGCGCGGCCGCAGCATGCTGCTGACGAGCGAATGGACGCGCGATGAGCTCGAGACGGTCTGCAGCGTTGCCGAAGTGCTGGAGACGCTGGACCGCCGCGGCGTCGCGACGCGCCTTCTGCCGAACGAACTTCACTACGCGCTGTTCTTCGACAATTCCACGCGCACGAAATCCAGCTGGGCCGGAGCCGCCGTGCGGCTCGGCGCGCATCCGATGGTCGTCGACGGCTCGTCCACGCAGGTCGCGCACGGCGAGACCGCCGAAGAGACCGGCGCCATGCTGGGCATGAACGCTCACGCCCTCGGCATCCGTCACGATCTGATCCTCGGCGAAGGCAACCGGTTCATGCGTGGAGTGAAAGCGGGAATCGACGCGTACCTGCGCGAAGGCGGCGAGACGCGAACGGTGCCGATCGTCAATCTGCAGTGCGACATCGATCATCCGACGCAGACGCTCGCCGACCTCTGTTTCCTCCGCGAGCGATTTCCGGACGGGCTTCGCGGGAAGACGATCGCGGTGAGCTGGGCGTACTCGCCGAGCTACGCGAAACCGCTGTCGGTGCCGCAGGGACTGATCACGCTGCTGACGCGTTTCGGCATGAACGTGCGGCTCGCGCATCCGCCGGGCTATGACCTGATGCCGGAGTGCGTGGCGATCGCGAAGAAGAACGGCAACTTCACTCAGGTCTCGTCGATGGACGAGGCGTTCGACGGCGCGGACATCGTCTATCCCAAGAGCTGGGGTCCGTATGACCTCATGCTCGAACGCAAGACGGGCGATCTGAAATCGATCGAGAAGCGCGCGCTCGAGCGCAACGCCGCGCACAAGGACTGGATTTGCGACGAGCGGCGGATGAAGCTCACCCGCAACGCGCTCTACATGCACTGTCTGCCCGCGGACATCGGCGCCGAGGTCGCGCCGAGCGTGCTCGAACGCTTTCGCTTCTCGCTCGCGCGCGAGGCAAACAAGAAGCTGTACGCGATCATGGCGCTGCTGGCTGTCGCGAAAATCGACGGACTGCGCAAGCGGATTGGAGAACTCGTATGACGACCGTACTCGAAGCCACTTCCACAAAACTCGACGCGAAGATCGCGCAGCTCGCGGAGCAGTATCGCCCGCTGGCCGTGCGCATCCTTAAAGAGGCGATCCGCATTCCGGCCGACTACGTCGACAAAGATCCGAAATGCGGACTCTCCGGTCACGAGCTGCCGCGGCTCGAGTACCTGAAGCGGACGATCGTCGACATCGGTGCGGTCGAACGCGCCGACGACGTGTGGCTCGATCCGTTCGGCAATCTCGTCTGGGTGGTTCAGGACAGGAACGACGGCATCGCGGCGCAGGAGAAGACCGTCGTGATGTTCGACGGCCACACCGACACGGTGAACGCGTTGCGCTCGCGTTGGCATGAAGCGATCGGCGGCGGGATCGACCCGTATTTCGGCTGGATGGACGGCAACAAGGTCGATCGCGACTTCCTTCGCAACGAGCTCGGGTATCTGCCGCCGGAGGAAGAGTGGGAGTACCTGGTGTGGGGACGCGGCGCGGCGGATCAGCTCTCGGGCGTGGTCAGCCAGATCGTAGCGACGAAGATCATGCGCGAGTGCGTCGCCGAAGGCGCGCTGCGCGGCGTGATCGTTCGCTCGTACGGGACCGTGTCGGAAGAAGATAACGACGGCGGCTCGCCGATGTACCTGCTGCGCGAGGAGTATCCCGGCGCGACGGACGACAAGGTCCCCGATGCGGTGATCATCACCGAAGGCACCGGATGCGCGCATTACGGCGCGGTGGGCTTGTATCGCGGCCAGCGCGGCCGCATGCAGATCGAAGTCGAGGTCACGGGCAAGAGCTGCCACGGCTCGATGCCGTGGGAAGGCCGCAATCCGCTCGAGTACGGGGCGGCGATGATCGTCGAGGCGAACTTCCGTTACCGCAGCGGCATCGGTTTCGCCAACGACGAGTTCCTCGGCGGCGGGACGCGCACCGCGAGTTGGGCAACGCTGGCGACGCCGAGCGATTGCGCGGTGCCGGAGCGGTTCACGTTCCGCTTCGACCGGCGCCTTACAGCAGGTGAGGATCCCGAGGAGGCGCTCCAGGACGTGCGCTCAATGAGCGCGCTCGAGCAGGCGATCAGGGACGGATTGCGCGTCGACGTGCGCGCGCCGCTCTACAACGATCCGACCTGGCGCGGCTATCGGCTGAACAATCCGCAGATCTATCCGGGATGGGTCACTCCTGAGGATCACGCCGCGGTTCGCGCAGGTGTCGAGGCGTTCAACAGCGTCAACGGCCACGCGCCGCGCGTCGCGCGATGGATCTTCTCGACGGACGGAGTGGGCTTCCCGACGAAGACGTATGCCCCTCCGCCATCGAAGCACTGGGTCAAGAGCGGCGCGTACACGTATCCTCCGATGCTCGGCATCGGACCGGGAATCGAACAGAACACGCACAAGATCGGCGAATGCGTCGACTCGCGCGAGTTCCCTCCGGTGATCGGATTCCTGGTGAGGTTCCCGAGCGTCTTGCGCGCTACGTCGATGTGACGTCGCGGCCGAGGCCGAGAATGGTGCGGAGTTGCGGGCCGCTCATGCCCGTGTTGTACGGCTTCGTATCGGGCTCGAACTCTTTGCCGCGACTGAGCGGTCCGACGACGACCGGATCGAATCCGGCATCGCGAACGAGTTGCGCGGCGATGTCGAGCGCTTCCCGGTCATCGCTCGCGAGCGGAATGCCGACCTTGTCGCCATGGCGATGCGCCTCCTTCTCCAGTGTCTTGTAGTACACCGTGTTGAACGCCTTCACCCAGCGCGCGCCGGGAAACATCGCCGCCGCCCATCCCGCCGAGCCGTGCGCGTGTTTCGTGGCCTCGCGCGCAGCGGCACCGTCTCGATTCGCGTACGCGTTGCCCGTGTCGAGCACGACTTTGCGCGCGAGCGACGCAGCGACTTCGCGCGCCAGTTCCGGCATCGCGATGAGCGGGACGGACAACATGACGACTTCGCCGAATTTCGCGGCGTCCGCCGCCGTGCCCGCTGACGCTCGTGCGCCGATCGAGTCGACAAGAGACTTCAACTGTTCGGGATGCCGCGAAGCGAAACGGACTTCGTGTCCGGCGCCGATCCAGAGCTTGCCCACGGTCGCGCCGATCATTCCCGAGCCGATGATTCCGATCTTCATGTCAGTCGATCTCCCCGAAGTGGCCGCTCTGATAATCCATCATGGCCTGCCGGATCTCGCCGGAAGTGTTCATCACGAACGGTCCGTACCGGGCAACAGGCTCGTTCAGCGGAACTCCGCCGATCAGCAACAGTTCCGCGCCGCCCACGGATGCGATCGCGACCGCGTCGCCGTCGCGCTCGAAAATCACCGCGTCGTTCTCGCGCGCCCGGCGATCGCCGAATGTCGCTTCTCCGCTCACGATGAACGCGAACGCGTTGTATGTCTGCGGAATCGCCTGTGTGAAGCTCGAACCCGCAGCGAGGCGTACGTGGAGATACATGATCGGCGTGCGCGTATCGATTGTTGCGTGTGTCCCGAGGGATTCGCCGGCGATCACGGTGACGGTCACCTTGCCGTCTGCGCTCTTCGCGCGCGGAATTTCGGCCGCGCGGACTTCCTGATAGCGAGGCTTCATCATCTTGTCGCCACGCGGCAGATTCACCCAGAGCTGAAACCCGTGCAGCCGGCCGCCATTCCGGCGAATCTCTTCCGCCGGCAACTCCGAGTGAATCACGCCCGCTCCCGCGGTCATCCACTGCACGTCGCCGGCGCCGATGCGGCCGCGATTGCCCTGCGAGTCCGCATGCTCGATCGCTCCGTCGAGAATGTACGTGACCGTTTCGAATCCGCGATGCGGATGATCGGGAGCGCCCTTCGCCTCACCGGGGCCGTGCGTCACCGGTCCCATCCGGTCTAGGAGCAGAAACGGATCGATCTGATCGAGTCGCGCCGTGGGAAAGGGACGCGTCACGATCATCCCTTCTCCTTCGAGCTGTGGCATGGCGTGAACGATCTGTGCGACTGAGCGTGTGGTCATCATCACTCCTCAAAACAAAAGCTCATTCCCGATCGCGTGCGGCCGGAGCTCAGTTGCCGCAGCCCTGTCCGCCGAACGCCGCTTTGGCCGGCAGAGGCAAATCGAAGTCCGCTTGCCACGAATATTTCTTCTCGTCACTCATCCTGCCGCCGCTGATTCGTCCGGCGAGTCTGCCGCCGAGCTTCAAGTCGCCCGAGAGCTTCTCGATGTTCACGACTGCTTTGTCCTTCGGCAGTTCGAACGTGTTCTGGAATCCGAGGAACGGCGAGCCGCCGACGTTCACGCTCATCTCGACGAGCTTCACCGCGGCGGGGTCGGGCAACGTTTTCCCGCCGCCCGGACAGAACGCGAAATGAATCATCGTCCGCACCTTTCCGGATCCGTCCTTCTCCGGCGGGTTGGACGACTCCTGGAACTCTGCGATCTGTCTGGCCGTGAACGCGCTGTCCGAGAACACGAGCGTCACGCTGTTCTCGGTGTCGTAAAGCGCCGCGGCGCAGTACTTCAGCGTGACCGGCGTCCCGCCGAGAACGGCTTTCACACTGCACTTGTCTTCAGCAAAGCCGGGAATCGTGATCGACAGCAGAAATGCCACGGCGAGAAGACGATTGCGCAACGCGAACATCTGTTCCTCCACTTTAGTCAGCGTCCGGGCTGAACGAAGATGCGCCCGCCCTTCATCACGAACGGCACGTGCTCGATGACGGTGATGTCGCGCGTCGGGTCGCCCGCGACGGCGATCAGATCCGCGAGCAGCCCGGGAGCGACGCGGCCGAAACGATCCTGCTGCCGCAACACCTTCGCGTCGACCGACGTGGCGGCG
>DASWBH010000357.1:0-1748 GCA_036390755.1 Thermoanaerobaculia bacterium
GCGCAGCGTCTTCCGGTCGAGTCCCGCGTCGCGTGCCTCGGCAACGAGCGCCGCGTCGGAGACCGCTTTCGCGTCGAACCAGCGGCTCCAGAACTCGGACGTGATCTGCCGCGCCGCGACTTCGTCGAGCTCCTCGAATTCCGGGTCGAGTCCCGCCTCGACCGGCCGCTCGCGGAGGAGATGCGCGCAGAAGGCGTGCGTGGTGCCGATGAAGCCGCCGTGCGCTTCGGTGCCCAGCGCCTGCTGAAACTCCTCGCGCAGATGCGCCGCCGCTTTGATCGTGAACGTGATCGCCGCCATCGTCGCCGGCGTGGCGCGCTGCATGGCGACGACGTTCACCATCCGCTTGACGAGGTTCGTCGTCTTTCCCGTTCCGGCGGCGGCCTCGACGAGCATCGTGTCGTCGAGATCGTTGCGGATCGCGTCGCGATACTGCTGATCCGAAGCGGCGCGCTCGTTCACTTCACCTCCTGCAGGTCGAGCCACGCCTCCACCGCCGGATCGCTGCCGTTCGCCTCGATTTTGCGTTCCGTTCGCTGCGCGGCCTTCTTCGCGTCGCCGCAGATCTCGGTGAAGTCACACCACGTGCACGCGCCGGCGCCGCAATGCGGGTAGTAGCCCTCCGCGACGGTGTCGAACAGGAGATTGAGCGCGTGACTCAGTTCCTGGTTCGTGCACTCGCGCGTGATGCGCGCTCCCGCGCCTTGCGGCGTGGGGAAGTAGTAGCCCGACTTCGTCACGCGCCCGCCGGTCTTCTCCTCGACGGCCCGCGCGTAGATCGCATGCTGGATCTTCGTTCCGCACTGCAGGCGTCCGCCGCGCTCGAACTGGTAGGTGCTGCCCGACTTGTAATCCCAGACGTGCCACTCGTCGCGCGCTTCGTCGTAGTCGACGCGATCGATGAAACCGCGCAGCGTCACCGATTTGCCGCGGCCGAGGGGAAGGCGGAAATCGTCGAAGGGAAGCTCGAAGAATTTCGGCGTCACCTCGCCGCACTCCCGCTCCTCGGTACGCAGGAAGATCTCGCAGGAGTCGAGAAGGAGATCGCGCTGCCGTTCGAACGCCGTTTCGCTCGGCGGCGGGACGTTCGCTCGCCACGACTCCAGGTACGTGGCGGCGATCTCCTTCATCCGCGGCAGGAATGCCAGCGACGTCTTCCGGCCCGCCTCGCAGATCTCGTTCATCGTCGCCTCGAGGACCTCGTGAATCATCGTTCCGAAGTCGAGCGCGTTGAGCCACGTGTCGGGGTCGAACTCCAGCTCCTCGAGCGGATGGACGCGGAGAATGCGTCCCAGGAAGTAGCGGTAGGGACAGGAGGCCATGGTCTCGAGGCCGGAGGCCGAGTACGGCGCGCCGTTCAGCCGCGGGTCGAGCGCTGCGGCCCCCGCCGCGATCTTTCCGTCCCACGGCGTGATCGCGTCGCTGTCGCGCGCCGCTTCGGCTTCCGCTCCCGTGGCCAGCCCCGGATACGCGGCAAGGATCGCGTCGCGCAGATCGGACGGATGTAAGTCGAAGCGGCGGTACAGCCACCACTCCCAGAGAGAGAGCGGCTGCCGATCGACGAAGTTCTCCTTCGCGACTTCGTCCATGTCTTCGAACTTCGCTGTCGCGTTGCCGGTAGACGTGCGATAGATGTCGAGCAGCACCGGCGAGGGGAATCGCTCGCGGCGGTCCTTGAGGCTGATCGTCGCCCACGAGAGCGTGATCTCGCGCGACGAAGCGCGCGCCAGCAGGCGGCGGAACTGTTC
>DASWBH010000358.1:0-1935 GCA_036390755.1 Thermoanaerobaculia bacterium
TCCTTTCTACTGAGGCGTCGAACGAGGAGGACGGAAATCGACACGCAGCCGAAAATTTTTTCGGCGGGTCCTACGACAATCCCCAGCAGTAGGGGTCGCGCTCGTCCATGATCAGGGTCGATTCGGATATGACGTGGGCGGTGCTGCGGATGACGGGCAGGACCGTGCCGTTGGCGATGCTGACCGAACCATCGAACATCGTTCCGATGATGCTCTCCTGCCGCCAGCTCTGGCCCTCGGCGAGCGCGCCGTCCTCATGCAGGCAGGCGAGCTTCGCGCTGAGCGCCGTGCCGCTCGGACAGCGGCGATAGGTCTTGCTGGCGCGAAGCACGAAGTTCCTGCTGTTCGCGTCGCGGCGCTGCGATTTGCCGAACAGCGCGACGTCGGTGACTTCCTCGCCACCGGGTCCGGTGATCTTGTCCTTCGCCAGCGCGCGGCGGATCGAGCGCGCGACTTCCATCAGCCGGTCGGCTTTGCTGACGTCGAGGTCTTCCTCGTGATCGTTGACGACGTAGCACCAGCTTCCGCCCCACGCGATGTCGCCGCGGTACTGCGATCCGTTCATCTTCACCGTCACGTTCTTCGCCGTGCGGAAGCTCGGAACGGTGCGCAGCGAGAAATCGGCCGTCGGAGGGATGCCGAGGGTGACCACGCCCGCGGGTGTCTCGACGCGATGCTCGCCGGCGGCGAAACGTCCGAGGTATTCGAGGGACACGGCGAGCCCGATGAGGCCGTGGCCGGATATGTCGACATAGCCGGTGTTGTCGAAGAAGATCACGCCGGTTTCGCACGACGGGTCGGCCGGGCGGCAAAGGATGCCGCCGACGAGCTGATCGGAGCCGCGCGGCTCGCCGACAGTGGCGGTGCGGAAGCGGTCGAGGTGACTGCGCAGGTTGTCGCGCCGCTCGCTCATCGAGCCGACGCCGAGGTCCGGACTGCCGTCGACGATGATGCGGGTCGGCTGACCCGCGGTGTGGGAATCGACGACGCGCATCATCCGAAGTGAGCTGCCCATGCGCGGCGCATTCTACGATAGGCGCGTGCGCCTGCCATTCGATCCGCCGCTCGAGCCGATGCTTTCCGCCGCAGCCGACGAACTGCCGGAAGGCGAGGGATGGCTGTTCGAGCCAAAGTGGGACGGGTTCCGCACGATCGTCTTCCGCGACGGCGACGAAATCCTGCTGCAGAGCCGCGACCTCAGGCCGATGAACCGCTACTTTCCCGAGCTCGTCGCGCCGCTCACCGCCGCGCTGCCGGAGCGCTGCGTCGTCGACGGCGAGATCGTCATCGCCGGTCCGGCCGGTCTCGATTTCGAGGCGCTGCTGCTGCGGATCCATCCGGCCGCATCACGTGTGAAGCTGCTGGCGGAGCAGACGCCGGCCTCGTTCGTGACGTGGGACCTGCTCGCGCTCGATGACGACGACTTGCGCGAGGTTCCGCTCGCGACGAGACACGCGAAGCTCCTCGCGACCGTGATGCCGCCCGTGCACATCTCGCCTTCCACGCTCGACCGCGCGCTGGCCGAGGATTGGTTCCACCGGTTCGAAGGCGCGGGACTCGACGGCGTGATGGCGAAGCGACTCGATGCACCGTACCGCGCCGGCGAGCGGACGATGATCAAGGTGAAGCATCGCCGCACGGCCGATTGCGTCGTGGCCGGATTCCGCTGGCACAAGAACGGACCCGGCACGATGATTGGCTCCCTCCTCCTCGGCCTCTACGACGACGAAGAACGGCTGCACCACGTCGGTGTGACCGCGGCGTTCACGACGGCGATGCGCAAGCAGCTCGTCGAAGAGCTCGCGCCGTTGCGCGTGGGTGCGCTCGAAAATCATCCGTGGCGCGACTGGGCCGAGGCGCAGGCGGAAGCGGATGCGAAGGGCCAGCGACTGCCGGGTGCGGCAAGCCGCTGGAATCGCGGAAAGGACTTGAGCT
>DASWBH010000359.1:0-2803 GCA_036390755.1 Thermoanaerobaculia bacterium
CCTCGACTGGGGGCAGGACATCCTTCGACTGCGGCGCGTCTGCCGCGAGCGGCAGATCGGTGAGCTCAACGCGCTGCTGTTCACGAGCGCGGATCCCGGCGCGCTGGGATTTCCAGCCCTTCGCCCGATCAGCACGACCACCGCGTCGCACGGGTGGTTGGCGATCAGCGAGACTTCGTACGCAATGGCAGGCGGCGACGCGTTCCGGTGGTTGCGCGCGCAGCCCTTCACGCGCGTCGGAAAATCGATCCGCTTGTACTACCTTCCCTGATCAGTGCACGCTCATCGGCTCCGGCTCGAGCGACAGCTCGAGCTTGCCGCCCGGCGCGATGTTCACGAAGACAGTGTCGCCCGTCTTGAATGTGCCATCGAGCAGCTTCATCGCCAGCGGATCGATGATCTGCTTCTGCAGCGCGCGCTTCAGCGGCCGCGCGCCGAAGGCCGGGTCGTAACCCTGGCGGGCGAGATGCTCCTTGGCCTGCTCGCTGACCTCGATGTTCAGGCCACGGTCGGAGATCAGCTTCGCCAGACGCTTCAGCTGGATGTCGATGATCCGCTTGATGTGCGCCAATTCGAGCGCGTGGAACACGATGACGTCGTCGATGCGGTTGAGGAACTCCGGCCGGAAGTGGCGGTGCAGCTCCTCCTCGACCTTGCGGCGCATCTCCTCTTCCTGCGCGGGCGACTTGAGCGACTGCTGGTACTCGTGGATGTACTGCGATCCGACGTTCGACGTCATGATGATCACAGTGTTCTTGAAGTTCACCACGCGTCCCTTCGAGTCGGTCAGACGCCCGTCGTCGAGGATCTGCAGCATCACGTTGAACACTTCCGGATGCGCCTTCTCGATCTCGTCGAACAGCACGACCGCATACGGCCGCCGCCGGATCGCCTCGGTGAGCTGGCCGCCTTCCTCGTAGCCGACGTAACCCGGCGGCGCGCCGATGAGACGCGACACGGCGTGCTTCTCCATGTACTCGGACATGTCGATGCGGACCATCGCGTTCTCGTCATCGAAGAGGAACTCAGCCAGTGCCCGCGCCAGCTCCGTCTTTCCGACGCCCGTCGGTCCCATGAAGATGAACGAACCGATCGGCCGGTTCGGATCCTTCAGTCCCGCGCGCGAGCGGCGCACCGCATTCGCGACCGCCGTCACGGCCTCTTCCTGACCGACGACGCGCTGGCGGAGGTTGTCCTCCATCCGCACCAGCTTCTGCACTTCGGACTCGAGCATCTTCGTGACCGGCACGCCGGTCCATTTCGAGACGATCTCGGCGATGTCTTCGTCGGTGACTTCCTCCCGCAGCAGCGCGCCGCTCTTCTGCATCTCGGCGAGTTTCGCGTTCGCGGACTCGAGGTCTCTCTGAATCTTCGGCACCGTGCCGTAGCGCAGCTCCGCCGCTTTGTTCAGATCGCCCTCGCGCTCGGCCCGGTTCGCCGCCTCACGCGTCTCCTCGAGCTTCTTCTTCAGATCGGTGATCGTCGTGATCACGCCCTTCTCGCTCTCCCACTGCGCTTTCAGTCCGGCGATTTTCTCGTTGAGCTCCGCGATCTCCGCCTCGATCTGGGCGCGGCGCTGGTTCGCGAACGTGTTGTCCTCTTTCGCCAGCGCCTTCTGCTCGATCTCGAGCTGCGTGCGGCGGCGCGTCAGTTCGTCGATCTCCTGCGGCATCGAAGTCAGCTCGATGCGCAGACGCGACGCCGCTTCGTCGACGAGGTCGATGGCCTTGTCGGGAAGGAACCGGTCGGTGATGTAGCGCTGCGACAGCGTTGCCGCCGCGACGATTGCCGAATCCTGAATCTTCACGCCGTGATGGACCTCGTAGCGCTCCTTGAGTCCGCGAAGGATGGCGATCGTGTCCTCGACGGTCGGCTCGCCGACGTACACCGGCTGGAAACGGCGCTCCAGCGCGGCGTCCTTCTCGATGTGCTTCTGGTATTCGTTGAGCGTCGTCGCGCCGATCGCGCGCAGCTCACCGCGCGCGAGCGCGGGCTTGAGCATGTTCGACGCGTCCATCGCGCCCTCGGCCGCACCTGCGCCGACGAGCGTGTGCAGCTCGTCGATGAAGAGGACGACGTTGCCTTCGCTCTCCTCCACTTCCTTGATCACGGCTTTCAGTCGATCTTCGAATTCGCCGCGATACTTCGCTCCCGCGATCATGGAGCCGAGGTCGAGGGCGACGACGCGTTTGTTCTTGAGACCTTCGGGGACATCGCCTTCGACCACACGGCGCGCGAGTCCCTCGACGATCGCGGTCTTGCCGACGCCCGGCTCGCCAAGGAGCGCGGGGTTGTTCTTCGTCCGTCGCGAGAGGATCTCGATCGTCTGCTCGACCTCGTCCGTACGTCCGATCACGGGGTCGAGCTTCCCCTCGCGGGCCTCCTGCGTCAGGTCGCGGCCGAACTCGTCGAGGCGCGGCGTACCGGAGGTCTCGCGCGGCCTGCCGGCCTCGACCCCGCGGATGACAGCGCCGCGGAGCTTGGTGTGCGAGACGCCGAAGCGCTGCAGCACCTGCCCGGCCTGGCTCTCCTGATCGCGCGCAAGCGCGAGCAGCACGTGCTCCGGGCCGACGTACGACTGACCGAGCTCGCGCGACTCCTCGTACGCGGCAATCAGCGCCGCCTTCGCATCCGGCGACAACGATGGCGACACGTCCGTCCGCTCACCGCGCTCAGCGTCCTCCTCGATCTCCGAGGCGATCGCCTCCGGGTCGGCGTCGACCTGCTGCAGCACGTGGCGCACCACGTCGTCCCGGAGCGCGGCGTAGAGCAGATGGTCGCTTTCGAGATCGAGACTGCCCCA
>DASWBH010000360.1:0-8576 GCA_036390755.1 Thermoanaerobaculia bacterium
TCGACCCGCGCACCGGCGAAATCCTCAAGGGCAACGTGCGCCTCGGATCTTTGCGCATTCGCCAGGACTACACGATCGCGAGCGGTCTCGTGCCCGACGACGACACCGCGCTCGCCGCGAACGACAGCGAAGCCGCGAAGATGGCGCTGGCGCGCATCCGACAGCTCGCCGCGCATGAAGTCGGGCACACGCTCGGCCTCGATCACAACATGGCCGCAAGCACGTACGACCGCGCGTCGGTGATGGACTACCCTTCGCCGCTCGTCGAGATCAAAGACGGCAAGCTCGATCTGTCGCACGCGTACACGACGTCGATCGGCGCGTACGACAAGTGGGCGATCCGCTTCGGGTACGCGGATCTCTCGCCCGAGGAACTGCACCAGCTCGTCGAAGAAGGCATCCGCAACGGCATGCTGTTCGTGAAGGACTCCGACGCGCGGCCGGTCTCCGCGGCGCATCCGCTCGGCAGCGTGTGGGACAACGGCAGCGATCCCGTGGCGATGTTGCGGCATGAGATCGAAGTGCGGCGGATCGCGCTCGAGCATTTCGGATTGCAGAGCATCGCCGTTGGCACGCCGCTATCGATGCTCGAGGCGAAGCTCGTGCCGCTCTATCTCCATCATCGATACCAGCTCGAAGCCGCGGCGAAGTCGATCGGAGGCGTCTACTTCACGTATGCGGTGAAGACCGCGAACGGCGTATCGCCGACGCCGGTCCGCGATGTCGTTCCCGCCGCGCGCCAGCGCGACGCGATCGCCGCAGTCGTGTCGACGCTCGATCCGAAGTTCCTCGCGATTCCTGACTCGATCCTGAAATTGATTCCGCCGCCTGCTCACGGCTACGAGCGCGGAACCGCTGAGTTGTTCAACCGGCGCAACGATCCGGTGTTCACGCCGGAAGCGGCGGCGAGCGCCTCCGCCGACATCACGTTGACCGCGCTCTTCGATCCACAGCGCGCCGCGCGCATGAATTCGTTCGGCCAGCCGCCGTTCACCGAAGCGGTCGATGCCGCGATCCGCACTGTCTGGCGTCAGCCTGTTCCCGCGACCCTCGGCGGCATCTCGCGCGCGGTTCGGTCGCTGCTCGTGGCCAAGCTGATGAATCTCGCCGCCGACGCAAACGTCGATCCGGGCGTGCGCGCGGTGGCGACGGAGTCATTGCGCTCGCTGCGCGCGTACGTCGAGACGAAGCCCGCGACCGGCCTCGACGTCGCGCAGCAGCACGCGACGCGCGACGACATCGACCGCTTCCTCGCCCGCCCCGACGCGCCGCGCAAACAGAGCGAGCCGCCGCCCATCCCGCCCGGCCCGCCAATCGGGTAGGAGAGCGGCCGTCCCGGCCGCAGTGATCGGCCGTCCCGGCCGGTCACTCCTCGAGCGATCGCGCGAGACGCGCGCTCGCTGCGGCCGGGACGGCCGCTCTCCTATTTCTTCTTCGCCTCGCTGACGATGTTCTCCACATCGCGCAGCAGCTTCTTCGCGTCGTACAGGATTCCGTCCTTCATCACGTATTTGATCCCGCCGATGCGCTCGACGGCGCCCGTCGCGTCGTTCACGTGAATCCATCCGGTGCCGTAGAGCACTTTGAAGTTCGCGAGCGGGTTCTGATCGACCATCACGAGATCGGCCAGGCGTCCCGCACGCACGACGCCGATGTCGTTCCGCCCCAGCGCCTCGGCGCCCCACATCGTCGCCGAGCGGACGACCTCGAGCGGATGGAAGCCGGCTTCCTGCAGCAGCTCGAGCTCGCGGATGTAGTCGAAGCCGTACAGCTTGAAGATCCAGCCGGAATCAGAGCCGGTCGTCACGTGACCGCCCCGATTCTTGTAGTCGTTGAGGAACTGCATCCAGATCCGGTAGTTGTTCTTCCACTCGATCTCGTCCGCCGTCGTCCAGTCGAACCAGTACGCTCCGTGCGCGGCGCGATTCGGCTGATACCACCGCCATAGCGACGGGAGCGTGTAGCGGTCGTGCCACTCCGCGCGCATCGTGCGCATGAGATCGCGGCTGGCCTCGTAGATCGTGAGCGTCGGATCGATGTTGAAGTGGAGCTTGATCAGCTCGTCGATGACCGCGTTCCACTTCTCCGATCCCGGCGGCGCGGCCTGCTTCCACAGCCGTCCCGCTTCGCCGAAGCGATTCTGCTCGTCGTTGTAGTTGTACGTCTTCGCGAAGTCCTGCACGGTACGGTCGGTGAAGAGGGACTCCGGCAGTCCGTACCAGTGCTCCATTCCGCGAAGTCCCATGCGCGCAGCCTGGATGATGTTCGTCTGCGCGACGCCGAGCTGCGCGAGATGCGTCGTGGATCCGAGGTGGAGTTTGTTCGCTTCGTCGAGGAGAGCCGAAAGCACCTCGGGCGCGAACAGTGGCGAGGGTCCGAGAATCTTGATCCCCGCCGCGCCCTTGCCGGCGACGAATTGAGCGAATTTGCGCGCCTGCTCGGGCGTGTCGATCTCGCCGCCGTCCCACGAGCGGCTGCTCGTGAAGACATACGGCACGATGCGCGGCGCGACGATCTCGTTGCGAGCGCTGCGGTCGCGCTCGTGGATGCACCAGTCGACTCCGTTGCCGCAGCCCGGCTCGCGAACCGTCGTGACGCCGTGCGCCATCCATAGTTTGAAGACGTACTCCGCAGTCGTCCCCTGCTCTTTGCCGCCGGAGTGGGCGTGCAGGTCGATGAAGCCCGGCATCACCCAAAGGTTGGAGCCGTCGATCTCTTTCGTGGCGTTCTTCGGGCGGCCATCCTCTTTGATCGGGACCTTCGGGAAGCCGACGCTGCGGACCTCGCGGATCCTGTTGCCTTCGATGACGATGTCGACGGGCCCGATCGGCGGCGCGCCGGTGCCATCTATTAATGTTGCGCCGCGGATGACGAGCCGCTGGAACGGGCCTTCGCCCTCATCCGCCCGGCGGTCGGGCGCGTACGGAACGTCCTGTGCCGCGGCCGTCGCCGCGAGAAGCAGCATCGCCAGAAGGATTCGTCGCATCTGTCAGAGCATATTGTCATTCCGAGCCGCGGAGACGGCGAGGAATCTGGGCGGAGGCGCATTCGCACCGCCCGGATTTCTCGCGCTCTGCGGCGCTCGGAATGACAGACGACACGTTCCGGGAATGTTCGTTTTCGCCGTTCGTTAGAAAGTCCTATGCGATCCAAGCTCGTACACGTACTCGTGTTGATGACCGTAATGGCGCTCTCCCTCGCGTCGGCGGAGGCCACATGCGGTGGTGGCGGTGGCGGCGGGATGGGCGGGATCATGCCGCAGGGTGCCTACGGCCAACAGCCGTCGCAGCGCGGCCGCGCGGTCGACGTTTACGTCGTTCCCTGGAAGGTGCTGAGCGCGACCGACAAGCCGATCGATGCGCCGGTCACTCTTTACTGGTTCCCGAAGAATGAGGCGGACCTCAAAGGTCACGAGCTGGTGAGCTCGCGCATGCTTACGCTCTACTCGGCGCAGTGCATCGGTATGCAGGCCGTGAAGCCGGACGATGCCGCGACGATCGCGAAGTTCGAGCTTCCCGGCAAGTTGCCGGCGGCGTTGCTGGTCAGCGACGGCAAGGTCATCGGCCGCGTGGACAACGACAAAGGCGAGCTGCGCTCTTCCGACGTCGAGAACCTCGTCCATCACGAGCTGTACCTGCGCGAGACCGCGCTCGACCGCCAGCTCGCCGACGGCGACAAGAAGGCGTCGAGCGGCGATCGCGAAGGTGCCGTGGCCGCCTATCGGAAAGTGTGGGAGCAGCGCTGCCTGGCGCCAAAGCAGGGACGCGCCGCGCAGCGCGCGCTGAAGAAGCTCGGAGTGGTCGTGAAGGATGCGTCGCTTCGCGAAAGCGATCCGATCATGACGAAAGCCATGGATCGCACGATCCGCGCGGCGATGAGCAAAGCGTTCGCGGCCGAGGTGGCGGAAAATTACGAGCTCGCGAAGAGGCTGTATATCGCGGCCTCGCAACTCGATCCTTCCGACCCCGTTCCTCTCCGCTTCCTCGGCGAGCTGTATCGCCACCACACCGGCGAGTGGACGCTGGCGCGGCAGACGTTCGATCGCATTCTCGCGATTCAACCCGATCCGCTCTCGCGCGCCGTCGCCCTGCACGGCCTCGGCAAAATGACGATCCACATGGGCGACTCGGCCAAAGGTCTCGATCTGTTCGAGCAGTCGATCGCGTCGTATCCGCTCGCGCTTACGTATCGCAACATGGCCGTCTACTGGAACTCGGAGCGGCAGCGCGCCAGGGCCGACGGTTACGTGGAGAAGGCGCTCGCGCTCGATCCGAAGGATCCGTACAACCTGATCTTCGCCGCGACCTACATGGCGGACAGCGATCGCCGCGATGAAGCGCTGCGCATCGCGAAGGAGAACGAGGGGGTGCTCAGCGCTTCCTACAACCTCGCCGCGATTTACGCGCTCCTCGGCGAGAAAGGGAAGGCGCTCGATCTGCTCAAACGGCACTTCTATCGCTACGAGCGCTACGACGCTGTCCGCGGAAAAGAGATGTGGGAAGCGCGCGTCGATTACGTGTTCGCGTCGATCAAGGACGATCCGGCGTTCGTCGAGCTGACGAAGGATGCGAATTAATCGACCTTCTCCTTGACCCAGAAGCCGTCCTTCTCTTTCCAGTTGTAGCGCGGCTGGCCGTCGACCTTGTGGATGGCGGCATCGCTCATGACGAGCTTCTTGCCGTCGTCTTTCATGAAGAAGTCGACGTCGACGGTGTGCCCGTCGTCGGACTTGAAGTCGGTGCAGGCGAAGTAGGTCGTGTCGTCGATCCGCGCCAGCCGCTCGCGATGCACGTGATCGAGCTTCATCGTCCACACCTGGCCGGTCTTCGGGTCGTCCATCTTGTAGACGCCGCCGTTCTTCGCCTGCGTCGCTTTGATGTCGCGCGTGATCGCGTCGGCGAGCTCGTCGAGCGTGTAGGAGTGTGCGTGCTTCGACGGCTTCTTGTCTTCGGGATGCTCTGGATGCTCCTGCGCGATGACGAACGAGGCGGTGAGCAGCGCTGCAGCAACAGCAAGTCCGGTGCGGATCATGGCGCTCCTTTCCGATTTCGGGAGCGCCCATTCTCTCATCGTTCTACTTCTTCACGTGGCACGCGGTACAGGCGACGGGGCCCTTCTTCTCAGCCTTGTGACAGCTCATGCAGCTGGTGTGCATCGGGTTCGCGGTGAGGCTCGTCTCGCGCATGCCCGGCACCTTGCCTTGCGGGTCGAGGTGGCACGCGGAGCATTTCTTCACGTCCTTCTCGTTTTCTTTCGTCAGCCCTTTGTTCGTGTGATGGCACGTGTCGCAGCTCTTGACGAGCTTCGTGGCGTGCTTCTCGTGATCCAACGGAACGGCCGGCTGCTTCTTCGCGGCTTCACCGATCGTGACCTGCTTCGGAAACGTTTCTGCGTACATCGTCGACCCGGAGAAGCAGAAGAGGATCGCTACGATGACTGGGAGTGTCTTTCTCATGCTCAGCTCCTTCCGCGTCAATGATGATGCAGGCGGGAGCCCAGGAATCGGCGTGATCGCGAACGAGCACCACCGCCGGTGTGGGCGATCACAATGCACACTTGAAAGCAGATCGCCATCTCGTTCGAGGACGCTTCGTCCCTAATTCCGGACGCGGCCGAGCGTCTCATCGAACCACTTCTGCGACTCGCGCAGGTACAGTTCGAGCGGCGGCACGTGCGGGCCTTCGAACACGACCGCGCGCTTCGGAGGCGAAAGAAGGTTGTACAGCGGCTCGAACATCGTCGCGTACGGCGTCGACTCGTCGTAGCGTCCCTGCAGCATGAACTTCGGCGCGTGGATCCGGGGCACGAAGTTGATCCGGTTCGCGGCGCTTGCGTCGGTCACTTCCTTCGGCTCGATGCCCGAGCCGACGAACATCACCGACTTGTACCGGCTCTCGACGGCGCAGAGGATCACGCCCGCCCACACACCCGCGCTGTCCGCCTCGAAGGCGATTCGCGAGGAATCGATGTCCGGACGCGTGGCGAGGTAATCGAGACCGCGGCGCAGCTCGATGACGCGCGAGGCGACGTAGTCAACGTACTCGCCCGAGCGAGAGTCGGGCTCTTCGAACTGCGTCGTGCGCGGCCGGTCGATGTAGCCTTCCATCGCCACGCCGAACACCGCACGGCCGCTGCGGATGTGCGCGGCCAGCTTCGATTCGATGCTCGCCGACAGCGTCCGCAGCCCGTTTTCGACGTCGCCGGCCGGCGAGAAGTGGATGACCTGGTACGGCGGCTTGAATCCGTGCGGCACGTAGAGATACGCGATCACGTTCTTGCCCGCGACGTCGTACAGGATCTTCTCGCGCGTCCAGTCGGCTGTGTCACGCTTCTCGACCACGCGCGCGCTCAGCGCTGTGTGTGCGTAGTCGTACTTCGTTCGCAGCTCGCTGAACGTGCTGTCGTCGACGCTGCGATAGACGGGTACCGTCTCATCCTGCGTCAACGGCAAATCGCCGGCGTCACCCGCCGCGACCTCTTTCACGCAGCGGAAGCCGAGGGTCGGGCTCGAATAGAAGGAGGGGAAGCCGGCGGTCTGGCCGAACGCGTACGTGGCGTCGTTCCAGCTTCCGCCGCGCGCCGCGTGTCCGGGCGGTTTCTCGTTGCGCACCCACTCGCTGACATTGCCGGCCATGTGGTACGCGCCCCACGTGCTCATGCCGAACGGCATGCTGTCGACGGGCGCGGGACCTTTGCCGAAGAAGTTCGTGCGCTCGGTGACGTCGACGCCTTCGGGCACGAAGCCCCACGGGAACGTCGTCGCCGAGCCGCGAGTACCGGGATACCGGCCGGCGCGTTCCCACTGATAGATGGTCGGGAGTTTCTTTCCGCTCCACGCGGCGAACGCCGCCGCTTCGTACCACGTCACATCCGCGACCGGATAGTTCTCGCGTCCGGCCGGCGGCGCGCCGCCCGACCAGCTTCGCGGCCCCGGTAATCCGGTCGCATCGTGAAACCGCGACATCGCCTGCTCGAAAGGACTCGGCAGATCCTTCCAGAGCTCGGGACGTCGATATCCGCCGTCGCGCACGAAACGGCTGAACTCTGCATTCGAGACTTCGTACCGGTCGATGAAAAAGTCGCGGAGGTTCACTAGCCGGTCACTCGCTCGATACCAGCCCTGCAGCTGGTAAGGACCGCCTCCGACGAACACCATGCCTGCCGGAACCTGCGACAGAGGGAGCAGTTTGACCTGGAGCGTTCCCGGCATGCGTCTCATCTCGAAGTCGCGCGCGAAAATCGCCGCGATCGACAGCGGCCGCGTGACCGGCGCGTAGCCCTGTTTCTCGACCGTGACGATGTAGTCCGCGCGAAGGAGGCGCGGCAGTTCGAGCGGCGTGGTACCGATCCGCACGCGTGCTGCCGGACCCTTGAATCGCTGCATGTACACAGTGGCACCGCGCGGATCGCTCGTGATTGACGCCTGCTGCGTGGTCCTGGTGATCAGATCGATGACGCGTTCGTCATCCGGCAGCACTTTCACCGCTGCCGTCGCCAGCTCATACGCTTCGGGCATTTTTCTCTGCGCGTAGAGCTGTTCGGCGCGCGGGATCAGCTGCCGCGCGTCCGCGATCCGCCTCGCGCGAACGGAGAACCAGATGCCCACTCCGATCGCGATGAGTACGAGAATCGCCGCGATTACAAGAACGGCCGGGATCGCCGACCGGCGCGGAGGAGCGGCGCCGACGCGGCTGATCGCGCGCAGCTCGTCGTGCATCTCGACCGCGCTCGGATACCGGTCCCTCGGGTCCTGCGCGAGCGCTTTGGCGATGATGGCGTTGAGCTTCGGCGGCACGTCGAGCGCGAGTCGCGAGCGATCGGAGCGGCGCTCAGTCTCTGCCAGCGTGACGGTCTCGCGGCCAGGGTGACGCGGCGGGACGGACGGGAGTCGCGCATATTCCGGTCTGTGCCCGGCCAGCATCTCGTACAGCACGACGCCGAGCGAGTAGACGTCGGCCGCGGGCGTGACGTGTTCGCCGGACAACTGCTCCGGGGCCATGTAGCCGAGGGTGCCCATGGCAACGCCGGTCTGCGTGCGAACGACGGTTGCCGAGTCGCGCGGGTCGCGCAGTTTCGCCAGGCCGAAGTCGAGCACTTTCGCGTACCCGTCCGGACGAATGATGACGTTCTCCGGCTTCACGTCGCGATGGATGATCCCGGCCTTATGTGCGGCGGCGAGAGCGGCGGTGATCTGCAGTCCGATCTCGAGCGCGTCATCGAGAGGCATCGGTCCGCGCGCGATGCGCGCGCGCAGCGTCTCGCCTTCGACGATCTCCATCGCGATGAAGCGCAGGTTGTCTTCGCCGCTGCCGATCTCGTAGATGTGCGCGACGTTCGGATGGTTGAGCGCCGAAGCCGCTTTCGCCTCCTGGACGAACCGGTGGACGCGATCGGATTCTGTCGTGTCGTAGCGCAGCACTTTGATCGCGACCTCACGGTCGAGGTCGCGGTCGTACGCGACGTAGACCTCCCCCATCCCGCCCGCCCCGAGGGGCGCGCGTACTTCGTACCGCCCGAGGCGGGCACCGGCAGCAAGGCTCATGGAGTTGTGCCGCGATTATAGTTAGGGGGTCAGG
>DASWBH010000361.1:0-3426 GCA_036390755.1 Thermoanaerobaculia bacterium
CCTGCCGTCGGGCGGGCATCTCGTGACGGCGCCGTACGTCAGCGCGCGCGAGATCGGCCAGACGCGCGACGGCATCGGCACGCCGTTCCTCAACAAGCCCGCGAGCGGCAACGGCGGACTCGATATGAAGTGGACGCCGAACGCCGACACCGCGATCGACATGACCGCGAATCCCGACTTCTCGCAGGTGGAGTCCGACACTGCCGTCATCTCCACGAACGAGCGCTTCGCGATCTTCCTCCCCGAGAAGCGCCCGTTCTTCCTCGAAGGCATCGAGCTGATGAAGACGCCGATCCAGGCCGTCTACACGCGGACGATCACCTCACCGCGCTGGGGGCTGCGGTCGACCGGAAAGAACGACTTGAACCAGTACACGGTGCTCGTCGCGCAGGACCGCGGCGGCGGCGACATCATCCTCCCGTCCTCACTCGGCTCAGACTTCGGCCAGCAGCAGTTCTCGTCGACCGCGTTCATCGGCCGCTACAAGCGCGACCTCGGAAAATCGTTCGTCAGCTTCCTCGTCACGGCACGCGAGAACAGCGGCGGCTCCCACAACCGGGTCTTTGGCCCCGACTTCGAGCTTCGCCTCGGCGAGCACGACACGGTCACGGGACAGTTTCTGATGAGCGACAGCACAACGCCGAACCGTCCCGACCTCGCGGCGGAATGGAACGGACAGCATCTGCGATCGCACGCCGCGGATTTATGGTGGCAGCACTCCACTCCCAAGTTCGACTTCTACACGGAGGCGAAGAACTTCGGCGATCAGTTCCGCGCCGACAACGGCTTCGTCCCGCAGGTCGGCTTCCGGTCGAACTACGCGGAGACCGGTTACACGTTCCGGCCGACCGGGTTCTTCAACCGCATCCGCACCTTCGCGATGAGCGAGTACGACTCGCAGCAGGACGGCTCGATGCTCTACCGGCTGTATTCGTTCGGGTTCGGCGCCGACGGAAAGTTCCGATCGTTCACGCGGCTGCGGTACGCGTTGGAGACGTTCCGGACGAGCACCGATCCGACGATCCAGGTGCAGAAGCTGCAGCGCCACGTGCTGTTCTACAACATCCAGTTCTCGGTCAGCCGCCTCATCCCCCAGATCTACTTCAACGGCACCGCCGGTCAGGACATCGACTTCACCGGCAACCGCCTCGGACGGGGCGCGAACGTCAGCTACGGCGCGACAGTGCGGCCGACGGATCATCTCGAGATCGGCATCGACGACGGGCTGCGCTGGCTCGACGTCGCGGCGATTCCGCTGCGCGACCGCCTCTTCACCGCCCAGGTCGAGCGCCTCACGACGCGTTACACATTCAACTCCAAGACGTTCGTTCGCCTGATCACGCAGAACCAGCGGACGAATCGCAACGCCTCGCTCTTCGATCCGGTGATCATCGATCAGCACAGCGGCTCGCTCGCCACGCAGTTCCTCTGGGCGTACAAGCTGAACTGGCAGACGGTCGTCTACGCGGGCTACGGCAATCTGCAGGAAGCGCACACGATCACCGGCGATCTGCTGCCGTCGAACCGGCAGTACTTCGTCAAGGTGTCGTACGCGTTCCAGCAGTGACGACGCTGCGGAGGCGGCGGATGTCGTCGTGCAGCGGCCGATCGCTCAAGACCGTTTTCGCGATCTCGCGGACGCGCAGGTAGAGCGGACGCGTTCCGCTTCCGAGCTGCTTCGCAATCGACTCTGACTTGCCGTCGGTGCGCCGTTCGAACTCCGCGGCCTGCTCCTCTGCGTCGTCGATGCCGAGGAGGCGAGGGGCGGGCTTGTTCGGATCGAGGTTCATGGCGACGCGCCACTCGATCGCCTGTGCAGACGTCATCAACTCGATCGCCAGCACCGCCTCGACGTTGCTGATGACCGTGCGCAGCTTTCGCGCCGCATGCGTCGACATGGACACGTGATCCTCGGAATTCGCCGACGTCGGAATCGAGTCGACCGACGCCGGATGCGCAAGCACCTTGTTCTCGGAGACGATGCTCGCAGCCGTGTACTGCGCGATCATCAGTCCCGAGTTCACGCCCGGCCGCGTCGTCAGGTTCTGCGGCAGCCCGCGATTGTGGTTGCCGTCGAGCATCATTTGCGTGCGTCGTTCGGAGATGCTTGCGAGCTCGGCGATCGCGATCGTGAGGAAGTCGGCGGCGAGCGCAAGCGGCTGACCGTGGAAGTTGCCGGCCGAATACGCGAGGCGCTTTTCCCCGTGATACCACTCCGGCCAGTTCGCGCGGAAGTTCATGTCGAACGGCTCGCCGTCATTCGGGAAGAAGAGCGGATTGTCCGTGGCGGCGTTGATCTCGCGCTCCGCAATCGCGGCCACGAACGCGATCGTGTCGCGCGTCGCGCCGTGCACCTGCGGCGCGCAACGAAGCGAGTACGCATCCTGAACGGCGCCGGCGCGTTCGACCAGCCGGCTGCCGGTCAGCAGGCTGCGAATGCGCCGCGCGCTCTCGATCTGTCCGGCGTGACCGCGTTCCTGGTGCACCTTCTCGTCGAGCGCGCGCGTGCAGCCGCAGAGCGCTTCCATGGTCAGCGCCGCAGCAGCGTCGGCCGTGTCGGCGATCTGTTGCGCGTCGTGCAGCGCGAGCGCGAGCATGCCGGCGGAGAAGTTCGCGCCGTTCACCAGCGCCAGCCCTTCCTTGAATGTCGGCCTCAATTCCGCGGCGCTGAAGCCGAGGACGCCCGGCAACTCAGAGGCATCGCGCAGGCGAGCGTCGCCGGTCATGTAGAAACGGCCGTTGCCAAGGAGGACGACGAACAGATGGGAAAGCGGACAGAGGTCGCCGCTAGCGCCGACCGAGCCGCGCAGCGGAACGAGCGGAATCACGCCGCGGTTCAGCATGGCCTCGACGATCTCGACGAGCTTCCGCCGCACGCCCGAATGTCCTTTCAGGAACGCGTTTAAACGCGTTGCGAGCGCCGCGCGCACGACTTCGGCGGGGAAGTAGTTCGCAAGGTCGTCGGGATTCGCGTTCTCGCCGACGCCGACCGAGTGGCTGAGCAGCAGGTTGCGCTGCAGTTGTTCGAGGTCATCCGGCGCGATTGGCTTGTCCTTGAATTCGCCGAATCCGGTCGTGACGCCGTACTCGGTCGGAGCGGCGGTGCCGGCTTCCCACGCCTTGCGGTAGTTGTCGACGATGCGGCCAATGAGCGCTTCGCTGCGATCGACGAGCGCGTTTGTGACCGGATCGCGCTCGACGCGCACCGCGGGATCGCGGGCGATGCGTACGAGTTGTTCGATGGTGAATGAATCGCCGTCGAGACGGATGGTGTCCGTCATGCGGCCACTGTCATCCTGAGCCGCGAAGACGGCGAAGGATCTGGGCGGTGGCACGCCCGCCCAGATTCTTCGCGCTCTTCGGCGCTCAGAATGACACCTCCAGCATCTTCCTCACGGCGTCGACCAGCTCTTCGCGCCGCGTGGT
>DASWBH010000362.1:0-2208 GCA_036390755.1 Thermoanaerobaculia bacterium
TCCGCAACCGCTTTCGCGCTCAGCGCCGCCTCCGCTGCGCGCCGCGCGGTGGCCGCGAGCGCATCGCTGCGTTCACGCTCGGCGCGAGCGAGATCGCGCTCCGCTGCCGCCCGCGCCGCCCTCGACGCCATCAGCGCCCACACCAGAAGCCCACCCGCCACGAACGCTGCGATCGTTGTCAGCATGCATTGATGATCGGGGAAGGTCAGGATGTCGTCAATGGTGGCTTGACGGAGTGGAGCACCTCGACGACGCGCTCGACCTCGTTCTCATCGTTGTAGAAGTGAGGCGCGAAGCGGAGCATCCCCTCGCGCGGCGCGCAGACGACGCCGTTCTCCTCGAGCAGCCGGTGCAGCCGCAGGAGCGTGTTCGGTTCTACGGCCGGTGGAGTGACGGCGACGATGCCCGATGCGATCGGCCGCGGCGTCTTCACCACGTAGCCGATCGACTCGAGCCGTTCCGCGAGCAGCGACGCGATGCGCTTCACCTCCGCGCTGATCTCGAGGATGCCGATCTCCAGCAACATCTCGATCGCGGCGCGCAGTCCGTAGATCCCGTTCGTATTCAGCGAGCCGGCTTCGAAGCGGCGCGAGTCGGGCATCAGATCGGTCGAGCAGTTGATGAACTTTCCGCGCCGCTCCACGTTCGTCCAGCCGTTCTCGATCACGTCGAGCTTGTCGCGATGCTCGGCGGCGACGTAAAAGATCGCGGCGCCTTCGGACCCGCAGAGCCACTTGTGCCCGTCCGCTGCGAGGAACGCGATCTTCGACCGCCGCACGTCGACCGGCAGCGCGCCGACGCTCTGGATCGCGTCGACGCAGAAGAGAGCGCCGCGGCGTGCGCAGAGCTCGCCGATCGCGTCCAGATCGGCCGTGAACCCGTTGTGGAACGCGACCGACGAGACGGTGACGATCCGCGTTCTCTCGTCGATCAGCTTCGCGACATCATCGACGGTGTACGCGCCGTCCCGGCTCTCGACGACGCGCAACTCCACTCCGCGCCGGCCGAGGTTTTTCCAGGGAGTGAAGTTGGAGGGGAACTCGAGGTCGGTCGTGACGACGTTCTCTCCCTCGCGCCACCTGAACCCTTCAGCGACGAACGACAGCCCCTCGGACGTGTTCTTGAGGATCGCGATCTCTTCCGGAAATGCGTTCAGCAGATGCGCGGCGGCCTGCCGCAGCAGCTCGTATTCGTGGTACCACTCGCGCCAGTGCAGCGCGCCGAATTCGCGCTGGTCGCGCGCGTGCCGCTCCATCGCTTCATACGAGCGCACCGACAGCGGCCCGACCGCCGCATGGTTCAGGTAAACCAGCTTCTTCGTGACCGGAAACAGCTCGCGAACTTCGGCCTTGTTCACGCGTACATTATGCGTATGAGTCCGGGCCTGATCTTCGTCACCGTGGTCGTGCTCTGGGTCACGGCCGAGTTCGTGATCCTGTTTGTGAAGCGCTCTCACCCGGCGACGGCGACGCGCGACGATCGCAACTCCGGCCTGGTGATCATGCTGAGCCTCGCGATCTCGCCGTTTCTCGCGGGCGTGGCGAGCGGCGCTCTCCGATCATTTCGTATGCCCGGCCCGATCCGGCCCTACGCGTTCTGGGGCGGGCTGGCGCTGATCGTGATCGGGTTCGTCATCCGCCTGACGGCGATCTTCACGCTCGATCGCCTCTTCACGGTTGATGTCGCCATCGCCAAGGATCATCGCGTTGTCGATCACGGCCTCTACGCAATCGTGCGCCATCCCTCCTATGCCGGCTCTCTCCTATCGTTCCTCGGCCTCGGGTTCGCGTTCAGGAACTGGGCGAGCCTGGCGATCGTGATGATCGGCGCGGCGATCGGCATCGGCTATCGCATCGCCGTCGAAGAGAAGGTGCTGACCGAAGCGCTCGGCGACGACTATCGCGCGTACGCGGCGCGGACGAAGCGACTGATCCCGGGAGTGTTTTAGAACTCGCGAAGCTGCGCGAGGTACGACTCGTAATTCCGGCGCATTTCTCCGAGCGAGTCGCCGCCGAACTTCTCGCGCATCGCGTCGGCGAGTGCGATCGCCAGCATCGCCTCGCAGACGACGCCGCATGCGGCGATGGCCGTGACGTCGCTGCGCTCCCATTGAGACCGGTGCTCCTCGCGCGTCTCGATGTCGACCGACGGAAGTCCGCGCCGCAGCGTCGAGATCGGCTTCATGAACGCGCGGACCACGACGTCCTG
>DASWBH010000363.1:0-4483 GCA_036390755.1 Thermoanaerobaculia bacterium
GGCCAGCGCGTCACCCTCGGCGGCATCACGCTGACGGCGCACATCACTCCCGGCCACACGCCCGGCTGCACGACGTGGACGACGCGCCTTCAGAAGCTCGACATCGCGTTCCTTTGCAGTCCGACCGTCCCCGACGTCTACAAGCTCGTCGGCAATCCGAAGTATCCGGGAATCATCGACGACTACCGCGTCCAGTTCGCCTTCCTCCGCTCCATCCACCCCGACATCTTCCTCGGATCGCACGGCAGCTTCTTCGATCTCGCGCGAAAGTCCGCCGCCCTGCGCAAGCATCCGAAACGCAATCCGTTCATCGAACCGGAGGGCTACACGAAGTTCGTCGATGAGATGGAGAAGAAGTTCAAGGAGATGGTGGCGAAGCAGACGGCGGCGGCGCAGTAGCGACGCTGTATACGGCATCGCCATCGTTGAACCGCGCAAGCTGCTTCAGCCTGTCGCGCGCAACCAGCCGTTCGACGCCTGCCGCCGCTGGAGGATGCACGATGACGACGGGCACGCTGTACCGCTCGAGCCTTGCGATCATCGCATCGTCATATTCGTGACGCACCATCTCGGCGTGCACCGGTGTGTCGAATCCGGAGACGCCGTTCATGATCGGCACGCGATGCACGCTCGTCGCGAGGACGTACTCCGCCTCGGTCTCGTTCCATCCGATCGGCAGCTCGATCGCGGCACGCGGCCGCGCGTGCGCCAGCCACGTGTAGACCGGCGGAAATGTTGCGGGCACGTGATCCCATCGGATGCGCGGAATCACTTCGACGATCGCGAGCAGCAGGATTGCGTATCGAAACCTGCGGAACCGGCTTGCGCCGATCGCCATGAGGATCGCCAGGCCGCAATAGACGATGATCGCCCAGCGGGCCGGCGTCCGCATCGCGCGAAACGGCTCGACGACGCGGAAAAGAAACGGCTGCAGGAACGCGTGCTCGCCCAGGGATCCGATGAGGCCGATGGCGATCCAGAGCACGGCGACCCACGGCACCGGATCGCGCAGGCGGCGCAGCGGCAGACATGCCATCGCGAGGATCGCCGCGAACATGAACGGCACGTCGGAGCGATGCCGCGGCAGCAGCGCGATGCCGATGATCGCGCAAACGATCGCCCCGGCTGCAAACAGACGAACGGAGCGATGCGGCGTCTGCTCCTTCAGACCCGCGAATGTGCCGAAGCTCGCGATCGCGAGTGTCAGCGACAGCACCCCCGGAAACAGATGCCGCTCCTGCGCGCCTCCGCCCCACCATCCGTACATCAGGCTCGCCGGCGCTGCCGAGAGCCAGTCGCTCAATGTCGCCGAACCGCGGCTGGCCTCGAATGAGGTCCGGTACATCCGGTACTCCCTCGAGACGATCTCGTACGGAATGAGGAACGGCAGCAGCACGATCGCGGAGGCGATCAGCGCCAGTGCGAGGCGGCGCCGGTCGAACGCGTGGCCGCTCGCTTCGAGAAACACGAGCGTCGCGACGACCGCGAATCCGGTGAAGTCGAGCCAGTAGATGTTCGACAGCCCGTTGATCGTGAACGCGATCGCGAACAGCACGGCGTCGCGCTTCGAGCCGCTTCTCCAGAAACGCAGCAGCGCGGCGAGCGTCAACGGGATCCAGCCGCTGGCGATGATCTGCACGTGCGCGAGGTGATCGAACTTGAACGACACGAACGCGTAGAACACGCCCGCGGTCAGCGCGGCGATCGAGTCGCCGGTGACCATCCGCGCAAGCACAAACGCGCCATATCCGCTGAGCGCGAACGAGAGCAGCATCGCGATGTTGTGCAACGTCACGGCCGATACGCCGGCGAGATGAAACGGAAGCACCAGCAGCGCGATGCCGGTCATGTGCTCGCTGAGCGCGAGCGAGTATCGGAAGGGAAAGAAAATCGGCGCCTCGAATAGCCGAAGCGGCTGATGCGTCAGCGCGTGCGCGACCCAGTCGAGGATGAACGCGTTGAGCAGCGGATCGCCGCGATCGGAGACAGCGGTTGGCAGCTCCGCCGCGAGTGGCCACGTCAGCGCGATCGCGAGCGCGAGGAAAAACGCGAAGATTGCGCCGTGGCGTCCGACGTTCAAGCCTCGCGATTATCGCCGCGTAGACGCCGAGCAGAGTGCAGTCGTAGAACTATTGTCATGAAGCTACCGTTTTCGGGGTTCCTACTCGTCGGCATCATCGCGTTGAACGCAGTCGCAGACATGCAGCCGGCACGCGTGCAGATGTTGCGCGGCGACCACGTCATCGTCACGATCCAACCTCTGGTCGAGCCGCTGGACTGCAGGTCGTCAGACGAAACAGTGTTTCTGATTCGCGTGAATGATGACGGGTCGCACACGGCAGCGCTCACTGCAATCGGACTAGGGCACGCGATGGTGCTCTGCCGCGGAGTCGATTTCGGCTTCGCACACGGTGGCAACGCTGGGTTTCCCCCGTTTCCCGTTGTCGGACTCGTCGACGTTGTCTGCGACATCCCGGCAGCGAGTTTCGATTTCGTGACACGCAAAGTACGAGCGGGCGACCGTCTCACGTTCGCGGCACCTCACATGAGCGGGGATCCGATCGTGTCGTATCGCTGGTACATCGAGGAGAACCCGACGGCCGTTCTGGGCCGATCGGAAACTGTGGTCGTGATGGTCGACAGAACCATGTCGCTTCACGTCATCGCGTCGAACGATTGTGCCTCGACCAATTTCTACGTCGCGAGGATCGTTCTCGACTCTTCGCCTCCGGCGCGCCGGCGTTCCGTTCAACAGTGAACACCCTGACCCGGAGCTTCGCGCCACCCTCTGCCGCACGTGGGAGAGGGACAAATCGGCGCTACACCCCGAATTGCCGGAGATGATGGTCGAGGTGCTTGTACATCAACACCGCCCACTGCTGCGGAGTCATGCGTCCGAAGAAGCTGTGCGGGTGCGTCGTCACCCCGGCCGGCCCGCCGGACGTGAACCGGTCCATCAGCGTCAGCAAGCGCGCTCGCTCTCGTTCGAGGTCGCGCGGATCGACGATCGAGAGCATGGGAACCGTCGCCGTGTTGCGCAGCATCGGCTTGTCATTGCCCAGGACGAACGCACGGCCGAGCCCACCGAGGATCCGGCCGGCGAACATGCGCGGCGGACGGGCGTCGCCGACGGCCATCTCGAACGCGTTGGCGAGATGCGCGAGCATCTGCGCCACGGTCATCCTGCCCCACTGCCGCACGCTGTCGGCGCGCAGCTCGAGGACGCGGCGCTTCACGTCCTCGGGCGCGCCGGGGTCAAACAGATTTTTCATGACTGTCGCGTCTCGTTGAGATGTCGCTCCACGACGCTCACGTGATGCTTCTGGTGATACAGCGTAAAGAGCAGCATCTCGCGAACCGTGAGCGGGCCGAGCAGCGGATGCGGAAGCTGCAGGTGATCGAGCTGTTTTTCGGACCACTTCGCTGCACGAGCGCGCAGGACGCGGTGCGTCTTCGCAAAATCCGCCATGATCTTCGCGCGCCACGCCTCGAGGTCGGACTCCTGCCGCGGCGACGGAGCGAAGCGTCCGGCCTGACCGCCTTCGTTCAGCGTCTTCAGATATGCCATGCGAAGCTCGTCGTAGTTGCGCGAGTCGTGCGTGGCCCGTCCGAATTTCCATCGCAGAACGATTTTCGGAACGCGCAGTGCCTGACCGACCGGGCCAGTCGACTTGATGAGGTGCCGCACCGTTTCGGCCGGCGACCACGACTGCCCGATCCTGCGAAAGAACGTGTTCGTGTCGAACTTGTTCCAGAAGACGCGGCTCTCCGACTCCTGCCGCTCGAGCGCGTCGATGATCTGCTCCCGCGTATACGGCGACGCGAACGTCACGCCGTTATCGTACTCGACCGATCGTCCGCCGGTTCAACTTGTCATTCGTGCGCCCGCTAACCCACCTGCCCCACCGGCACGTGCGGCTCGGCGGCGGGCTCGGGGGTGGGCAGTGGCTTCGACTCACGTCCCGCGCGCTCGGTCGTCTTCTCCCCGGCGGCGGCGGAGTCGAGCAGTGCGATCTGCAGCACGTCCTCGACATGCTCGACGAAGTAGAAGGTCATGTCGCGCTTGATCGGCTCCGGCACGTCGACGAGATCGCGCTCGTTGAGCTTCGGCAGGATCACCGAGGTGATCTTCGCCGCGCGTGCGGCCAGCACCTTCTCCTTCACGCCGCCGATCGGCAGCACTTCGCCGCGCAGCGTGACCTCGCCAGTCATCGCCACGTTGCGCTTGACCGGACGGCCCGTGAGCACGGAGATGATCGCCGTCGTGATGGTCACGCCGGCAGACGGCCCGTCTTTCGGCACCGCGCCCGCGGGCACGTGAATGTGGATGTCGTGCGTCTCAAAGTAGTCGGGCGGGATGCCCTGCTCGTCCGCATGCGCGCGCGCGTACGTCAGCGCGGCCTGCGCCGACTCCTTCATCACCTCGCCGAGCTGACCGGTCAGCGACAGCTTGCCCTTCCCGCGCACCGCCGTGGCCTCGATG
>DASWBH010000364.1:0-3386 GCA_036390755.1 Thermoanaerobaculia bacterium
AACTGCGGTTTGCGGTATCGCCGCCGTTCGCCGAGCGCGCGGAGATCCATCGACGTCAGCTCGCGTCCGCGGCTGCGCCAGAAGAACTCGAAGGCCTCGTCGAAGCGCGGGATGTCTTCACGCCGATGCACGAGCAGGCCACGTGAGGTGTAGTAGAAATCCGAGCGGCTGCCGACGTTCACGAACTCGAGCGCGGTCACGAGATCGATCATTCGTCCGGCGTTCACGTCGAGTCCGACGCCGCGCAGGACGCGGCCGAAGAGCAGCAGATTGTGCAGCAGCGCGCCGCTCATACTCCGGCGCGAACGCGGTTGAGCATCGAGGTGACGGCTTCGCCGCGCACTTTCTCGACGTCGTCCTGATACTTCAACACGACGCCGAGGGTCTCTTCGATCACGCTCTGGTCGAGGAAGTCGCGATCGAGTGCAACGAGTGCCGCGGTCCATTCGAGCGTCTCGGCGATGCCCGGCACTTTGTACAACTCGGCCTGCCGAAGCTCCTGGATGAACGCCGTCACCTGATGCGCGAGCTGCGCCGGCGCCTCGGGCACTTTGGCCTGGACGATCTTCAACTCGCTCTCGAACGTCGGGTAGTCGATCCAGAAGTAGAGGCAGCGGCGCTTCAGCGCGTCGTGGACTTCGCGCGTCCGGTTCGACGTAAGCACGACGACCGGCGGATGCACGGCTTTGATCGTTCCAATCTCCGGAATCGTGATCTGGAAATCGGACAGGATCTCGAGGAGAAACGCTTCGAACTCCTCATCGCTGCGATCGAGCTCGTCGATCAGCAGGACGGCCGGCTTGTGCGCCGACTTTTCGATCGCCTGCAGCAGCGGCCGGCGCAGCAGGAACTCGGGCCCGAACAGCTCCGCCTCTGTGGCACGGTCGCCGCGCGCTTCCATCATGCGGATGTGCATCATCTGCCGCGTGTAGTTCCACTCGTAGACGGCGTGATGCACGTCGAGACCTTCGTAGCACTGCAGGCGGATCAGCTCCGTGTCGAGCAGCTCGGCGAGGACCTTTGCGACTTCGGTCTTCCCGACGCCGGCCTCACCTTCGAGGAACAGCGGACGACCGAGGCGCAAGGCGAGGAATGCAGTCGTGGCGAGACCGCGGCTCGCGAAGTAGCGCTTGCTGCGAAACGCCTCCTCGAGTGCGTCGATGGAGTCGATCATGGCGTCCTCGGTCCTCGGTCCTCGGTCCTCGGGTCCACCCACCCGGGCGGAAAGGCAACCGAGGACCGAGGACCAGGGACCGAGGACGTTTTCATTTGCAGACCTGCGCTAACGCACGCTTCGCCATCACCGTGGCCAGATGAACCCGGAACTCGCCCGACGCATACGAATCGCTGAGCGGATGCTTGAGTGAATCGCGAACTGCTTCCGCGGCACGGCCGATCGTCGATTCGTTCGCTGCCTGACCCGTCAGCGCCTTCTCTGCAGCTTTCGCGCGAACGGGCGACGCCATCACTCCGCCGATCGAGACCCGCACATCATCGGCCTTGCCATTCTTCATTGCGGCGAGCGCCGCGACGCCGACGACTGCGAACGCCGACGCAGGATGACGATGTTTGAGGTACACGGCTGATGCGCCGGCGCTCTCGACCGGAACGGTGACTGACGTCAGGATCTCGCCTTCCTTCAGCGAGGTCGTGAAGAGATCGACGAAGAAGTCCTTCGCCGCAATCTCGCGCTCGCCCTTCTTACCGGTCGCGGTGAAGGTTGCGTCGAGAAGCAGAAGCACGGTCGGAAAGTCGGCGCCGGGGTCGGCGTGTGACACGGAGCCGCCGATCGTGCCGCGATTTCGGACCTGCTGATCGCCGATGTTGCCTGCCGTGCTCGCCAGGACCGGATAGTTCTTGCGGACGACGTCGGAAATCGCGATGGCGTTGTGCGTCGTCATCGCGCCGATGCGCAGACCGTCTTTCGTCGACTTGATTCCGACGAGATCGGAGATGCGCGAGATGTCGATGAGCGCCGCCGGCGACGCGAGGCGCAGCTTCATCGCCGGAATCAGACTGTGGCCGCCGGCGAGAAGGCGCGCGCCCTTGACATCGTGCAGCAGCTGAATCGCTTCGTCGATCGATTGCGGACGGTGGTATTCGAATGTGTTCGAGAACATGATCAGCTCCTCGCCTCACGAATGGCGCGCCAGACCGTCTCCGGCGTGAGCGGCATGTTGAGCGTCTTGACGCCGAGCGGTTGGAGCGCGTCGGCCACAGCGTTGTACACGGCGGGCGTCGATGCGATCGTTCCGGTCTCGCCGATTCCCTTCACGCCGAGCGGATTCACGTTGGTCAGCGTCTCGGTCATGGCCAGCTCGAAGTTCGGGAAGTACTCCGCTTTCGGAATGGCGTAATCCATGAGCGACCCGGTGAGCAGCTGTCCCTCGTCGTCGTAGATCGCGCCTTCCCAGAGGGCCTGCCCAACTCCTTGTGCAATGCCGCCGTGAATCTGGCCGGCCACGATCACGGGGTTGATGACTTTGCCGCAGTCGTCGACGGCGATGTAGCGCTTCAGCGCGATCTCGCCCGTCTCGGGATCGACCTGCACGACCGCGATGTGCGCGCCGAACGGATAGACGAAGTTCGGCGGGTCAAAGAACGACGTCGCCTCGAGTCCGGGCTCGACGCCCTTCGGCATGTTCCAGGCGACATTCGCCATGAGCGCCACGTCCTGGATCGTCTTGAACTTGTCCGGCGAGCCCTTCACGAAGAATTTGCCGTCGGCGTAGTCGATGTCGGCCGGCGACGCCTCGAGCAGATGGGCCGTGACGATCTTCGATTTCTCCTTGATCTTGCCGATCGCACTCATGAGCGCGCCGCTGCCGACGGCGGTGCTGCGGCTGCCGTAACTTCCCCACCCCATCGGCGTCTGGTCGGTGTCGCCGTGCATGATCTCGACGTCGTCGACGCCGACGCCGAGCTCGTTGGCGACGATCTGCGCGAACGTCGTCTCCTCGCCCTGACCGTGCGGCGAGATGCCGACCATCACGTTGACCTTGCCCGACGGGTGGAAGCGCACGATCGCGCTCTCCCACAGCCCGCCGCCGAAGCCGACCGCACCGGCCACCTGCGACGGTCCCAGTCCGCAGATCTCGGCATACGTACAGAAGCCGATGCCGAGATATTGTCCTTTGGCGCGCATTTCTTTCTGCTGGGCGCGCAGCTTCTTGTAGTCGGCCATCTCCAGCACTTTGTTGAGCGCGGCCTCGTAGTTGCCGCTGTCGTAGACGATTCCGGTCGCAACCGGATAGCCGTCCTTGAACGGCGGGATCAGGTTCTTCCGCCGCACGTCCACCGGATCCATCTTCAGCTCGTACGCGAGCAGATCGACGAGCCGCTCGACGATGAACGTCGACTCGGGTCGGCCCGCGCCGCGATAAGCA
>DASWBH010000365.1:0-8152 GCA_036390755.1 Thermoanaerobaculia bacterium
GTATCCGGTCTACGTTGGCCGGAACATCCTCGGCCGCGCCGGCTCGCTGCTGCATTCTCGCGGCCGCGTGTTCGTCATTACGTCGGATGGACTCAAATCGCGCTTCGGCAAACGTGTCGCCGAATCGTTCGAACCCGCTGCAGAAATCATCACGATGCGGGAAGGGGAGGCGTACAAGACGATCGCGACTGCCGAAGCGATCGTCACCGGCCTGCTCGGGCGCGGCGCGAAACGCGACTCGATGGCTGTCGTCGTCGGCGGTGGCATGATCGGCGACACGGCCGGTTTCGCTGCGTCGATCTTTCTGCGCGGCATCGATCTCGTCCACGTACCGACCACGTTGCTTGCGCAAGTCGACAGCTCCCTCGGCGGCAAACTCGCGGTGAATCACGAGAAAGGGAAGAACCTGATCGGCAGCTTCTTTCCCCCGCGCGCGGTCATCAGCGATACGTCCGTGCTGACGACACTCCCGGAGCGCGAGCTGCTCAGCGGCATCTTCGAGGCACTGAAAGGCGGCGTCATCGGCGACCCGTCGCTGTTCGAGCTGTTCGAGTCTTCGCGCGGTCTCGTCGTTGCGCGCGAATCCGCCACGATCGACAGGCTCGTGAAGAAAGCGATTCAGGTGAAGGCGGCGATCGTGTCCGCCGACGAGAGGGAAGCCGACCTGCGCCGGCTGCTGAACTACGGCCACACGATCGCGCACGGCATCGAGGCGGCGATGCACTACGAAGGCATCACGCACGGCGAGGCGGTAGCGTGGGGGATGATCGGCGCGAACGCGATCGCGGTGAAACGGAGGCTGCTCGCACGCGACGAAGCGGAGCGCATCGAGCGCGCGGTTCGCGCTTATGAACCGTCGCCGCTGCCGAAGCTGAGCAAGAAAGACGTCCTCGCCGCCACCGAGCACGACAAGAAAAATACCGGCACGTCGCGCGTGATGGTGTTTCCGCGCCGCGTAGGGGAGTGCGTCGTCGTCAACGACGTCACGGAGAAGGAAGTGAAGTACGGGATCGAGGCGGTGCTGTCATTCTGAGCGCCGCAGAGCGCGAAGAATCTGGGTGGCGGGTCGCGTTACGCCGCGCGCTTCACCGGCAATCTCACGACCATACTCGTCCCGATCCCCTCGATCGACGCAACGCTCACCTCTCCGCCGTGCGCCTCCACGATCTGCTTCACGATGAAGAGGCCCAGGCCGGTGCCGCCGCCGCCGCGGAAGGATTTGTTGCCGGTCTGTTTGTACTTCGCGAAGAGGTTGTCGACCTCGCTCGCCTTGATGCCCATTCCGCTGTCGGTGACTGTCACGACGATCGATTCGGGCGAGTCGCCGTTGCGCACGATCTGCGCGCCGACCGAGATCAGTCCCTTCTTCGGCGTGAACTTCAATGAGTTCGAGATCAGGTTGATGATCGCCTGCGTCAGCTTCTCGACGCTGCCGATGATGTGCGGGATGTCGCCGCCATGTGCGCTGACGAGGAAGATCTCGTCGCGCGAGGCGACTGACTGCAGGCTGCGGATCGCGCGCTTCAGCAGACCGGCCACGCGGACCGACTCCTTCTCGACCGTGAACTTGCCCGACTGAATCTTCGAGAAGTCGAGAATCTCGTTGATGAGATTCATCATGCGCTCGGACTCGCGCTGCGCCTCGGTCAGGAGGTCCGCGTACATCGAGTCGATCTTGTTTCCCTCGGCCGAGAGGACGAATTCCAGCGTCCCCTGGATCCCGGACAGCGGGCCGCGAAGGTCGTGCACGATCTGCGCAGTGAAATCCGATTTGGCCTGCTCGGCCTGACGCTGTTCCGTCACGTCCTCGAACCACAGAGCGACGGCCGGTGCCGCGTAGTCGTCGACGGTGCGGATCTTGTCGGCTCGATAGGTGCGGCCGGAGATCTCGACGTCGATGGAACGCTGATCGTCGCCGGAGAGGAAGAACCCCTGCAGCCACCCGCGCTCGCCGGCGACTGCCCGAGCGGCCTCATGCATCCAGCCCGGCGTCCCGGTGCCGAACGCGTTTTCAAACGCCTTGTTGCGCCACTCGATGACGCCGTGTTCGTTGACGATCGCGATCGGCGTCTTCAGGAAGTCCGCGATCATGAACTTGCCGGTGGTGTCTGTGGGAGTTGTCGTCATTGCGGAATCGTGATGGCCCGCTCGTGCTGGAGCTTGGCCAGGTTGAACAGCGTGGAGAACGGGTCGAACGGGCTGAGGATCATCAGCTTCGAGATGTCCATGCGCCCGTCGATCAGAGAGACGAGATATCCCTCCTGCGCACTGAGGTTGAATCGATCGAAGTTCGTGAGGAATTCGGCGCTGAGCTTCGGGACGGCCTGCATGCCGCGCGGGTGTTCGAGGAATTCGCGCACGATCGTGTTCCGCACGATCTCGACGTACCCGCGGAGCGCGAGGTCATTCGGATACGCGTTCCGCGCCTCGACGAGCTTGGCGTACGTGTGCCAGACGCCGTTCTGCTTCAGCGAATCTCCCACCAGCCGCGCCCACTCGGGTGCGGGGGGAGCCATGGGGACGGAAGACATGAACGAGATTTTAACCCGATGCCGCTGAGGTTGGATTCGGCAGAAGCTACCGTCCGTTAAGATTGGCGCGTGACGGAACAGCCTGCAGAGCCCGCCGTTTCCAACCGCGACCGCAAGTCCCGCCTCCTGATGATCTTTGTTGCACTGGTCCTGGGAGTGCCGGCAGGGTTTGTGTTCGCGCACGCCGTCCGCGTGCCGACCGTGAAATCGCTCGAGGACTACACGCCGGCGATCATCACTCGGATCTTCGACCGGAACGGCGTTCCTTTCGCCGAGTACTCGATTCAGCGCCGGATCATCGTGGCCAAGCGCGATATGTCGCCGCGGCTCGTCGAAGCGATCATCGCGACCGAGGACGCCGATTTCTACAAACACGGCGGAATCAATCCGAAAGCGATTCTGCGCGCCGGCCTGAAGGATCTCATCGCCGGCAAGAAGGTCGAAGGCGCGTCGACGCTCACGCAGCAGCTCGCCAAGCTGATCTTCCTCACGCCCGAGAAGAGCTGGCGCCGCAAGATCAACGAAGCGCTGCTCTCGATTCAGATCGAGAAGGACTTCACGAAGGACCAGATCTTCGAGCTGTACGCGAACCAGGTCTACTTCGGCCACGGCGCGTACGGAGTGGAAGCGGCTTCGCGGCTCTACTTCGGCAAACACGCGAAAGATCTGACGCTGCCCGAGGCGGCGATGATCGCGGGGATCAGCAACCGCCCCGGTGCGTACAGCCCGATCATCAATCCCGAGCTCGCGCGCCGGCGGCGCGACCACGTGCTGCGCCGCATGTTGGAAGAGAAGTACATCAACCGCGCGCAGTTCGAGCAGGCGGCGGCGACTCCGGTCGTTCTCGGCACCTTCCAGGAGGAGGCGCCGAAGATCGGCGCGTATTTCAGCGAAGACATTCGCCAGTACATCGAGAAGAGCGACCGGTTCGGCGTCGAAAATCTCTACCGCAGCGGACTGAAAGTCTTCTCGACGCTCGACCTGAAGCTGCAGCAGATCGCGGAAAGCTCCTTGCAGCGCGGCCTGCGCCGCTTCGATCACAACCGCGGCTTCCGCAAGCCCGCTCGCAACGTGATCGCGGAAGGAGTCGATCCGGCGAGCTACCGCGATCCGAGCTGGACGAACGAGCCGTACGTGCTCGACAAGCTCTATCCGGCGGTCGTCACGAGCGTCGACACCCATCACGTGTTTGTGCGCGTCGGGAAGGACGAGCTCGATCTGCTCCCGTCGAACTACCTCTGGACGACGAAGAAGACGATGTTCGGCGTCCTGAAGCGCGGCGATCTCGTCTACGTCCGGCTGACCGAGGACTCGAAGACGAAGCAGAAGCTGTGGATCCTCGATCAGATGCCGCAGGTGCAGGGCGCGATCGTGATCCTCGACGTGAAGAGCGGCGACATCCGGGCGATGGTGGGCGGCTACGATTTCGAGATCTCGAAGTTCAATCGCGCGACGCAGTCGCGGCGCCAGACCGGTTCCTCGTTCAAGCCGTTCGTATACGGCGCGGCATTCGAGAAGGGACTCACGCCGGCGGATACGCTGTTCGACGCGCCCATCGAGATCACCGTCGGTCCGGGGAATATCTACGCACCGAAGAATTACTACGGGAAGTACTCCGGCATCATCACGATTCAGCGCGCGCTGGAGCTGTCGGTCAACATCCCGGCGGTGAAGACGCTGATGATGATCGGACCGGAAGCGGTTGCCGATTTCACGCGCCGCTGCGGCATCACCTCCGAACTTCCGAAGTACCCGTCGCTGGCATTGGGCGCGGCGGGCGTGTCGCCGCTGGAGATGACCGCCGCGTACAACGTGTTCGTCAACCACGGCGTGTACGTGAAGCCGCGCCGCATCGTCCGGATCACCGATCAGACCGATCGCGTGCTGGAAGAACCGCCGACCGAATTGTCCGAGGCGACGCAGCCGCAGGTGGCATTCGAAATCGCCTACATGCTGAAGGGAACGATTCTTCGCGGAACGGCATACGCCGCGCACATGTTGCCCGAGCCGCTCGCCGGCAAGACCGGCACGACCAACGGCTACACCGACGCGTGGTTCCTCGGCTTCTCGCCCGAGTACACCGTCGGCGTCTGGGTCGGTTACGACGATCCGGGCCGCTCCCTCGGCGGCGGAGCAACGGGCGCTGAAGTCGCGCTGCCGATCTGGATCGATGTGTTCAAACAGATCGATACGGCGAAACTCCGCGCGCCGAGGCCCGAGTTCGACATGCCCGCGGGCGTGGTCGTCGTTCCGATGGATCTGAAGACGGGCCGGCGTGGCGTCGGTCCGTGCGCGCGCGTGGTCATGGAAGCGTTCGTGGCCGGCCAGGAGCCCGACAAAGATTGCAGCGGCGCGACGGTCGAAGTCAGCAAGCTGCCGTACTACCTCCAGCGGCCGTTCTATCAGCCGAAGGAAGCGGAACCTGCTGAGCTGGCGAATGATGCGACGGCGCAGTCGGGCGAAGGCGGCGAGTCGCCGGCGCCAGGCGTCGACGAGAGTCCGGGCGACAAGCCGACCACCCCGCCGCCCGCCCCGCCACCGGCCGCAGCGCCGTCAGCGAAGCCACCGGCCCCGGCCCCGGCGCCGCCGGCGACCACCTCGACCGGGACGTAGCGGCGCGCGCGTGCGATAATTCTTCCGCATTTCCTCACGAAGGTCCGCGGAGGAATCCATGAGTCGTCTCGCTCGCGTTGCTCTCGCCATGATGGCGTTGGCCGTCGTCCTGCCGCTGCAGGCTGGCGGAACGATGGCGCGCGTCAAGAAGATCGTCAGCGGCAACACGCTCGTCGTCGATCTGCGCGGACAGGAAACGACGATTCACCTGTACGGCATCGCATCGGCCGATCCGGAAGACAAACGGCCTGCGGTGAAGAAGCTCGCCACGCAGGCGCAGGAGTTCCTCCGCGAATACCTGAAGAGCGGATGGGTCTATCTCGAGTTTCCGGGCGGTCAGCCGAAGCCCGACAAGGACGGTGTGATGAACGCGTTTGCGTATCGCGATCGCGACGCGGCGTTCATCAACGAGAAACTCGTCGCCGAAGGACTCGGAGTCGTCAACGAGCAGGCGGAAGGCGAGATGAAGGACCGCTTCCTCGCCAGGCAGAAAGAAGCGCGGCTCGCGTCGCATGGCATCTGGGGTCAGTTCCTGTCGGGCGACCCGAAGAAGATCGCGGCAGGCGAGGGACATCAGGGGACGTACATCGGGGAAGCGCCGGACAAGAAGTACGGATACAGCTATGGCTACTACAACCCCGATTATCTGATGAACGAAGTTCTCTACTGGCTGCGGCGAAGCCAGACCGGCTACTAGTCATTCTGAGCCGCGTAGACGGCGAAGAATCTGGGCGGAGGCGCGATTCCGCCACCCAGATTCTTCGCGCTCTGCGGCGCTCAGAATGACATGAGAGGCGCCTTTACTGCGCCGGCACGTAGCGGCTGATCATGTCGACCATCTTGTCGCGTGTCAGCGGCTTGCGCATCCAGGCGTTCGCGCCGGAGCTCGGGAACATCTCTTCGAGCGATTTCTCCGGAAGATCGGAGATCAACACGATCGGGATGTCCTTCTTGTTCGACTGAGACTTCAACACTTCGCTCAGGCGGTTGCCCTTGATGCTCGGAAGGTTGACGTCGAGGAAGATGATGTCGGGCGTGTTGCCGGCGAGCACGTGATTGAACTCGATCCAGCTCGACGCGGTCAGCACCGTGCATCCTTCCCGTTCCAGCAGCGCACGACCGAGCTTCAAGACGAGTGGGTTGTCGTCCAGGATCAGAACGGTCACTTTCGACAGCGGAGGCATTTGCCCAGATATATCCCTTCGTTGTTTAGTGCACAACCCGATTGGCGCCGCCATGATACATTCAACGCGCTCGATGCCCAGCGGAAATTTAGACGAGCCCGTCACTGAATCGAGTCCCCAGGCCACACCACCGCGTTCATTTCGTTTCCCCGCTGCGTACTACACGGCACCCGTCTCGGAAGTCCGGCCGATCTTTCCGAAATGGGTTCCGGTGGGCTGCGGAACCGCATCGGCCGTGATCCTCGTTCTGCTGTTTGCCGGTGGCGCGCTCATGACCGGCTCGCGTCTCGCGCAGCTCATGGACTTCGTCCTCGGCTCATCACTCGGCGATGTGCGCTCCATGTACGCACCCGACGTGTCGCCGGCACAGAAGCAGCGGTTCGATGCAGAGGTGAAGCACCTCCGCGACGAGCTCCGGAAGAACAACGTGTCCGTGCAGAATCTGCAGCCGTTCCTGAAGGCGATGCAGTCAGCGATCAGCGACAAGCGTGTGACATCCGAGGAAGTCGAGAAGATGACGCGGGCCGCGCACGATGCTGCAGCTGCCAAACCACAGACGGTCAAGTGAACTTCAAGCTCATCTCTCCGTTCGAGCCTCAGGGCGACCAGCCGCAGGCCATCGCCCAACTCACCGAGGGCGTCGTCCGCGGTGACAAGCACCAGGTCCTCCTGGGCGTCACCGGCTCGGGAAAAACCTTCAGCATCGCGAAGGTGATCGAGTCGATCAACCGGCCCACGCTCGTCCTTTCGCACAACAAGACTCTTGCCGCGCAGCTCTATCAGGAGTTCAAGAACTTCTTCCCCGAGAACCGCGTCGAGTACTTCGTCTCCTACTACGACTACTACCAGCCGGAAGCGTACGTGCCGCAGAACGACCTCTACATCGAAAAGGAGATGACGAAGAACGACGAGATCGACAAGTTGCGGCTCGCCGCAACGAAGTCGCTGTTCGAGCGGCGCGACGTCATCATCGTGGCTTCGGTCTCCTGCATCTACGGCATCGGCGAGCCGGAGCTGTACTACGGCATGCTGCTGTTCTTCGAGCGGGGCGCGGAGAGGCCGATGACCGAATATCTCCGCAAGCTCACGGAGATGCAGTACGAGCGCACTCCGTACGACCTGTCGCGCGGATCGTTCCGTGTCCGCGGCGACGTGCTCGAACTGTGGCCCGCGTACGAAGACGACGCGGTCCGCATCGAGTTCTTCGGCGACGAGATCGACAAGATGACGCGCATCGATCCGGTCACCGGCCGCACGTCAGGCCGCGAGTACGATCGGCTCGCCGTCTATCCGCGAACGCATTACGTGACGCCGCGGCAGCGATTGATGCAGGCGATGGAGAACATCCGCGCCGAGCTCGACGAGCGTGTGGCGTTCCTCCGCGCGAACGATCGTCTGCTGGAAGCACAGCGTCTGTCGCAGCGGACGCTGTTCGATCTGGAGATGATCGCGGAGCTCGGATTCTGCAACGGCATCGAGAACTATTCGCGCCATCTCAGCGGACGGAAGCAGGGTGAGCCACCGCCGACGCTCATCGACTACTTCCCCAAAGACTTCATGATGGTCATCGACGAGTCGCACCAGACCGTGCCGCAGGTGCGCGGGATGTGGGGCGGCGACCGCTCGCGCAAGGAGACGCTGGTCGAGTTCGGCTTCCGCCTGCCGTCGGCCCTGGACAACCGACCGCTCAACTTCGTCGAGTGGCAGGCGCTGGCGCGGCAGGTGGTCTACGTCTCGGCGACGCCGGCCGACTACGAGCGCCAGCAGACCGGTGGAGTGGTGGTGGAGCAGCTCATTCGCCCGACCGGCCTGACCGACCCGCAG
>DASWBH010000366.1:0-7503 GCA_036390755.1 Thermoanaerobaculia bacterium
GGCAGTCATTTACCCGAACGTGAGCATGAACGAGCTGTGGGACCCGGTGAAGCTCGTGTCGCGATTCACGCAGCCGGTCGTCATCGCCGTGTCGATGTTCACCGTCGTCGTCGCCACCCTCGCGGTCAACATCGCCGCGAATGTCGTCTCGCCGGCCAACGATTTCGCGAACGCGTTCCCGAAGTTCATCTCCTTCCGCACCGGCGGTCTCATCACCGGCATCCTCGGCATCGTGATGATGCCCTGGCGGCTGCTCGCCGATCCTTCCGGCTACATTTTCGCGTGGCTCCTCGGCTACTCGGGCGGACTCGGCTCGATTGCGGGTGTGCTCATCGCCGATTACTGGATCGTGCGCGACAAGAAACTCTCGCTGCCCGATCTCTATCTCGAGAAGGGCGAATACACGTACAACGGCGGCTGGAACTGGCGCGCGGTCGTGGCGACGCTCGCCGGATGCGCGTTTGCGTGGGGCGGGCTGCTCATTCCGGTGATGAAGCCGCTGTACGACTACGCATGGTTCGTCGGCTTCGGCGTTGCGTTCATCGTCCACTTCGCGCTGATGAAGGTGGTCGTCCCTCAGCCTTCGCCCCGCTTGCGGGGAGAAGGTGCCGCGTAGCGGCGGATGAGGGGCACTACGGCCAGATGCCTCGCGCCAGCGCAACCGTGGCAACGCGCTTGATCGCGAGCGTGAACGCTGCTGTCCGCAGGTCGACGTTTGCGCCACGCCGGTCGCGAATCTCGAGCTGCATCTGCAGGACCGCATCAGTTGCCGCCTGCATCTTGCGGCGCAGGTGGTCGTTGACGGTCTCCTCGCTCCAGTGCTCGTTCTCGATGTTCTGCACCCACTCGAAGTAGCTGACCGTCACGCCACCGGAGTTCGTCAGGATGTCCGGCAGCACGGGAACGTTGCGCCCGAACAGGACCTTGTCAGCCGCAGGCGTGGTCGGTCCATTCGCTGCTTCTGCGACGAGCTTCGCCTTCACTCCGCTGACGTTGTCGGCGCGAATCTGGTTCTCGAACGCTGCCGGGATGAGCACGTCGCAATCGAGCTGCAGCAGCTCTTCGTTCGTAATGTTCTTCGTGCGCGCGAGACCGACGACCGAGCCGGTCTTCGCCTTGTGCTGCGCAGCTGCGTTCACGTCGATGCCATCGGCTGACGTCACGCCGCCTTTTGTATCGCTCACCGCAATCACGATCGCGCCCGCCTCGGTGAACAGACGCGCGGCGATCGAGCCGGCGTTGCCGAATCCCTGAATGGCTACGCGCGCGCCGACGATCGAGTCGAGCCCGGGCACGGCACCCTGTTCGATCGCGCGCACCGTGACGAAGAGGCATCCGCGCGCCGTCGCTTCATTGCGTCCGAGGGAGCCGCCCATCCAGACGGGTTTGCCGGTGACGACGGGAAGGTTGTTCTTCCCCGGATGCATCATGTCGTACGTGTCGTAGATCCAGGCCATCGTTTCGGCGGACGTGTTCACGTCGGGTGCGGGGATGTCGCTGTGCGGTCCGATCGTGTCGCCCAGCTCGACGATGAAGCGCCGCGTGATCCGCCGCAGTTCGGTCTTCGAGAGCGTTTTAGGATCGCAGATGATGCCGCCCTTCGCGCCGCCGAACGGAATGTCGGCTACCGCGCACTTCCACGTCATCCACGACGCCAGCGCACGGACTTCGTCGCCGTTGACGTTCGGGTGATAGCGAATTCCGCCCTTGCCGGGACCGCGGACGCGGGAGTGCAGGGCGCGATATCCGGCGAAGGTCTGGACCGTGCCGTCGTCGCGCTCGATCGGGAACTCCACTTTCAGCAGGCGCGTGGTGCCGCGGAGAAAGTTGCGCAGGCCGTCGGGGAGATCGGCGACGTATTGGGCCGCGTTGTCGAACTGCTGCTGGGCGATCAGATAAGGATTGAGCTCTTCGGCGGGGACGACAGACGGAGACGATTGTTCACGCGCGTTGCGCACGTCCATGACGTTGTCCTTTTTGTGAAGACAGGAACATAGCACATGTTGGTACACTGTCCGGCCGCGTTCGCTCCCACCAATAACTGTCAGGAGACTCCATGAAACGAGCCGTTTTCGGCGTGATGCTGCTTCTGGCGACGCCGCTGTTCGCCGTCAATATCAACGACACGCGCCTGCTCACCGATCCTGCGATTTCGCAGAACGAGATCGCTTTTGCGTACGCGAACGATCTCTGGATCGCGAACGCGGATGGCAGCGCCGTTCGCCGGCTCACGTCGCATCCCGGCGTCGAGTCGGGCCCGCACTTCTCGCCCGACGGATCGCTGATCGCGTTCACGGGACAGTACGAGGGCAACACGGACGTGTACGTGGTCCCGAGCAGCGGCGGCGTGCCGAAGCGGCTCACGTACCATCCGGCAGCGGACGTCGCACTCGGCTTCACGCCCGACGGCGGCGCCGTGCTCTTCAGCTCACCGCGCGAAGTCTTCACGCGCCGTTACCTGCAGCTGTTCACGGTTCCGGTGAACGGCGGACCGGTGACGAAGCTGCCGATCCCGCACGCGGCCAAAGCGACGTTCTCGCCCGACGGCAAGAAGCTCGTGTACCTGCCGGTCGGCGAGGCGTTCAAGGAGTGGAAGCACTACCGCGGCGGCACGGCGTCGCGGCTGATGGTGTTCGACATGTCGACCTTCGCCGTGGAGCAGATTCCGCAGCCGCCGGCGCGGTGCAACGACACGGATCCGATGTGGATCGGCGATCGCGTGTATTTCCGCTCCGATCGCAACGGCGAGTTCAACGTCTTCTCGTACGACCCGCGCACCAAACAGGTCGCGCAACTCACGTCGTTCAGCGATTTCCCCGTTCTCAACGCCACTTCGGGCGGCGGCAGGATGGTTTTCGAGCAGGCCGGCTATCTCCATCTGCTCGATCCGGTCACGAAGAGAACTGCGCGCCTGAAGGTCGGCGTCGCGGCCGATCTCGTCGAGACGCGGCCGCGCTTCGTCAAGGGCGCGAAGTACATCCGCAGCGCCTCGCTCTCGCCGAGCGGCGCGCGCGCCGCGTTTGAATTTCGAGGCGAGATCATCACCGTGCCGATGGAGAAGGGCGACGACCGGAACATCACCCATTCGGTCGCCGCGAACGACCGCTCGCCGGTGTGGTCGCCGGACGGAAAGTCCATCGCATACTTCACCGACGAGAGCGGCGAGTACGAGCTGCGCATCGCTCCGCAGGACGCTCGTGGAGCCGTGCGCACCATCAAAGTGGAAGGCGCAGGGTTCTACGACGACGCGAAGTGGTCGCCGGACGGAACGAAGATCAGCTACAGCGACAACTCGCACTCGCTGTACGTGCTCGACGTGCCGAGCGGCGCCGCGACGAAGATCTCGTCGAACGCGCTCTACCGGCCGGACCGGCTGTTCGGCACGAACCTCGATCAGGCGTGGTCGCCCGACTCGAAATGGCTCGCGTACACGCGCACCGGAACGACGAACATGCAGTCCGTCTACGTCTATTCGGTCGACCAGAAGAAATCGTTTCCGATCACCGACGGCTTCGTCGACGCGAGCAACCCCGCATTCGACGCGAACGGCAAGTACCTCTACTTCGTCGTGTCGACGAACGCGGGCCCGGTCGACGACTGGTTCTCGCAGTCGAACAGCGACATGCGCGTCGCCAACCAGATCTACCTCGCCGTTCTGCAGAAGGGCGTGATCTCGCCGCTGGCCAAAGAGAGCGACGAGGAATCGGAGAAAAAAGCGGACGAGAAGAAGGACGACGCCGCGAAGAAGCCGGCCGTCGTGACGATCGACGTCGACCGGCTCTCGCAGCGCATCCAGGCGCTCCCGATTCCGTCCTCACGCTACTCGGAGCTGCAGAGTCCGAAGGCAGGACAGATCGTGTACCTCAAACGCGACCCGGGCGGACGATTCGACAACGACGATCAGGGCTCGATCGTCCGCTATGACCTGACGAAGAAGAAAGAAGAGACGCTGCTCGAGAAGGTCGATGACTACGAGCTCTCGCGCGACGGCAAGCGCGTGCTCGTCCGCATGAAGGACAGCTTCTCGATCTCGGAGCTGGGAGACAAGATCGACCCGGCGAAGTACAAGCTGCCGGTCGACAAGATCGAAGTGAAGATCGATCCGCTCGCAGAGTGGAAGCAGATCTTCAACGAGGCGTGGCGCATCAATCGCGATTACTTCTACGACCCGAATATGCACGGAGTCGACTGGAGCGCCGCGAAGGCGAAGTACGGCGCGTTCCTGCCGGATGTCGTCGTGCGCCAGGACCTCAACCGCGTGATGCAGTGGATGTCCAGCGAGCTCTCCGTCGGTCATCACCGCCTCGGCGGCGGCGACACGCTCGCCGAAACTGAATCGGTCCCGGGCGGCCTCCTCGGCGCCGACTACAAGGTCGAGAACGGCCGCTACCGGTTCGCGAAAGTCTACGGCGGACTGAACTGGAATCCCGAGCTGCGGTCGCCGCTGACGGAGCCGGGGGTCGACGTGGTCGACGGCGAGTATCTCCTCGCGGTCGACGGCAAAGACCTGAAGTATCCGGACAATCTGTACGCGCGGTTCGAGCGAACGGCGAACCGGATTGTCGAGATCACGGTCGGCCCGAATGCCGACGGTAGCGGCTCGCGCACGGTGAAAGTCGTGCCGATCGCGGATGAGGGCGCGTTGCGCAATCGCGACTGGGTCGAGCGCAATCTGCGCTACGTCACTGAAAAGACGAACGGGCGCGTCGCGTACGTGTACGTGCCGAACACGGCGGCCCTGGGACATGAGTACTTCAAGCGCTACTTCTTCCCGCAGGCGGACCGGGACGCGGTCATCGTCGACGAGCGGTTCAACGGCGGAGGGCAGGTCGCGGACTACTACATCGACATCCTGCGAAGGCCGCTCATCAGCTATTGGGCGATGCGCTACGGTGGCGACCTCAAAACGCCGCTCGCGTCGATTCAGGGGCCGAAGGTGATGATCGTCGACGAGAACGCTGGATCCGGCGGCGACCTCTTGCCGTGGATGTTCCGCAAGCTGAACCTCGGCACGATCGTCGGCCGCCGCACGTGGGGCGGCCTTGTAGGAATCCTCGGATTTCCGGCGCTGATGGACGGCGGCTTCATCACCGCGCCGAATCTGGCGATCTGGGATCCGAAGGACGGCTGGGTCGTCGAAAACGAAGGTGTGCCGCCCGACATCGATGTCGACGACACTCCCGCCGACATCATCGCCGGCCGCGACCCGCAGCTCGACAAGGCGATCGAAGTGGCGATGAAGCAACTGCAAGAAAAGCCGGTCGAAAAACCTCAACGGCCGAAATACAAGGTCCTGGGGTCAGGTCTTTAGTTCCCAGTTTTTTCTACTGCGTGTAGACCAACATGGGCGCCGAGGTAACCTCGGCGTCCATGTCCAGACCGCTGCGACTCGAATATCCCGGATCTTTCTGGCACATCACGGCTCGCGGCAACGAGCGCAATTGCATCTTCGTCGACGACCACGATCGCCGCCGGCTACTCGAGCTGCTCGGGGAATCCGTGCGGCGATTCCGATGGATTCTGCTTGCGTATGCGCTCATGCCTAACCACATCCATCTGGTGCTGGAGCTGACCGAAACGACTCTCTCGCGTGGCATGAAATGGCTGAACGGCTGTTACAGCCAGTGTTTCAACCGGCGGCACAAGCGAGTCGGTCACTTGTTCCAGGGCAGATTCGGCGCTTTCCTCATTGAGAAGGAGACGTACATGCTCGAAGTACTCCGCTACGTGGTGCTCAATCCGGTGCGAGCGGGTATCGTCAGCGCGCCGCGCGAATACGAATGGAGCAGCCATCATGCGGTCATCGGCGTTGTCGATGCACCACAGTGGCTTGCGGTTGACAACGTGCTCGCGCAGTTCGGCAGCGATGAATGCACCGCGCGCGAGCGGTACAGCAGGTTCGTCGATGATGGTATCGGATCAACACGCCGGCCGTGGGATGACTTGGTCGGTCAGATGTACCTCGGAGGCGAGCAGTGGGTCGAGTCGGTTCGCGAGAAACTGAAGTTGAAACCGCGTGCGACCGAGCATCCGCTAGGCCAACGAGCACCATCGCGGCCGGACATGCAGGCGGTGATTGCGGCGGTCGCTGAGGCGTTCAGAGTGGATGGCGATCGAATCCGCTACGGCCGCGGCGGATCGCCGCGAATGGTTGCCGCCTGGCTCGGCTGCTATGAGGCCATGTCGTCGAACGTGACAATCGCAGCGGCGTTGCGGCTGAGGAGTGAGACGGCGGTCACGAATCTGATCGCCCAGTGCGACGGAGCTTTATCGAACGACTTGCTGTTACGCGATTGCGTCGACCGATGTCTCACTACACTCGGTAGAAAAAACTGGGAACTGCAGACCTGACCCCCCTAGCTCATCCAGTTGACGCCGGCTTCCTTGTTCCACTTCGTCGTCATCTTCTTCGACTTCGTCCAGAACTCGATCGACGACTTGCCGGTGATGTCGCCGACGCCGAAACGCGACTCGTTCCAGCCGCCGAAGCCGAACGGCTCGCGCGGCACGGGCACGCCCACATTCACGCCGACCATCCCCGCGCTCGCGTTCTCCATCACGTAGCGCGCGACGCCGCCGCTCTCCGTGAAGACCGACGCCGCATTCCCGTACTTCGATCGATGCTGCACGTCCAGAGCCTCGTCCACATCCTTTGCGCGGATGATGACCATGACCGGCCCGAACACTTCCTCCTGCGCAATCCGCATCTCCGGACGAACGTAATCGATGAGCGTCGGGCCGACCCAGAAGCCGGGCTTGTTCACCCCGCGACCGTCGATCAGCACCTTCGCGCCCTGTTGCTCCGCCTCGGTGATGTAGCGCTCGATCCGCTGCTTGGCCTCGGCCGAGATCACCGGCCCGATCGTCAGACCGCGCATGATCTTCACCATCCGCTCGATGATGTGATCGCTCTTGCCGACCGCCATCATCACCGACGCCGCCATGCATCGCTGACCGGCGCAGCCGGACATCGAAGCGACCACATTCGACGACGTCATCTCCGGTTCCGCGTCCGGCATCACGATCAGATGATTCTTCGCGCCTCCGAGTGCGAGCACGCGTTTGAGCGACGCCGTTCCGCGCCGGTAGACGATCTTCGCGACCCGCGTCGAGCCGACGAACGTGATCGCCTCGATCTCCGGATGATCGCAAATCGCTTCCACCGTGGCCTGCCCGCCGTTGACGATGTTGAAAACGCCGTCCGGCAGCCCCGCCTGGCGCAGCAGCTCGGCGATCTTCATCGAGCTGAGCGGAACCATCTCGCTCGGCTTCAGGATCATGCAGTTGCCCAGCGCGATCGCGTTCGGGATCGTCCAGTTCGGAACCATGTTCGGGAAGTTGAACGGGACGATCGAGGCGACGACGCCGACCGGATATCGCTCCACGCGGCACTCGACGCCGCGGCTCACCTCGAGCACTTCGCCGGCCGTCAGCTGCGGCAGCGAGCAGGCGAACTCGGTGAGCTCCGCCGACTTCAGAACTTCGGCGCGGCCCTCGCTGAGA
>DASWBH010000367.1:0-4216 GCA_036390755.1 Thermoanaerobaculia bacterium
ATGCGCGACGTGGTCGTGCAGGCGGCGCTTCGCAGCCTCGTCGTCGCGCAGCACGTCGTCGAAGACGTCGTAGAGCTCGCGCATGTGTCCCTGCAGGTTTGTCGTCAGCGCGATCGTGGCGCCCGGTCGCGCGACGCGGCGGCACTCGCGCATCGCTGCCGCGCGATCGTCGAAGTTGTTGATACCGAGGTTCGAGACGATGAGGTCGAAGGTGGCGTCGTTGAAGGGCATGCTCGATGCGCTGCCCTCGTGAAGCGTGACGTTCGGCGTCCCCCGTGCCGCGATCTTCTCTGACGCCCGATCGAGCCCGGCGCGCCAGGGATCGATCCCGTGAACATGCGCCGAAGGTCCGAGCCGCTCCGCCAGTTCGATCAGCGGAAATCCCGTCCCGCATCCGACGTCGAGAACAGAACGGACGCCCGTCAGCGGAACTTCGTCGAGCAGGAGCAGGCCGAACATCGCCGACCACAGCGGAAGCTCGTCATACGCGCTGACGATGTTCGGGTCGGATAAGTCGATCATCCTGTCATTCTGAGCCGCGAAGACGGCGAAGAATCTGGGAGGGGCGCCCATTCCGCCGCCCAGATTCTTCGCGCTCTGCGGCGCTCAGAATGACACGGACTCACTCGCGCAAGTCGTCCGGATTCACGCCCATCTTCCGCGCCCACTCCTGATAGGCGAACGGGGAGATCTCGCTCGGTTTGATCTCGCTGCGCCCGCCCCAGAAGACGTTCGTGTAGCTGACCGGAATGCCGATCGTCGCGAGATGCTCGTCGATCGCCTTCTTGTGGACGAGCACGAGGTTCTTGTCGGTCCCGTGCGCGACGGCCATGATGTTGACGTTGCGGAACTCCGGCCCGCCCTCGCGCCAGTAGCAGTGCGTGAGGATGTGGAAGCGTCCGACCTCCCGGCCTGCTTCCATCTCCCGGCCCGGCGGGACGGCCCAGTGAAAGAGCCCGTTGAACCGCGTGACGCGCTCGCCGCTCTGCAGCGGTTTGACGTGCTCGAGAAACGTCGAGAAGCGTCCGATCACGCCGCGCCGGTTGAGATCCTCGGCGACGTTGTAGAACGTCTCCAGAGGCACGTTCGCCTCGGCCGCGCGCCGCTGCCAGAGATCGCGGCGCACTTCGTCCGCTACGAGCTCTCGTTTGAGCGCGGTGAGCACGCGCCATTCGAGTTCCGTCAGCTCGACTTTCGTCGTGTCTTTCGCCACCGCGAGCTCGTCCGACTTGCTGCCCGGCTTCATCCCTTTGCGTCGAACGTGGCCGACGCCGAGCGCAAAGATCCGCTTCGCCGGCATCACGCGGTAATGCTCGGCGCCGGTGAGCCGCGCGAGCAGCGCGCAATGTTTCTCGACCGAGAAGCCCTGCGGCGCCTTCACCGTCGTCCACAACCGGTAATTCGATCCCGGCGTTGCAGCGTCGGTCGACCGGATGACGACGTGACCCGAGAACGGGTCTTCGTTGAACATGAACTCGAACGCCGCTTCGACCCGGTCGACCGGGAGCTGCCACGCCACGAGCGCGCCCTCGGCGAGGTTCGTGGCCATGAGCGTCTGCCGCACCCGGCGGATCGTCCCGGCGCGCAGCATGGCCCGGATGCGCTCCATCACGAGCTCCGGGTCGAGGCCCGCCTGCTCCGCGATCGTCCCGAACGGATCGCGTACGAATCCCTGAATCCGATCCTCGGAAATCGCGAGGATCTTCGCGTTGACAGGATCGGTATGGGCAATCGGAGTGTCGGTGGCAGTGGTCATCGCGGGAGTTTATCTTATGGATATGAGCCGCAAGGTGTTCGCTCTTGCCCGAACGATTGTCGTGGCCACCCTCTTTCTCGCACTCTGGTTGTGGGTGTTGCCACGGATGGTTGTCGGCCCGGATGCCTACGCGGACTCGCGCGCGGCGGGATGGATCGTGCTGCTGATCGGGCTGACGATCGCCTCCTGGTGCGCATTCGAGTTCGCATGGCGCGGCTTCGGCACACCTGCGCCGTTCGATCCGCCGCGGAGGCTGGTAATCAGCGGACCCTACCGCTTTGTGCGCAACCCGATGTACGTCGGCGGCGCGATCGCGGTGATCGGTGAGGCGATCGCGTTCCCGCGGCTGCAGACGTTCATGCTGTACATGCTCGTGGCGATGTGGGTGGCGACGACGCTGTTCATCGTGATCTACGAAGAGCCGACGCTGCGCCGTCTGTTCGGCGACGACTACGCGCGTTATTGCCGCAACGTGCACCGCTGGTTGCCGCGGCTGAAGCCGTTTGACAACGCTCCGACCGCTGCCTTACATTGACGCGTCCTGGACTGATTTGGGGGCGGCTTGCAACCAGGTAAAAAAAAGCTAAAGAGCCGATAGCCCGACAACGGACTCGGATTTCACGCCCCGCCTCGCGGGGTTTTTTGTTTTTTGGAGAGACGAATGCCACAGCCCGATCGCACCGCCGAGCTACGCCAGCTTCTCGAGAAGCGGATTCTCATCATCGACGGCGCGATGGGAACGATGATCCAGCGCTATCACCTCGATGAGAAGGCGTTCCGCGGATCGCGGTTCGCCGATTCGCCCCGCGACCTCAAAGGCAACAACGAAGCGCTGAACCTCACGCAGCCGCAGATCATCGAGGAGATCCACCGGCACTACCTCGAAGCCGGCGCGGACATCATCGAGACCAACACGTTCAACGCGCAGGCGTTCTCGCTCGCCGACTACGACTTCCAGTCGCTCGTCTACGAGATCAACGTCGCCGCCGCGCGGATCGCGCGGCGCGCCGCCGACGCGGTCTCGACGCCCGACAGACCGCGCTTCGTCGCCGGAGCGCTCGGGCCGACGAACAAGTCGTTGTCGTTGTCGCCCGACGTCAACAATCCCGGCTACCGCGCCGCGACATTCGATCAGGCCGTCGCCGCGTATTACGAGCAGACGCGCGGACTCGTCGACGGCGGAGCCGACATTCTTCTGGCCGAGACGGCCTTCGACACGCTGAACCTCAAAGCCGCGCTGTTCGCGATCCAGAAATACTTCGACGACACCGGGCACCGCCTGCCGGTCATGGCGTCGCTCACGATCACCGACGCATCGGGCCGCACGCTGTCCGGCCAGACGGTGGAAGCATGCTGGAACTCGATCTCGCGCGCGCCGCTCCTGTCGGTCGGCATCAACTGCGCTCTCGGAGCGCAGGAGATGCGCCCGCACATCGAGGAGCTGTCGCGCATCGCACCGGTCTTCATCTCCTGCTACCCGAACGCCGGCCTGCCGAACGCCCTCGGCGCCTACGACGAGACTCCGCAGTCGATGTCGGCGCTGCTCCGCGACTTCGCGGAGAACGGCTGGCTGAATGTCGTCGGCGGTTGCTGCGGCACCACGCCCGATCACATCCGGGCGATCGCGGAGGTCGTCCGCGACCTGAAGCCGCGCGTTCCGTCCTCGCCTGACCGCTACCTGCGCCTCAGCGGACTCGAGTCGCTGACGATCCGTCCCGACTCGAACTTCATCATGATCGGGGAGCGCACGAACGTCACCGGCTCGCCGAAATTCGCGCAGCTGATCAAGAGCGGCGACCTCGAAGCCGCGCTGGCGATCGCGAAACAGCAGATCGACGGCGGCGCAAACATCATCGACATCAACATGGACGAGGGGCTGCTCGACTCGGAGCGGGTGATGACCGACTTCCTCAACCTCGTCGCGTCCGAGCCCGACATCTGCCGCGTGCCGGTCATGATCGACAGCTCGAAGTGGTCGGTCATCGAGTCGGGCCTGAAGTGCGTGCAGGGAAAACCGGTCGTGAACTCGATCTCGCTGAAGGAAGGCGAGGACGTGTTCCGCGAGCACGCACGGCTCGTCAAGCGCTACGGCGGCGCCGTCGTCGTCATGGCGTTCGACGAGCAGGGGCAGGCCGACACGACCGAGCGCAAACTCGAAATCGGATCGCGCGCGTATCGCATCCTCACCGAAGAAGTCGGATTCGATCCGACCGACATCATCTTCGACCCGAACGTCCTCACGGTCGCGACAGGAATCGAGGAGCACAACAGCTACGGACTCGCATTCATCGAAGCCGTTCGCGAGCTCCGGCAGAAGTTCCCGCTGACGAACGCGTCCGGCGGCATCAGCAACGTCTCGTTTTCGTTCCGCGGAAACAAGATCGTGCGCGAGGCGATGCACGCCGCGTTTCTCTATCACGCGATCCGCGCAGGTCTGACGATGGGCATCGTCAACGCCGG
>DASWBH010000368.1:0-4311 GCA_036390755.1 Thermoanaerobaculia bacterium
GTCGAAGTGCAGCTCGGGCGTCCTGATGCCGCCGAGCCGCTCTTCGTCGAAGCTCTGGCGATCTATCGAAGCGAACAGACGACACCGCTCGAGCTCGCAAACGCCATTCGCAGTCTTGCGCTGCTCAAGCACAACGCGGGAGCGGTCGCGGACGCGACGCGTCTCTGGGAAGAAGCTCACGCGCTCTATGTCAGGGCCAACGTACCGCCGGCCGTTGCGGAGACTGCGTCCCGCCTCGCGCAACTCGCACGCAGCGGCCGGCCGCCGACGCGCTGAAGCGCGAGGCTCCACGTGCGTTCCACTGCGACTACCATCTGTGGAGTGAGCGAGCGCGTCGACCATCCCGCGGTTCACTTGCCGCCGCCGCTCATCTTCGCGGCGTTCTTCTTCGCCGGGTTGCTGATGCAGCGGTGGCTGCCCGTTCATATTCCATACGGCCGCCCGACCGGCGTTGTGCTCGTCATCGTCGCCATCGCCATCGCCACATGGGGTCTCCTCACCATGCACCGCGTCCGCACCGGGATCATTCCGCACCATCCGGCGACGGAGCTCGTCGCGCGCGGGCCGTTCGCCTTCTCGCGCAACCCGCTCTACGTCTCGTTGACCTGCGCCTACATCGGCGCCGCGCTCTGGTTCTCCGCGATCCCGGCGCTGATCCTTCTTCCGATCACGATTGCCGTTCTGCAACTGTTCGTCATCCGCCGCGAAGAGGCGTATCTCGAGCGACGGTTCGGCGATGCCTATCGTGCGTACCGAGCGAACGTGAGGCGCTGGTTATGAATGTGGCAGAGTCTTTGTAGGTGAACGTCGCCAGCATGACGTTCGACGGAAGAGCTCGTGTCCTGATCGCCGATGCAGATCCTGGCGTGCGCCAGGGTTTGTCCAATCGTCTCCTCCATGCGGAGGTGCTGACGGACACGGTACCGGATGGAAAAGCGGCGCTCGAGAAGCTGGTCGAGGGCCCGTACGCTGTCGTCGTCCTCGACCTTGCTCTGCCGACAGCCGGCGCGCAACGGATCGTCGACATGATCGGCCTCATGTCGCGCGAGACGCGGCCCGTTGTGCTTGTGGTCGCTCCGTCCGGGGCCGCGCGATCGCTCGATGTCGACGTAGTGCAGATCGTCCTCAGGAAGCCGTGCGATCTCGCGCAGCTCTCCGCCATTGTCCAGAGCTGCGTCCGCAGCAGCGCGGCGAGCACTCGCGAGACGGTGGCTGCCGCTTCGGGCGACGAGCAGCCCGCCGCGTAGACGCTAAGCCAACCGTTTCAAGGCGGAGACGAGATCTTCCGTCTGGAACGGCTTCCTCACCACGGCGAACACGTCCTTTGATATTGCCCTGAGGACCGATTCCGGCGTCGCCGTGAGAAGAATGACGCGTTTGAGCAATTCGGGCTCGCGGCCGCGGATGTGGTTGAGCACAGTGACGCCGCCCTCGTGCGGCATCATCAGGTCGAGGATGATCGCCGCGTAGCTCGTCCTGTCGAGCGCGTCGATCGCTTTCCGTCCGCTGTCGACCACGTCGACGCGATAGCCCTCGCGTTTGAGGATCATCGACACGAGTTTCTGGATCGACGCGTCGTCGTCGAGGACGAGGACGCGCGGCTTGCGTTTCAGCAGCCCCATGGTGTGGCGCGCGATTGTAATGCTGCCCGGCTCCGGAAGCGGTGAGAGGGAGCGCATGTTATTCTCGCCGCTCCCTCGCGCGGGCTTAGCTCAGTGGTAGAGCATCTCCCTTACAAGGAGGAGGTCGGCGGTTCGACCCCGTCAGCCCGCACCAGCCCACAGCGATCGATTCGCGAAGCAGCTGGTGCCGACGTGAGCCACGTCACAGTCAGAGAGACCTCTCGACTCGATATTCTTCCCGCGCCCCGGCAAAAGACGGACATATGGCGCGAAAGCGGGCGCCATATGAACGTTGAGGTGGGAAAGCTGTTGGCCGCCATCGAGCGCAGCCATGACGAACGCACCCGTGGCCGCGCCGTTGACGGAGATGATCGCGAAGCTACGGCTGAGTTGACTGTGCTCGTCGCCAAGCCAGCGAAGGCTCAACAAGATGCCGCTGACCCAAACGAAGAAACCCTCCGGATGCGCCTCAGGTCGGAGTCACTCGATCATTGACGTTCGCGCTCCCGAGACTTACTGTTGCGTCGCTCTGCGGCTGACCAAGACTCTGAAGAGAGGCGGGCGCGGAGCGGCCCTGCACGTCGAATGCAGACGGAGCAGGGCTTTGTTGTTTTTGACGTGAATCGTCAGTCCGCGGTCTCGGCGAGCTTGTCGAGCGCGTCGCCGATCAGCCGGTACACGATCCAGTCGCTCATCGGCACCGCGCCGAGCGATTCGTAAAAGTCGATCGACGGCTTGTTCCAGTTGAGCACCGCCCATTCCAGCCGCCCGCAGTTCCGCGATCTCGCGATGGACGCGAGTCGCGCCAGCAGCGCTTTTCCGACCCCTCGCCCGCGCGCCTCCGGCTTCACGAACAAGTCTTCGAGGTAAATCCCCGGGCGTCCGAGGAACGTGGAGTAGTTGTGGAAGAAGAGGGCGAAGCCGGCGGGCTCGCCCTTCCATTCCGCGATCAGAACCTCCGCGAATCGCGGATGGCCGAACAGCGTCGTGCGGATCAGATCCTCGGTTGCGACGACGCGATCGAGCAGCCGCTCGTACTCGGCGAGCGCGCGAATGAATTCCAGGATCAGCGGAACGTCCGACTCGGTCGCGGTGCGGATCTCGAGCTCTTGCGGCATGGCGCGAATCGTAGTCAGAAATTGCACGAGAAGCGCAACGGACGCACCTGTGCCTTTCATGTTCCGTCTGGCGCGAAGATATCTGATGCATGATAAAAGGGCGGCCGCTGCAGCAGTGAGGAGATCGTGATGAAGAGACTGCCCGGAGTCTTGCTGACTGTCTGCGCGCTGTTCGCCGGCGCGTGTGTGAAGGCGCCGCCCGAGACCGCCACGACGGGATCGACGCGCGCGGCGCATACCGGACCTGTTCGCATCGGCTTCTCCATGGATACGCTCAAGGAAGAGCGTTGGCAGCGCGACAAGGAGCTCGTCGAGCAGCGCGCGAAGGAAGTCGGCGCTGTCCTCGACATCCAGGTCGCGAACGGCGACGACGCCGTGCAGACCAAGCAGGCTGACAACATGCTCACCAAGGGCGTCGACGTCCTGATCGTCGCGCCGCACAACGGGGAGATCGCCGCCTCCATCGTCGACGCTGCGCACCGGCGCGGCGTTCCGGTCATCTCGTACGACCGGCTCATCCGCGACTCCGACGTGGATCTCTACATGTCGCACCAGGTCGAGAAGATCGGCGAGATGCAGGCCGACTACGCGCTCAAGCGCGTTCCGAAGGGCAACTACGTTCTGATCGGCGGCTCGCCGACCGACTTCAACGCGCTGTTGCTCCGCAAAGGTCAGATGAACGTGCTCGATCCGGTAATCAAACGAGGAGATGTGAAGGTGATCTCCGATCAGTTCGCGCGCGAGTGGAAGGCGGAAGAGGCCCTGCGCATCACCGAAGACGCGCTGACGAAGACCGGCAGCAAGATCCAGGCGATCGTGGCCTCGAACGACGGAACCGCGGGCGGCGCGATCTCCGCCCTCGAAGCGGCCGGTCTCGCCGGCAAAGTCATCGTCACCGGCCAGGATGCGCAGCGCGACGCGATTCAGCGCATCGTGAAAGGCACGCAGACGATGACGGTCTACAAGCCGATCAAGCCGCTCGCGTTCGGAGCGGTCGACGCGGCAATCAAGCTGGCCCGTCACGAGACCGTGCAGACGAAGGACAAGATCAACAACGGCAAGAAGGACGTTCCGGCGATCCTGCTCGAGCCCGTGGTCGTGGATAAAACGAACGTCGATCAGACCGTCATCAAGGACGGGTACCACACGCGGGAGGAGATTTATGGACATTGACGAGCTCTCAGCTCTCAGCTGTCAGCTCTCAGGGGGCCATCGCCCGCCCACGAGCGGCGTCGTCCCGAGAGCTGGGAGCTGAGAGCTGACAGCTAATGACCGCCCCACTTCTCGAGATGCGCAACATCTCGAAGTCCTTTCCGGGCGTGCTCGCGCTCGATCGCGTTTCGTTTGATCTTCGACCCGCCGAGGTCCACGCGCTCGTCGGCGAGAACGGCGCGGGCAAATCGACCTTGATGAAGGTGCTCGGCGCGGTTTATCCCGCCGGCACGTACGAAGGCGAGATCTACGTCGACGGCGAAATCCGCCGGTTCGCCAGCATCCGGGACGCCGAGGCGGCGGGGATTGCGGTGGTGCATCAGGAGCTGTCGCTCGTCCCCGAATTCTCGATCGCCGAG
>DASWBH010000369.1:0-1727 GCA_036390755.1 Thermoanaerobaculia bacterium
GATCTTCAGCAGCGTCGACTTGCCGGAGCCGTTCGGACCGACGAGTCCGATGTGATCGCCTTCCGCGATCGTGAAGTTGAGATTCTCGAACAGCGGCTGCGACGTGAACGACTTCGTCAGCGCTTCGCACGACAGGAGGACCGGCGCGGGCATCGGCTATCGCCGCCGCCGTTGCGCGAACAGCCACTGCCATATCGACGGCTCGAAGTACGCCTTGTCCCACGCGTTGTGGCCAACTCCCGGATATTCGGTGTAATGCGCGTCCTTCGCTCCCGCTTTCTGGAGCTCGGCGTAGATGTGCCGCGACTCATCGGCGGGAATCGTCTGATCGTCGGCGCCGTGGAAGAGCCAGATCGGCTCGCCGCGCAACGCGTTCGCGACGAACGCGTACGGATCGCCATCTTCCGGGATCAACGGCGAGCGGCGGACCGAGACCGTGGCCGAATGCGGAAGGAGTCCGCCGCAGACGACGACCAGCGCGGCGAATCGCTCCAGATGCGCGAGGGCGAGATGGATCGTGCCGTAGCCGCCCATCGACAAACCCGTGAGGTACGTGCGGTCGCGATCGCCGTTGAACTCCTTGGTCGCGCGATCGAGCGCCGCGATCGCCGCATCGGCCGGATCGCCGATCCAACGCTCGTCGGCCGGCACCTGCGGAAACACTGCGATCGCAGAAATGCGCGACGGATCGGACCGGATGGCAGCGCTGAGGCCGATCTGCGTCGGCCGCAAGCCGTCGCTCCCCCGCTCGCCCGCGCCGTGCAGAAAGAGAATCACCGGCCACTTGCGCGCGCGATCGAAGTCGCGCGGCACGTAGACGACGTACGGATACTCAGTCACATTCACGCGCACGGAGCGGTCGAGAAATCCGGTTTCGTGCGGCCCCTCACCCGGCCTTCGGCCACCCTCTCCCCGCGCGCGGGGAGAGGGCGGAGTCAAGGGCGGGTGCGCGCAATCCACGCGTTCATCCTCTCCTCGAGCACGTCGAGCGGCAGCGCGCCGGCGCCGAGGACCTGGTCGTGGAAGGCTTTGATGTCGAAGCGGTCGCCGAGCTCCTTCTTCGCACGCTCGCGCAGCTCGAGAATCTTGAGCTGCCCGATCTTGTAGCCGAGCGCCTGTCCGGGCCAGACGATGTAGCGATCGGTCTCGCTCTGCACTTCGACCTCGTCGGTCGCGGAGTGGTCGTGGAAGAACTGCACGACCTGATCGCGCGACCATTTCTTGGAGTGAAGGCCGGTGTCAACGACGAGCCGGATCGCGCGCAGCATCTCGTCGTTCAGCCGACCGTAGTCGATGTACGGGTTCTGATAGAAGCCGATCTCCTTGCCGAGGCGTTCCGCGTACAGCGCCCAACCCTCGACGAACGCGGTGTAGCCGCCCTGCCGCCGGAACTCCGGGATGTCCGGCAGCTCCTGGCCGATCGCGATCTGCATGTGATGGCCGGGCACGCCTTCGTGGTACGCGGTCGATTCCATGAAGATGATCTTGCGCGACGGCGCGTCGTACGTGTTCACGTAGATGCGCCCGGGCCGCGAGCCATCCGGCGCGGGTGCTTCGTAGTTCGCGCTCGCCGCTTCCTTCTCCCGGAACGGCTCGACCGGCACGACTTCGAGCAGCGCCTTCGGCAGCCGTCCGAAGAGCTTCGGCAGCTCCTTGTACATCTGCTCTTCATAGCCGCGATAGATCTGCAGAATCTCCTCGGCTGATTTCGCTTTGAGCTTCGGAGT
>DASWBH010000370.1:0-2378 GCA_036390755.1 Thermoanaerobaculia bacterium
TGTCGCTGATCCGCGTCGCTCGCGAGAGCGGCGCCGCGTTCGTCGTCGTCTCGGTCTTCGTGAACCCGAAGCAATTCGGGCCGAACGAAGACTTTTCGCGCTATCCGCGCGATGAGCATCGCGATCGCGTCCTGCTCCAGCATGAAGGCGTCGACCTGCTGTTCATGCCTTCGGTCGAGGTCATGTACCCGCCCGGCGCCAGGACGACGGTCTCGGCCGGCCCGCTTGCAAAGCGCCTCGAAGGCGAGCGCCGGCCCGGCCACTTCGACGGCGTTGCGGTCGTCGTGTTGAAGCTGTTCAACATCGTGCAGCCGGACCTGGCGGTGTTCGGACGGAAGGATGCCCAGCAGTGTGCGGTCATCGAGCGAATGGTTCGCGATCTCGACGTGCCGGTGCGGCTCGTCTTCGGCGAAACGGTTCGCGAGCACGACGGACTGGCAATGTCATCGCGCAACAGCTATCTCTCGCCCGACGAGCGGAAGCTCGCGCCGGCGCTGCACCGCGCGCTGCGAGCGGGCGAGGAGGCGATCACGCACGGAGTCGAGGAAGTGGGAGCCGTCGAGAAGCTGATGCACACGATGGCGGCTGAGACGGCCGGAGTCCAGGTCGACTACCTCGCCCTCGTCGATCCCCAGACATTCGAAGCGCCCGCCGATTTCCACAGCGATCTCCTGCTCGCCGGAGCGGTGCGCATCGGCAGGACGCGGCTGATCGACAACATTCGCATCTCCAAGACAAAGTCATTCTGAGCGCCGAAGAGCGCGAAGAATCTGGGCGGTGGAATCGCGCCGCCGCCCAGATTCTTCGCCGTCTTCGCGGCTCAGAATGACGCTCAGGATGTCGCCAGATACTGCGCGGCGAGGGCCTCGAGCGAGCCGGCCGTGCGGAGCTTCTCGAGCCACCGCGTCGAGTAAATCCAGTCAGCGCTGATCGTCGACGCCTGCGGACATCGTTTCTCCACCAGCGCGGTGAAATCCTTCAGCGTCGCTCCCTTTTCGCGATTCGCCTGGTAGTAATCGCGCACGATGCCGAGGAGCGCGTCGCGTCCGATGACGCGTTCGAGGAGCGAGAAGTAGAGGTGACCAACGCGGTACGACCAATCCGTCATGTCCGATGCGCCGAACGACGCGAGCGGAATCGAGGCGAGGCGCGGCTCGTGCGTGACGCGATCGATGATTCGCGCCTGCATCTTCGCGACGCGGTCGGGCGGCACGTTGTCGAGTTGCGCCGCGACCACCCACTGCAGCCACTCGCTGAGTCCCTCGTTGAGCCGCGCCGACGGCTTGTCGAGATCCGGCGGATTCCACAGATGCCCGAGCTCGTGGTACAGCTCGAAGAGGTACTTCGGATCACGGAACGAATCCGCGGTGAGGATGATCCCGGGAATGAGACCCGCCTGTGATCCCCAGTTCTCCGGAATTTCGATCACCGCAAGGCGCGGCGGCTTGCCGAGAGGTCCGAACCACTTCGTGAACAGGTCGAGCGTCGCTCGCGTGCGCTGCAGGATCAGCTTCGCACCTGCTTCGTCGGCCGGCAGGTAATAAACGCGGACGCCGTTCTCGTCGAGGATCCCGAACTTCGCGATCGACAGATTGAGGAACGGCGCGGGCTCGCTGCTCGCGAAGTGGAACGTCGTCCTGCCGTTGTCATCGTGTGTGTCGACGAGCGAACCGGCAGCGACGACGAATCCTTTCGGAACCGTGATCCGCGCGTCGAACGAAAAACCGTTGCGCAGGATTGTTCGATTCGCGGCGCGCGACGGCGCGCCGAGCACAGGAAATGCGAGCGCATCCTCGCGAATCATCGTGAACGCTTCCGAGACGCGATCCTGCACGTAGAGCTCCCCGGTCTCCGTGTAACCGACGATGTGTCCGCCGTAATCGATTGCTACGGTCGTGGACGCGCCGGGCGCGAGCGGTTGCGCGAGGTGAACCGTGACCGCGTCCACCTGCCGGATCGACTCGTCCTCGAAGGTGACGATGTTCTGCTCGAACTGCAGGCCGCCCGCGCTCCTGACCTTCATCAGACGGCCGAGAAGCAGCGGGACGATGCGGGCCGACTCGGTGGAGGTGTTGCGGACCGTCAGCCGTGCCGTGCCGTCGATGCGCTCGTGTTCGTAGTCGACGGCGAGGTCCAGCTCGAGCCGTTCCAGCGTGAACGGCACGGCGTTCGCCGCTGCCGCGAAGAGGAGCGATGCGAGGATCAGCACGTCACGTCCTCACGAAATCGATAAAACCCTTGGCCACGTCCACGTGGACGAGCTTCACGTGCGTGCGCTCGCCGATGTCGAGGCCCTGCTCTCCCTTGACGACCTTCCCTTCGATGGGCGGCTTGAAGATCCGCACCCACGTGCCCTTCTCCGACGCGCCGGTCACGAT
>DASWBH010000371.1:0-2948 GCA_036390755.1 Thermoanaerobaculia bacterium
ACGATCTCGCTCGTGATCCCGATGTTCAACGAGGAGGCGAACATCGATCACGCGCTCGCCTATGCGGTCGACGCGCTCTCCCAGCACGCGCGCGACTACGAGATCGTCATCGTCGACGATGCCTCGACCGACCAGTCGCCGGAGATCGTCCGCCGCGCGACCGCCGGCAATCCGCGCATCCGCCTCATCCAGCACGACTTCAACCAGAAACTCGGCGCGTCACTGCGCAGCGGATTCGCGGCGGCGAACAACGAGCTGATCCTCTACATGGACGCCGATCTTCCCTTCGACCCCGACGTCCTCGGCCGCGCCATCCGGGCCATGAACGTGACGCGGGCCGACATGATCTCCGGCTATCGATTCGATCGCACGACCGAAGGAGTGAAACGGACGCTGTACACGATCGCCTACAACTGGCTGATTCGCGTCCTGTTCAGCATCTCGATCCGCGACGTGAACTTCTCGTTCAAGCTGATGCGACGCGAAGTGCTGCAGAGCGTGCAACTGCGGTCAGAGGGATCGCTGATCGACGCGGAACTGATCGTCAAAGCGCGCAACCACGGCTTCATCATTCAGCAGATCGGACTCGACTACTTCCCGCGCGTGATGGGCACGTCGCATCTGTCGTCGCCGGCCGTGATCGTCCAGATCTTTCGCGAGCTGATTGCTCGGTTTTCCGACATGCGGCGGAAGGTTCCGCGCGAGACCCTCACCCGGCCTTCGGCCAACCTCTCCCAGGGGGAGAGCGCGATCGAGTGAAGAAACTCATCGTCACCGCTGACGACGTCGGTCTTCATCGCGGCATGACAGAAGGCGCGATCCGCGCGCATCGCGAAGGGATCGTGACGGCGTGCAGCATCGTCGCGAACGGCCGCGCGTTCGACGATGCGGTCGACCGCCTGCGCGATGTGCCGTCGCTCGAAGTGGGCGTACACCTGGCGATGGTCGAGGAGCTCGCGTTGACGAGCAACGAGCGCATGCCGAAGAACTGGGTGCGCTTCATGTTCGCGAAGCACGACAACCTCGACGTCGAGCTGCGCAGTCAGATCGAGAAAGTGCTCGAAACCGGCCTGCGCGTCACGCATCTCAACTCGCATCAGCACCTGCACATGTTCCCGAGGCTGTTCAAGCTGGCGAGGCTGTTGGCGAGCGTCTACGACATTCCATACATCCGCAGAGTCAACGATCACGGCGGCCGCGCCGGTCCGGTGCGCCGCGCCGCGGTCGGCGCGCTCAACTGGTTCGGCCGGCGCGCCGAGGGTTCGAACGACCGTACGATCGGGGTTCGCGGCGCGGGCCATCTCGGAGATGTCGAGCCGTTACTCGATGACGTCGAAGGAGTGACTGAGCTCGTCGCGCATCCCGGAATCGGAGTCGATCGCTACGCGCACTGGAAGTATGAGTGGGAGATGGAAACGAAGGCGCTGTGTAAGCCCGGGTTGCGCGAAGTTCTAACAAGGAGAGGAATCGAGCTGATCGCGCCGTCGGAAGTCTGATTCTTCCGACTCCAGATACAATCCCGCCCGCTTTGCCACCCACCCGCAAGATCGCCGTCGTACCCGGCGACGGAATCGGCCCGGAAGTGATCGCGGTCGGCATGCGTATCCTCGAGCGCATCAACGATCAGCGGCACCTCGGCCTCGAGTTCATCCAGTTCAACTGGAACGCCGACGAGTATCTGCGCACCGGCATCTCCATACCGCCCGGAGCGATGGACAACATCCGCAACAACTTCGCCGCCGTCTACCTCGGCGCATTCGGCGATCCGCGCGTCCCCGACATGAAGCACGCCGCCGACATCCTCCTCGGCATGCGCTTCCAGCTCGACCTCTACGTCAACTACCGCCCGGTCAAGCTGCTCAACGAGCGCCTCTCACCGCTGAAAAACAAGGGGATGAACGAGGTCGACTTCGTCATCTTCCGCGAGAACACCGAAGGCGCGTACGTCGGCATGGGCGGCGTGTTCAAGAAGGGGAGCCCGGACGAGATCGCGGTGCAGGAGGACGTCTCGACGCGCAAAGGCGTCGAGCGGATCATCCGTTACGCGTTCGATTTTGCGAAACGCACAGGCCGTAAATCCGTATGCATGGCCGATAAGAACAACGTCATGCGATTTGGCGGCGATCTCTGGCTGCGGACTTTCGAGGAAGTGGCGGCGGAGTATCGCGACATCGACCACCTCCACATGTTCGTCGACGCGCTGACGATGCAGATGGTGCGCGCGCCGGAGATGTTCGGCGTCATCGTGACCAACAACATGTTCGGCGACATCGTCACGGACCTCGGCGCCGCGCTGCAGGGCGGCCTGGGCATGGCGGCATCGGGCAACATCAATCCCGGCCACGTCTCGCTCTTCGAACCGATCCACGGCAGCGCGCCGAAGTACGCCGGCAAGGACGTGTCGAACCCGATCGGCGCGATCCTCACCGCCGCGATGATGCTCGACTACCTCGGTTTCGGCGCAGAGGCGACCGCGATCGAGCGCGCCGTCATCTCCGCGATCGAGGCGGGCGAGACGACGCGCGATATCGGCGGGTCGCTCGGCACGAAAGCGGCCGGCGAGGCAGTGCTCAAGCGGATGGATGTTTGAAGTGACCACGCTGCAGCGCCTCTTCGACAACAACCGCGCCTGGGCCGCGGAGATGACGCGGCAGGATCCCGACTTCTTCCAGCGTCTCGTGGCGCAGCAGGTACCGAAGTATCTCTGGATCGGCTGCTCCGACAGCCGCGTTCCGGCAAACCAGATCGTCGGCCTGCTGCCGGGCGAGATGTTCGTCCACCGCAACGTCGGCAATATCGTCGTGCACACGGACCTCAATTGCCTCTCGGCGATTCAGTTCGCCGTCGACGTGCTCCGCGTCGAGCACATCATCGTCTGCGGTCATTACGGCTGCGGCGGCGTTCTGGCGGCGCTTCGCGACGACAAGCTCGGACTGATCGACAACTGG
>DASWBH010000372.1:0-13465 GCA_036390755.1 Thermoanaerobaculia bacterium
AGGTTCGACGCAGGCCTCTCGGCGCATTGGCTTCGGTGGCGTTCAGAATCTGCCCGTCGATGTCCTTCCCGTGGAGACCGGCAATCACCGCCAGCCCCGCATCGCGATTGGCGAATTCGAGATATCCGTAGCCCCTGGTTCTGCCGCTCCCGACGTCACGAGGGACGCTGACCGAATCCGCGTTCCCGAACGGCAGAGCGAGAGCGTGAAACTGCTCATCGCTGATGTGCCGCGAGATATTTCCGACATAAACCTTCATCGAGAGAGCGCCTTTCTTCTCCATTATCGAGCTACGATCCACTCCGTCACTGCAGCGAACGCGATCAACAGCGCCACGGCGATCGATTCATGGATACCTGAGAATATTTCCAGAACGAATTGCTGACTGTGCAATAACGGACATCGGGCGATTGACCGCGATGTCCGACGCGTGTGCAAAAGGGAACAGGCTCCGGCCGTTCAGTGCGCATAACATCTCTACGAGCAGCACACGCGTGACATGGGTAGGTCACGATGACGTGCGCATGATGGGAGGACGTCATGCTCATCAAACGGCTCTTTGCCGAGGTTCGAGTTTATGAAGGTGTCGCAGAACGAACGGGCGTGCAATTCGAGCGCGACGTCGTTCGCCGCAGCGGCAGTTGCTGTAGAAGCGTCACCGAGTTGATCAGAAAAGCGCGCGAAGCCGGCGACGGCTACTTCTATCTGCCGAACGACGTCTGGCCCGCGGACAGGGAACGCGTCGAGATGCAGAAACGCTGGGTCGTCATTCCGTCTCCCCAGCTGCCCCGACCTCTTTGAGCGATCGCACCGTAGCTGCGATCACGCGGCCGGTGGCACGTCGCGGTAGCGAACCATGCGCCGGCCCTCGTCGTCCCACACGTTCGCGCGGAGGCAGGCCACGACGTCGCGAGGTCTCAGCGTCGTCACGCTCGCATGTTGCAGTTCGGGGATTGCGGCCATTGCCTGCGGCAGCCGGTAGAACGGGATGAGCGAGTTCAGATGGTGAACGTGGTGGAAGCCGATGTTTCCCGTGAACCAGCGTAGAACGGGACCGAGGCGCAGGTAGCTCGACGACGCCAGCGCGGCGCGATACGGAGTCCACTCCGCCTCGGGAAGAATGCTCAGTCCCGGAAAACTGTGCTGCACATAGAAGAGGTAGCCGCCCATCGCGGCGGCCATCGCCATCGGCAGCAGAAGTGCGAAGAACGCGGTGTCGAGTCCGGCGAGGAACCACAGCGTCGCCACTGCCGTGGCGTGCGCCAGCAGAGACAGCGCCGAGTCCCAGTACCGCGTGGGGCGCCGCAACATCGGCAGCGCGCACACGCTGAGAAGGAAGATGGTGAAGTACGCGAAGACGATCGTCAGCGGATGACGGATCACGCGATAGCTCAGTCTCTGCATCCTGGAAGCGGTCCGCCACATCCGCGCGGTCATCAAGGGGAACGAGCCGGTGTCGGAACCGATGATCTTGCCGACGTTGGCGTGGTGAAAGTTGTGGCTGTCGCGCCACGATCGCGGAGGCGTCAGGTTGATGGCGGCGTACGTGTAGAAGACCGCCCGAGCCAGGCGAGAGCCGGGGAGAATCGCACCGTGCATGAAGTCGTGGTAGAGGATGAACGTGCGCACGAGCAGCAGTGCGCCGAGCATCGACGCGGCCAGACGCAGCGGCCACCAGGGCGCGATCGCCGCTCCGGCAAGAACTGCGGCGAGCGTTCCGAACGTCGAGGCGATGCACCACCAGCTCCGCGCCACCGAATCGTGTGCGAAGGTCCGCGTCGCCGCATGAAGATCGCGATCGACTCGCTCGATCATCCGGGATTCCAATTCATCGGCTTGCAGCGACATGGCACCTCCTCTGGTAGGGGAAGCTTCTCGAATGCATCCGGATCGTTCCTGTGACGGGTGATTCGCTCAATCGTGTCGCGCGATCCGGCGTCAGGCCGCCTTTGAAACTCGCCGCCGGTGTTTGGGGGGTGCGGCGGGTTCGTGCGACGCCTGGACGCATCCCTTCACCGCATTGAGCAGTGCATCGATGTCGAACGGCTTCCGCACAGTGACACAGACATTCGGAGTGACGGATTCGGCGAGAGCGAGCGGTGATGCTGCCGACATGAGAACGACGCACCTGGTCAGTGGATCGCGGAGCGCGATCGCCTCGAGCACATCGGCGCCGCTCAGGTCCGGCATCATCAGGTCGAGCACGACCACGTCGTACGCCGTCAGTGCCATCTTCGAGAGCGCCTCGATGCCGCCACTCGCCGTATGCACGTCATAGCACTGCTCCCGTTTGAGAATGGTGGCGACCAGGTGACGAATCGCGTCGTCATCGTCGACGACCAGGACTTTCGGGCAGAGCATGCAGATCGTCCATGCCTCGATGGTGCCAACGCGTATATCCGCGACTCGGCCTGGATTCATTTTTCGCGGCCGATCACCCGTTGAACTCGTCATATGATCCCGTTTCTGACTGGTTGCAAGGAGAAGACGATGTGGAACAACGATATCGACTCCCTTCCCGATCCGATGTTGCTGCCGCGGCGGAAGTGGGCGGCGTTCGGCAGATCAGCCGTGCTGATCATGGTCGCGACAGCCGCTGTCTACGCCGCTGATCGCGTCACGACCAATAGCCCTCCGCCGGTCGGGAAAGCTGGCCAGGTGCAGGCGACGAAGGAAAACTGGAGCGCCGCGGTCGACAGCAACGCTACAGCGATGTTTACCGAAGGAAAATCGATCTTTCGGTTCGACACGTTTGGCGATGAAGTGTTCTGGACCGATACGCTCGGGCTTCACCGGGCCATCGAAGGAGAGAAGTTCGGAGGTGTCGGCGGAGGCGTGAGTCCGAAGACGGCGCTGGCCGTCGGTCTGAAAGTCGACGCCGAAGCTCTTCCCGCCGCCGTCGTCGATGGAATCAAGAAGGGCAAGGTCAACCTCGACGATCCGGCGACGACGCTGACGCTGATCAAGTTGAACGCGGTCGTTGGAGTGAAAGGCACGCTGAACGCCGATGGAAGCCTGCGGTCGGTCGGTCTCACCTGCGCCGTCTGCCATTCGACCGTGGACGACTCGTTTGCTCCGGGCATCGGCCGGCGGCTGGACGGCTGGCCGAATCGTGATCTCAACTCGGGAGCCATCATCGCGCTTTCACCGGGGCTTCCCGCCATCAGCAAGCTTCTCGGCGTCGATGACGCCACGACGAGGAAGGTGCTGGCGAGCTGGGGACCCGGCAAGTTCGACGCGGAATTGAACGTCGATGGCAAGGCCTTTCGGCCGGACGGCAAGCCTGCCGCCACGCTGATCCCGCCGGCATTCGGCACGGCTGGCGTGAACATGCACACGTGGACCGGCGGCTGGGGGACAGTGACGTACTGGAATGCTTACGTGGCGAACCTCGAGATGCAGGGACAGGGGACGTTCTTTGACCGCCGGCTGATGAACGCGGAGCAGTACCCCGTGGCCGCGAAAAATGGCTTCGGGAACAAGCGCAGTCCAGTCGACATGGTCACGTCCAAACTCGGCGCTCTCCACTTCTATCAGCTTGCACTGCCGGCACCGAAGGCGCCGGCGGGCTCGTTCGACGCGACGAAGGCCGCGCGTGGACAGACGCTGTTCACGGGGAAGGCTCAGTGCTCCACGTGCCACGTTCCACCGCTGTACACGGAGCCCGGGTGGAACACGCATCCGCCGTCCGACATCGGGATTGATGATTTCCAGGCAAACCGTTCCCCGGAGCGGACGTACAGGACCGCGCCGTTGCGCGGCCTCTGGGCGCACCAGAAGGGCGGCTTCTACCACGATGGACGCTTCGCGACGCTGCGCGACGTCGTCGACCATTACGATACGTTCAAAGGGCTCGCTCTGACGGAGGACGAGAAGAACGCGCTGGTTGAATATCTCAAGTCGCTCTGATGTGATGCCGGGCGGTCTGTCGATCTGCTACGCCGGCGTACGTTACCCGAGCGACCGCCGCCCTGACTTCTTTCCGTTCCGTTCGTCAGGACTCATCAACGGCACCGTCACGGTGAAGGTGGATCCCTGGCCCGGCCCCGGGCTCTCGGCCGCCACCGTTCCTCCGTGGAGTCCGACGATTTGCGAGACGATCGCCAGTCCGATCCCGAGTCCCGGCGAATGGCCTTTCGCGTCGCCCTGACGGAACAGCTCGAAGACATGCGGAAGGAAGTCGCGGGCGATGCCCGCACCCGTGTCGTGTACCGTGAGGCGGGCCTCATTCTCCTGGCGATCGAGCCGAATCTCGATGGAACCGCCCGGCGGCGTGAACTTGATTGCGTTGCTCAGAAGGTTCCAGACGACCTGGAGCAGCCGCACCCGGTCTCCGACGACCGGTGCCGGCGAGAGCGTGATGTCCACTGCGACCTGGATTCCTTTCTGCGACGCGCTCGCTCGGGTGATGTCGACGCCGGAACGGATCACGTTGGCGAGATCGACCTCGCCCGTTTGCATCCTCAGCTTCTGCTCTCGAATCCGTGTTACGTCGAGAAGGTCCTCGATGAAGACGCGCAGCAGGTTCGCGCTCTGCTCGACCTGAGTGATCGCTTCCCCGCTCATGGCTGGAGCCTGCTTGGCCAACTGCACCCACCCGATGATCGAGGTCAGCGGCGTGCGCAGCTCGTGAGCGACCGTTCCGAGGAACGCATCCTTGTACCGGTCGGCGGCCTCGGCTTCGCGGAAGAGCAGCGCGGTGTCGACGGCGGTTGTCGCCCGGCGCGCCAGTTCTTCCGCGAGTTGCAGATCGGCAGGCTCGTACTGTCTCTGTGATGAGGCGAATGTCATGATGCCCAGGATGTTGCCGCGGACGATCAGCGGAACGCTGATCAGCGACTTGACACCGAGTGCGCCGATCAGCTGGGTGATCTTCGCGTCCGGCCTCATGGTGGTGAGTTTTGATTCGGCGATGTCGGAGAGGAGCACCGAGCTTCGCCGGCGCAGCGCCTCCGGCGCGCCGGGGGCGATGTCCGGCTCACTGAAGGCGACTTCCTGGAACTGCAGGGCGAGCTCGCGCATGACCGGATTGACGTGCGTGACGGTCAGGTGTCGAATCGTGCCGTCGGCATTCACGAGGTCGACCGCACACCAGTCGGAGAATGCGGCGGTGGAAAGCCTGGTCAGCGACTCGAGCGTGGTTTCATAATCGAGTGACGATGCCAGGAGAACGCTGGCCTCGGCCAGCATGCTGGCGTTCCTGGTCGCCCTCTGTGCGATGAGCACGCTCTGCTTCAGCGCGTCGATGTCGATCAGCGCGATGATCGCACCGTCGATGTTGCCGTCGCTGGTTCGATACGGCCTGATGCGCGCCAGACGCCAGCGCCCGCCCGTTTCTTCCATCTCGACATCCGCCTCGGTGCGAGTCTGAATCACGTCCGTCACCAGCCGCTCGAGAATCGCCACGTCGATTCCCGATTTCGTCTCGAGCAGCGATTGACCCACCCCGTCGTCATCGAGATGGAGCAGCGCGCGCGCGGTGGCGTTGAACCGCCGGATCCGCAAGTCGACTCCAACGAACAGAATCGGGATCTCCACCGCGGCGAGGAGGTTCTCCAGATCATCGTTCATCCGGGTGAGCGATGCATTCCGGTTGCGAAGCTCGTCGTTGAGCGTGCTCAGCTCCTCATTCGCCGACTGCAGCTCTTCCTTCGCGGTCTCCAACTCCTCGTTCGTGCTTCGCAGCTCCTCGTCGCTCGACTGCGCTGCCTCCGCCGCCGCTCCCGCTTCATCCGCAAGGCGCTCGCGATCCTCCACCACCGCCGCCAACGCCTGTCGCAGCGCGAGGGTCTCGTTCGGCTCGCCGGCGTGCTTCGCGCGCGTCTTCCGTTTTGACTGTTTGTGCGCCGGTGCGACGCCGCGGTCGTCGAAGAGCACCCAGGTGAGATCGGGCCCGGCCGGGTCGCCCGTGTAGGGAACGATCTCGAACGCGATCCGGCGCTCCCGCCCTTCGTCGGTCACGACAATCTCGTCGCTCCTCACGGGGACGCCGTCACGGACCGCGCTGCGGACTGCCGGCCGTAACGCGGCCAGCACCTCGCGGTGGCGCACGAGACGGAACAGGTTGAGCGTCGCTTCGCCCGCAACGAGACTCAAGTAAGGAGTGACGTCTCCGCGGAGGCGAATGATCTCCATCTGATCGTTGACCAGAACCCCGCACGGAGCCAGATGCGTGACGAGAAAGCTGTCCGCGCGGTCATGCACCTGCGTCTGCACGGAGCGTTTCGCATCCGCGGGCGCGCTGGCCGGTTGCCAAATCGGCTTCGGCACGAAGTCGACATCTGCACTCGTCCCGCCGGGCGACACCTGCTTGCGATAGATTGCCGGCTCCGTTCCGAACGGCCGGAACAGGGTTGAGAAGCCGCGCACACTCTCCGACGTGCCGAGCATGAGAAATCCATCCGGCACGAGCGCGTAATAGAGCATCGAAATCGCTTTCTGCTGCAGGGTGGGGCCGAGATAGATCAGCACATTGCAGCAGGTCACCAGATCGATCTTCGAGAAAGGTGGATCGTGCGCGACGTCCTGCCTGGCGAAAACGCAAAGCTCGCGGACCTTCTTCGCGATCTTGTAGCCGCCGGCCTTCTCGGAAAAAAATCGCTTCAACTGATCCGGCTGGACGTGCGCGACAATCCTCTCGTCGTAGAAACCGGCCCGTGCCTTCTCCAACGCCTTTTCGTTGATATCGGTGCCGTAGATGAGAATCCTGGGGGCGTCGGCACGCTCGCCGAGAAATTCGAGAAGGGTGATCGCCAGTGAATACACCTCTTCGCCGGTTGAGCATCCGGCGACCCAGATGCGGACCGTGTCGCTCTGTCCCTTGTTCTTCACCAATTCGGGATACACGTTCGTCTTCAGGGTTTCGTACCGTTCCGGTTCGCGGAAGAACGACGTGACGCCGATCAGCAGATCCTGGTAGAGAGCCTCGACCTCGGCGGGGTTTCCGCGCAGAAACTCGGCGTAGCTGACAAGACCGGCATGACCTCCGAGGAGAACGCGACGCAGGACGCGACGCTGGACGCTGGACTGTTTGTACTGACGGAAATTGATCTGATACTGCTCCCGCATCAACAGCAGGACGCGCTCAAATGCTTCGGCGTCTTCACCGGCTTTCGGAACAACCTCGGTCTCCGTTGCCGGCACGTCGTACTGCTGTGCGATGCGAAGGAGTTGTTCGGCGATCTCGCCTGGCGGCAGGACGAGATCGGCTGCTGCGCCGGCCGCGCGCGGCATGGTGTCGAACTTCGCGCTCTCGGCGGTCTGCGCGAACGTGATTCCGCCTGCATCCCGGATCGCCTGCAGGCCGGCCGAGCCGTCGGCATCGTTGCCGGAGAGCACGACTCCGATTGCGCGGCTCCCCTGATCGTTCGCCAGCGAGCGGAAAAAAACATCGAGCGGCCGATGAGGCATGTCGGACGCGCGCGGCGCGAGATGGAGAATCCCTTTCGAGACCGTCATCTCCCGATCGGGCGGGATGACGTAGACGTGATTGCTTTCGACGCGCATCCCTTCGGTCACCTGCTCCACCGGGATCGATGCCGCCCTGGTCAGAATGTCCGCGAGCAGGCTCTCGTGATGCGGGTCGAGATGCTGGACGAAGACGAACGCCAGGCCGGTGTCGGCCGGAATCGCTGAAAGGAGGTCCGTGAATGCTTCGAGGCCGCCGGCCGAAGCTCCGACGGCGACGACGCGAGCCGTGCCGGTCGCGGCGTCCGGCTGTTGACCAGTGTCTTCGGTCGCGGCCTGCTTCTGCTTCAGCGAAGGTGATTTCCGTCTGGACATGAGTTCACGGGCGGCCGCCTGGAGGTTGGGGGTGACGGAGTGCGCGATGGTCAACGCCTACCGCGCGTGTCCGTTGTCGCGACCGACCGATGCAGGCGAGTTCGCTGCTTGTGTCTGCTAGCATACGCGCAACGCGGAAGGGACGTCGATGCTGCGCCCATGATCATGACCACGATCAACAGGAGGTTGACATGAAACGGATGACAGTAGCAGTGGCCCTGGTTTTCCTCTCGGTGCCCGCCCTCTTCGCGCAGATGCCCAGCGGTGAAAAGCCTGCCATGATGCCCGATTGCGCTGCGATGATGGAGCAGCACGACGCGATGCAGAAACACATGGCGGAAATGAACGCGAAGCTCCAGACACTCGTCGATGCCATGAACAAAGCGAAGGGCTCAGCCCGCGTCGACAAGATGGCTGACGTGATCAATGAGCTCGTCGCCCAGCGCGCCATGATGCAGAAGCAGATGATGGACATGCAGCCGAAGATGATGGAGCACATGATGGCGCACATGCAGAGCGGGATGATGAAAGGGATGGCGGACTCGATGGCCGCGTGCCCGATGATGAAGGCAACCACCGCGGAACATCAACACTGACGCCGCAAGCGGTCCTGATCGCACGAGTCCATGCCCCTGAGACGCCGCGTGGCACGGCGGAAAAAGAAAATCTCGCTCACACTCCACAATGAGCCGTTCCGCATCGCGACGTGGCATCCGATCCGCTCCTCATTGAGCTGGAGGTCCAATCATGACTGACTCGGCTACACATGCGGTGCGGGCCGCGCTTTGCGGGCTCCTCGTCATCATCGCATTCCCGTTCGCCGTGTCGGCACAGACAGACGTGCTCGACCTCACGCCCGCCTTTCTCGCACAAGGCGCCGACATCGACCAGCTCAGGGTCTATCGCGTCAGCGGAGTCGTTCTCATCCGCGGCACGACGCTGGACCGCGCAAAGGCCGAAGACGCGGGCCGGATCGCCACGTTCCTCGGATATGACCGGGTGGCGAATCTCATCCGTGTGGTCGACGGACCCGCCGCCGACGCGTTGATCGCCGCTCGCGGGCAACGTGCGCTCGATCTCGAGCCAATGCTCGACGGCTGCAGATTCCACGTCGACTCCACGCTCGGTGTCGTTCAGGTCGGCGGACGCGTGAGGCAGGAGGACCAGAAATCTCTCGCCATCGGCATCCTCCACAGAGTGCCCGGTGTCAAAGAAGTTCGTTGGGATTGAGCGTGGTCCCGCTCAATATATATTCCGCAGTGACATTCTTCAGGAATGCGCGTATGTTGTTTAGCAGGTCGAGGAAACTTCCTCGCCTCTTCAGTCCATCTGAACTAAGTCAGATCCTCTGGACTCACCCCTCTTAGCTTTTCAATCTCCCGAACCATCGTCATCGCGCGAGCCTCACTCGAGGCGCACCGAACGCGACACGTCCCGGGAGCAGGAGCTCAAATGAAACTCTACGTGGGAAATCTCTCCAGCAACGTCACCGATGCGCAGCTTAACGACCTGGCGAAGCAGTACGGCACGATCGTCTCTGCCAACGTTGCCGTCGATAAGTCGAACGGCGTCTCGAAAGGCTTCGGCTTCATCGAATTCAGTAACGACGCCGAAGGTCGCGCTGCAATCGCCGGCCTGAACGGCAAGGAAGTTCAAGGCAAGGCGCTCAAGGTCGACGCGGCCAAGCCTAAAGCGACGGCACCCGGCCGCTAGATTCTGCAGTTGGCTGGACATCGACAGGAGCAAGTCATGACGCTTCGTACTATGTTTTGTACGCTTGTTACCGTCCTCGCATTTCCACTCACAGCGTCTGCGCAGACGAAAGTGTTTGACCTGACTCCGGCGTTCGTGGATTGCGGCGTCGATATCAAAGAGCTGCTCGTCTACCGCGTCGGCGGAATCGTTCTCATTCGCGGTACCACGGCCGATCCGGCGAAAGCCGCAGAGGCAGGAAGGATCGCGACGTTTCTCGGCTATGAGCGCGTCGCGAATCTCATCCGCGTGATCGACGAGCCTGCCGTCGACGGTGCGATCGAAGCGCGCGGACGACTCGAGCTCGATCTCGAGCCGATGCTCGCGGGATGCAGGCTCCACGTCGGTTCCACCCGCGGCGCCGTACTCGTTGGAGGCACCGTCGGTGGCGAAGCGCAGAAAGCTCTCGCCATCGAGGTCCTCCTGCGGGTGTCAGGAGTCAAAGAGGTTCACTGGGATCCACAATGACCGTCATCGATACGAACATCAGCGTAGTTGCCGGACCAGGCGCGGACAGGGAAACCGTCCGCGCCACGGCCGGACGCATGCTGCGCAGCGATGACCTCGGCGACGGCGAAAGAGAAAATGCCGCGGAGTTCCTGCGAGCACACGGGGCGGTCGGCAATCCTCATATGGTGAGGTGTGACTGGTGTCGTGAGACGTTGATGCTCTTTCGAGACGAAGACATGGGCAATTTCAAACGGACACACCGCGGCTGGCGCTGCACTGCCTGTGACGAGCATGCCCGGAGTCAGGAAGTTCGAATCTGATCCGTGCAACTCCGGCTGGCCACGCCAGGCGGCGCAGGTTCACCGCATAGTGACGACCTTCCCTGAGCAACTCCGTTACGATCCGCCGAATTGACGGAGCAGTGAAAGGACGGACATGCGCATCACGGGCTGGGTGCTGAGCATCCTCGTGTCGCTCTTCATGCTTGTCGACGGCTTCGGGCACACGATGCAGTTCGCGCCCTACGTAAAGGGAACGGTGGATGTCGGCTATCCCGCGTCCGTCGTCATGCCGATCGGCATCGTCGAGCTCGCGATCGCGATCCTCTACGTGATTCCGCAGACGAACATCCTCGGCGCGATCCTGCTCACCGCATATTTCGGCGGAGCGACCGCGACGCATGTGCGCGTGAGTCAGCCGTTCTACCTTCCCATCGTGTTCGGAGTCGTCACATGGCTCGGGCTCTGGCTGCGGGACGGGGAGTTGCGCAGGCTGACGCCATTCCGAACAACGGAGATTCGATGAGCACACCACTGAGCCCTATCTGACGTTCGGCGGAACCTGCGCCGAGGCGATGACGTTTTATCAGAAGGACGCGTTCGGGATGGTCGTCGACTGCTACGGCACGCCGTGGATCATCACGGGAGGAATGAAGCCGGGAATGTGATGTGGCGAGGTGGCGGAGACCGCTCTCCCGCCGCTCACACGGTTTCGTCCGGCGCCATCTTGTCGCCGACCACCGGCTCGACGTAGAGCATCTTCACCGCCACCAGCGTCACCGCCACGAGCGGTTCGGCGATGACCACGCCGAGAACGCCGAGAACCATCCCCAGTGAAGCGATGCCGATGAGGCTGAGCGCGGGCGGAACTTCGACGGCCTTCTGCAGCAGAAGCGGAATCAGCACGTTGCCCTCGAGCTGCTGGATGACGACGAACGCGATCAGAACGGCGACGGCCTTCTGCGGCGAGTCGACGAGACCGAGAGCGATGGCCGGAATCGCGCCGAGGATCGGGCCGAAGACGGGCACGAACTCCAGGAGGCCGGCGATGACGCCGAGCGCGACCGAAGCCCGAACGCGGAGAAGAGCCATGAGCGCGGTGACGACGACACCGATGGTGACCATGGCGATCGATCGCGCCACGAGCCACGCCCGCAACGAGCGTCCCATCGTCTCCAGGACCTCGGTCATGCGCGCGCGGTGAGCGTGTGGCAGCAGATGCAGAACACCCTGCGTGTAGGTCTCCGGATCGGCCGCGAAGAAAATCGTCAGAAAGACGACCAGGATCAATCCCGTCACCGCCGCAATGGTGGTGGAGAAAACCGGGAAGAGATACGGGATGACGCCGCCGAGCTGCTGACCGAGGATCACGCGAAGCGGACTGCGTCGCAGCGTCGCCGCCTCCGCCGCTGTCTGCGCCTGAACGGCACGTTGTGCAGCCGTCCTGGCCGCCGCCACTCTGACCGCGGCGGGCGGCGGCTCGCCGCCCTCGAGCGCGTTCGTCAGGATGTGCCGTTTGAGCAGCTCGCGATCGATCCGATCGATCGCCTCCGGGAGCCTGCGCTCGAGCTCTTGAGCCTGTTCCTGAAGGACAGGCGCGAGCAGCGAGGCGATTCCCGCCAGGCTGGCGAAGAACGCGGCGACCAGAAGAGCAGCGCCGAGGCCGCGCGGCACGTGGAAGCGATGCAGCCACGCCACCGCCGGCATGATCGACACGCCGAAGAGGAGTCCCAGGAACGAGGCGATGAAGATCGGCCGGCTGATCCAGAGGAAGAGCAGAAGAACGCCAGCGCCTATGAAGATCGCTGAGAACCGCAGCGGCGATCGCCATGCTTTGCGCCACGATTCTTCGGTCACTTGCTGTTTCATGCTGATCATGATGCACCGCGATTTCGCTACGATGATCATCTTCGATTTTGTTGAACGAGGGAACGGAGGCACTCGATGCGACTCATGATCGGCGCTCTCTTCGTAGTCGCGGCATCTGCCGTTGCCGCGCCTCAGGCCGCGACACCTTCCGCGCAGAGTGTGCTCTTGCGTCCGCAGCGAGTATTCGACGGCACGAGCGCCACGACGCATGACGGCTGGGTGGTCCTCGTCAGCGGAGAGAAAATCGCCGCCGTCGGGCCGGCGGACAGCGTCAACGTCCCTGCAGGAACAACGACCATCGAGCTGCCGGGCATGACGCTGCTGCCGGGCCTTATCGATGCGCACTCGCACATCTTTCTGCATCCGTACAACGAGACGCTGTGGAACGATCAGGTGCTCAAGGAGCCGCTCGCGTATCGCACGATCGCTGCGACGATCCACAGCCGCGACACGCTCATGGCGGGCTTTACCACTCTCCGCGACCTTGGCACCGAGGGCGCGGGGTTCGCGGATGTTTCCGTGAAGCGCGCGATCGACGAGGGGCGCATCCCCGGTCCGCGCCTGTTCGTGGCCACGCGGGCCATCGTCGCGACCGCGAGCTACGGCCCGGGGCCGGCGGGTTTCGCGCCTGACTTCGATCCGCCGAAAGGCGCTCAGGAGGCGAGCGGTACGCCGGAGATCCTTCGCGCCGTTCGCGAGCAGATCGGACACGGCGCCGACTGGGTCAAGGTCTACGCCGATTACCGTCGGGGGACCGGGCCGACGACGCCGACGTTCTCGCTCGACGAGTTGAAGACACTCGTTGACGAGGCGCACAGCGCGGGGCGTCCCGTGTCCGCGCACGCGACGACTGCGGAAGGAATGCGGCGCGCGGTGCTCGCCGGCGTCGACACGATCGAGCACGGATACGGTGGAACCGACGAGGTGTTCAAGCTGATGGCGCAGCACGGCGTGGCGTATCTCCCGACGCTGACGGCCGAGGAGGCGTACTCGGAGTATTTCAGCGCGTACAAGCGAGGGACGACGCCGTATACGCCCGGCATGGAGGACGCGCTACGCGCGTTCAAGCTCGCGCTCGCGGACGGCGTCACGATCGGCTGCGGCAGCGACGTCGGCGTGTTCACACACGGCGACAACTATCGCGAGCTCGAGTGGATGGTGAAGGGCGGGATGACTCCGGCGCAGGCGCTGCTCGCCGCCACGTCGGTCGACGCGAAGGTGTTGCGGCAGCAGGATCGTTTCGGCCGCGTCGCTCCCGGGCTGCTCGCGGATCTGATCGCCGTCGCGGGCGACCCGACGCGCGACATCACCGTCATCGAGCACGTGCCGTTCGT
>DASWBH010000373.1:0-14751 GCA_036390755.1 Thermoanaerobaculia bacterium
CAACGCGTCGCTGAGACTGGCGGCAGCGAATACGTGCACTTCGGATGCGTGCAGGGCGGGAGCGAGGAGGAGCGCGATGAGGAGGCGCCGCATGCGATATCTACGGCGAAGTATATCGGCTCAAAGGTGCCGGCGCAGCTCCTTCCACGCGTCCGACACCGCGCCGGCCGCGTCGTCCTCCATCCGCCGGTAGATGTCGAGAACGGCCGCGCCGCGTTCGGTGAGCCGCGCGCCTCCCTGCTCGGATCCCCCGCGCAGTTTCTCGACGAGCGGCGAGCGGAACGCGGCGTTCATCGTCCGGATCAGAGTCCACGCGCGCATATACGACATGCCCAGCGCACTCGCCGCACCGCGGATCGAGCCGGTGCGCGCAACGGCTTCGAGGAGATCGGCCTTTCCCGGACCGATCGCGATCGTGCCGTCGTCTCCGACGACCCGAATCCGCGGCCGGATGGCGTACCGACGCTCGTTTCGCATGCCGAAGATCGTAGCGCGTCACGTTTCGCTGCGGCGAGCTGGCTGCTCCGCAGCGGCTCGCCCGCCCAGCCGCCGGTCTCCGCAACGCGTTGTCGGCCGTGGCTGTCGGCCTCGCGCTCGTGACCGGCTGGCTGGGCGGTGAGCTCGTTGATCGCCTGGGTGCCGGCGTCGATGAAGGTGCGAATGTGAACGCGCCGAGTTCGCTCAGCGGGCCGGCGCGCTGATCTTCTGCATTACCGCGGCGACGACCCGGTCGCAACGCGGAGCATGGAACTGGAACAGCTGGTCGAACGTGAGGCCGGCGCGCTCGAGCAACGCCTCGCGGAGCATCACGCGCGCGCGGCGAAGTCGCGTCTTGATCACGTCTACGCTCGTGTCGAGGCACTGAGCCGTCTCTTCGGTCGAGAGACCTTCGATCTGCCGCAGGACGATGACGCTCCGGTAGTGCTCCGGTAACGACATGATCTCCTCTTCCATCAACTGCCGCAGTTCTGAGCTCATGACCTGTTGCTCCGGATCTGGCGCGTCGGATCGGATATGGAGGATTGGATCCTCCACGTCTGTGGTCACGAGCCGGAGTGCGGCCGCGCCCGACCGTCGTCTCCTGCCGAGCGCCTCGTTGACAGCGATGCTCGTGAGCCATGTGGAAAAACGCGCCTGTCCGGCGAACGACGCCAGATGCGTGTACGCGTTCATGTAGGTCTGTTGCATCACGTCTTCCGCGTCTTCGTCGGCGCCGAGGATCGCGCGAACCGTGCGGTAGACGCGCTGGTTGTGGCGGCGCATCAGCAGCTCGAAAAGGACCGTCTCTCCATTAATTACACGGGAGACGATCTCTTCGTCCGAAACCGGGTCGAGCGGTGAGACGAGATGTCCAACAGTCGATTCAGCCATGTTTGTTTTGGGCCTCGGTAGATTGGATGCGGTGAACCGCAGAAGGTGACATCTGCAGGGCGTGAAGTATTTCCACCGCGCGCGGGCCGTCGTCATATGGGACGAAGAGGTGATCGTGCCGGACGGCCGAGAAGACGTTGCAGCTGATTCCCGCGGCCGCGAGCACGCTCGCGATCGCTGCGAGAAAGCCGACCGCGTCCAGATCCGAGCGGACCGTCAGCGTGATCCAGGCCGCCCTGTAGAGAGGATCGAGCCGGTGCATTTCGGCATCGCTCCGCGCGATGACGATGGTCGTCCCCTCATCCTCGCGGAACATCCCCACGGCCGCGCCCGGGACCGCGGCTCGGTCCGGCAGAACGCAGAACACGTACTCACCGCCGTGCAGTACCGGATTCATTTCACGGATCAGCCGTTCGAGAGACTTTTCGCCCGTTTCGGAATTCATCGGCTTGCCAAAACGTAGGTTACGGCACGATGGGGTCCCTCCGTTCAGTCTGGCTGGCCATTGCTCTGCTCGCTACACCCGTTCTGGCCGAGCAGGCGAAACTTCCTCTGGTCGAGGTCCCGGCGCTGAAGCCAGCGGCGCCTCCGATGTTCGCGTTGATGATCTCGGGCGACGGCGGCTGGGCCAAAATCGACAAATCGATCGCGGAGTATCTCTCGCGTCAGGGCATTTCCGTCGTTGGTCTCAACGCGCTTCAGTATTTCTGGAAGCAACGGCAGCCGGATACGCTCGCGAAAGACGTGGGCTCCGTCATCGAGACGTACGGCGCGCGCTGGCACGCGCGCAACGTCATCCTGATCGGCTACTCGCGCGGCGCGGACGTGCTGCCGTTCGCCGTCAGCCGTCTCCCGGACGCGGTCCGGAAGCGCGTCGCTCTCGTGGCGCTGTTGTCGCCGAGCAAGTCGGCTACGTTCGAGTTCAAGGTCACCGACTGGCTCAAGGATCGCAACGGCGTGGCCACGCGCCCGGAGATCGACAAGCTCCGCGGCACGAAGACGATCTGCGTCTACGGTACGGATGATCGCGAAACGGTCTGCACGGACGTCGACGCTCGCATCGCACAGCCGATCCCGCTCAGCGGCTCGCATCACTTTGACCGCGACTATGACGCGCTCGGCCGGCTGATCCTGTCGCACCTGACCGCCGAATGAGACGAACGCTCGCCGCCCTGGCCCTTCTCTTCGCAGCCTGCGCCACCTCCCCACCGCCGCCCGGCGTCATTCCGCTCGTCGAGTACGGACCGAAAGGCACGGAGCAGTCGCCGTACTTCGCCGTGTTCGTGACGGGCGACGGGGGCTGGCGCAAGATCGATGTCAAGGTGTCCGACGTGCTGAGAGACGCCGGCATGCCCGTGGTCGGAATCCTTGCGAACTCGTACTTCGCGCGCGAAAGGACGCCGGAAGAGACCGGCAGGGACCTCGACCGCGTCATCCGCGACTACCAGGCCAAGTGGCAGCGGAAGCGCGTCATCGTGATCGGATACTCGCGCGGCGCCGAGGCTGTGCCGTTCATGATCAACAATCTGCCGCCGGATACGCGCGCCAACGTCGCTCTGGCCGTACTCCTCGGTCCCTCGACGACCACGAGCTTCAGGATTCACAAGCCCGATCGCTATCCGGTGCTCCCCGCGGTCCGTCAGTTGACCGGCGTGCCGATCGTTTGCGTTGTCGGCACATTGGAGAAACACTCCGTCTGCCGGGACTTGCCGCCTCCGCCGGCGACGGTTGTGACGATCGATGGCGGACACCATTTCGGCGGCGACTACCGCCAGATCGGTCACGCAATTCTGGACGCGGTGAAGCGAGGCGAATAGCTTGTTGGCACAGCCGTGATTCGAAAGATCTGGCCAGTCGCTGTCTCGATCATTTTTCTGGTCGCTCTCCGCGTGGTCTACGTGGAGCTGAGCCATCTCCGCTATCGCGATCTCACGGCGATGCTCGACCGCGTGTCGCGCGCGCACATCGTCATCGCACTGCTTTGCACGATGGGCAGTTACCTGCTGATGACGGTCGGCGAGCTGCTTGCCGTGCGTTACGCGAGCAGCCACGTCGGATACTCGCGCGTGAGTTTCGCGTCGTTCGTCGGTTCCGCCTTCAACAACAGCGTCGGCTTCTCCGGCCTCCTCGGCGGAACGCTTCGCTACCGGCTGTACACGTCGTGGGGGCTCACCGCCGCGGAGGTGGCGAAAGTCATCGGATTCCAGGGCGTGACGCTGTGGCTCGGCTTCTTCACGTTGACGGGAATTGTTCTGATCGAGTTTCCGCTTCGCGCGGCGCGGGCGCTTCCGTTCGCGCTAACGTCGACGCGCGCGCTCGGCGTGCTGTTCGTGCTGATCCCGATCACGTACCTCGTATTGGCAGCGTGGCGACCGATCCAGGCCGTTCGCGTGCGCGGCTGGTCGTTTCCGTTACCGCGATTGCGTGTGGCGGTGCCGCAGGTGCTGGTCTCGACATGCGACTGGCTGCTGCTGACGATTGCTCTGTACGTGTTGATCCCGCCGGGCGGGAAGTCCCTGCCGTTCGGTACCGTTGCCGCGGGATCGCTCCTCGCGCAAATTCTGGGCGTCGCCAGCAATCTCCCGAGCGGCGTCGGCGTTTTCGACGCGGCGGTGCTCACGTTTCTGTCCGGACTGGCCAGTCCGGCGCGGCTCTTCGCGGCGCTCATCGCGTTCCGCATCGTCTACTACCTCGTGCCGCTCTCGCTGGCGGCGCTGGCTATCATCGCCTACGAGATCTCGCGCAATCGCGAATTCGTCGGGCGCTTCAGCCGGGGAGCGGCGAGGGTGCTGCCGATGTTCGTGCCGCAGATTTTCGCGATCGCCGTGTTCCTCGCGGGCGTCGTCCTGCTCGCATCGGGAGCCACGCCGGCGGAGCGGGAGCGCATTCACCTGTTGCGCATCGTCGTGCCGCTGCCGATCGTCGAGGCGTCGCATCTGCTCGCGAGCATCACCGGCGTCGTGTTGCTGCTGCTCGCGCGCGGCCTGCAGCGGCGCATCAACTTCGCGTATCTCGTGTCGCTCGCGCTGCTGCTCGCCGGAGCCGGCTTCTCGATCCTGAAAGGCTTCGACTACGAAGAAGCGACGATCATGCTGGTGATGTTCGCGGTGCTTTTGCCTTGCCGCCATCATTTCTACCGGCGCGCGGCATTCCTCGACGAGCCGTTCACGCCGGGATGGATCGTGGCGATTTTCCTGGTCATCACGGCGACGGTGTGGCTCGGCTTTTTCTCGTACAGCTACGTCCCGTACTCGACCGATTTGTGGTGGCACTTCAGCTTCCGCGGCGACGCCCCGCGATTCTTGCGCGCGAGCGTGGCGGCTGCGGTCGTCGCACTCGCATTCGCCATTCGCAATCTGCTTCGTCCCGCGCCGCCGAGACCCGCGCCGGCGACGGAGGAGGAGATCGATCGCGCGCAGAAAATCGCGCTGCAGTCGTGGTCGGCCAACGGGCACCTCGTCCTCCTCGGCGACAAGTCGCTGCTGTTCAACGAGGATCGCTCCGGCTTCCTGATGTACGGCGTCGAGGGGCGCAGCTGGGTGGCGATGGGCGATCCGATCGGGCCGGAGTCCGCGTGCCGCGAGCTGGCCTGGCGATTCCTCGAGGAGGCCGATCGCCACGACGGCTGGACGGTCTTCTATCAGGTGCGCCAGCGCAACCTGGCGCTGTATGTCGACCTCGGCCTCACGCTGCTGAAGCTCGGCGAAGAAGCTCGCGTCCCACTCGAGAACTTCTCGATGGAGGGGGGAGATCGGAAGCAACTGCGCAAGACGGGACGGAAGGTTGAAGCCGAGGGCGTGCGCTTCCGCGTCGTGCCGCCGGCGCAGGTCGAGGAACATCTCCCCGAACTGCGAGCGGTCTCGGACGAATGGCTCACCGAGAAGCACACCACCGAGAAGCGCTTCTCTCTCGGCTTCTTCGACGACGAGTACCTCAAACGTCTGCCGATGGCGCTCGCCGAAGACGATCGCGGACTCGTCGCGTTCGCGAACCTCTGGCCCGACGATCATCGCGAGGAGGTCACGATCGACTTGATGCGACATCGCACCGGCGCGCCCGACGGCGTGATGGATTACCTCTTCGTGCAACTGATGCAGTGGGCCGCCGGCGAGGGATACCGCTGGTTCAACCTCGGCATGGCGCCGCTCTCAGGACTGGAAGCGCGATCGATCGGTCCGCGATGGGCGCGCCTCGGCGCCTTCGGCTTCCGCCACGGCGAGTACTTCTACAACTTCCGTGGACTCCGGAAGTACAAAGAGAAATTCGATCCGGTGTGGGAGCCGATCTACCTCGCGTGTCCCGGCGGATTCAAGCTGCCGGTCGTGCTGACGAATATCGCCTCGCTGATCTCCGGCTCGACGCGCGGTGTGGTCACGAAGCGCACGCCGCCGCCGGCCGTCACGCCGCGCATCATCGAGGTGTCGTAAACCGCCGCCGCGCGTCCTCGACTTTCTTCCACGTATCGCAGTCGCGCAGGTGATCGTTGACGATCCCCATCGCCTGCATGAACGAGCGAACCGTCGTCGGGCCGACGAACGTCCAGCCGCGTTTCCTGAGGTCGCGCGCGAGCGCCGCCGCGTCGGTCCAGCGCCAGAAGTAAGCGGCGAGCGAGCCGAGCTCGCGCTGCAACTCCAGAGCGCGACGTGCATTGTTGATCGTCGATTCGATCTTGCCGCGATGCCTGACGATGCCTTCGTCCGCAAGCAGCCGCTTGATGTCGCGGGCGCCGAACCGCGCGACCTTCCCGAAATCGAAACCGCGGAACGCACGCCGGAAGTTCTCGCGCTTGCGCAGGATCGTGAGCCAGCTCAGCCCCGCCTGGAATCCTTCCAGGCAGATCTTCTCGAAGAGGCGCACATCGTCCGCGACAGGGAAGCCCCATTCCGAGTCGTGGTATTGCCGGTACAGCGGATCGTCGCCGGCCCACCAGCAGCGCTTGATGCCGTCGCTGCCGGCGACAACGCGTTCGTTCACGCGTGAAGTCTATGCGCGCACCCGGCGCGCGTCAGAACCCTCAGCGGAATTTCGACTCGCGCGTGATCACGAACGGGCCGGTCTCCTGTTCCGAGATCTTCTTCGCGCCGGAGAGGCCGCATTGCGGACAGCGCACGTCACCCTTCGGACTGCGGTCAGCGACATCCGGTTCGAATTGCGTATGGCAGAAGTTGCATTCGCAAATGTCTTCGACTTCGTCATTCGAGCAGCTCATCGTTCCCCCATCATACGAACGCCGGCTCCGCTTCGTGCACTTCGGCAGCGGCAGGTACGCGCTGCTCCGGTTTCGGCGATTTGCGGCCGGCGAGGAAATACAGGACCGGAACGGTTGCGCGCGACAGCAGCAGCGACGCGACTTCACCCGCCATGAGCGAGATCGCCAGTCCCTGGAAAATCGGATCGAACAGGATCACCGTCGCGCCAACGATCACCGCCGCGGCCGTGAGCATCATCGGCCGGAAGCGAACGACGCCGGCATCGATCACCGCCTCCGCGAGCGGCATTCCCTGCTTCAGGCGCAGCTCGATGAAGTCGACGAGGATGATGGAGTTGCGCACGACGATACCCGCACCGGCGATGAATCCGATCATCGACGTCGCCGTGAAGAACGCGCCGGCGGCGGCATGCGCCGGAATGATGCCCACGAGCGAGAACGGGATCGCGGCCATGATCGTCAGCGGCGTCTTGAACGACTCGAACCAGCCCACGACGAGCACGTAGATCAGCAGCAGCACCGCCGCGAACGCGAGGCCGAGGTCGCGGAAGACTTCATAGGTGATGTGCCACTCGCCGTCCCATTTCATGGCGAAGCGGTTCGTCGTGGACGGCTGCTGCGACACAAACCGCTCCATCGAGTAGCCCTCGGGCAGGCGCAGCGAGTCGAGCGCGCCATTCAGTTTCAGGATCGCGTAGACCGGACTCTCTTCGCTGCCGGCGACGTCGCCGGTCACGTACACAACGGGCATGAGGTTCTTGTGGTAGATGCTCTTTGGCGCGTTTGTCTCTTGGACACGCACGAGGGTGCCGAGCGGAACAAGTTTTCCGTCGGCCGAGGCGAGCCGGATGCTTTCGAGTTGTGGGACCGACGAACGTGCTGACCGCGGCAGGCGCACCACGATCGGCACGCTCTCGCCGGCTTCGGGACGATGCAGCAGGCCTGCGTTCAACCCGGAGAGCGCGAGACGCAGCGTGCTGTCGATCTGCTCGGGTGCGACGCCGCTCAGCGCCGCCTTCTCCTTATCGACGACGAAGCGGTACACCGTCTGATCGTCTTCGATGTATGAGTCGACGTCGACGACACCAGCGGTCCCGGCGAAGATCGCCTGCACGCGCCTGGCGATCGCGATCTGCCGGTCGTAATCGGGTCCGTAAATCTCGGCGACGAGCGTCTGCAGCACCGGTGGTCCCGGCGGCACTTCGGCCACCTTGACGTTCGCGTTCCAGCGCCGCGCGATCGGAGCGATGAGCGTGCGGACGCGCTTCGCGATCGCGTGACTCTGCGCCCTGCGGTCGCCTTTCGGCACGAGGTTCACCTGAACGTCGGCGACATTCGAGCCCTGCCGGAGAAAGTAGTGGCGCACCAGACCGTTGAAGTTGAACGGCGATGCGGTGCCCGTGTACATCTGGTAATTCGCGACCTCGGGCACCGTCGCAATCGCCGCACCGATCTCGCGCGTCACCGCTGCGGTTCGCTCGAGCGGTGTGCCTTCCGGCATGTCCACGACGATCTGGAACTCGCTCTTGTTATCGAACGGCAGCATCTTCACGCGCACGAGCTTCACCGCAAACATGCCCATCGACCCGATGAGCAGCAGCGCGACGAGTCCGAGAAATCCGTAGCGGAGCCGCGGCTCGCTGATGACGCGCGTCATCACGTGCCGGTACATGCGGCTCGACCATCCCTCTCGCTCGTGCGCATCGCCGCTATCCAGCCGCAGCAGGCGGATCGCAGCCCACGGCGTCACGATGAACGCGACGAGCAGTGAGAAGAGCATCGCCGCAGACGCGCCGATCGGAATCGGCCGCATGTACGGTCCCATCAGTCCGCTGACGAAGCCCATCGGCAGAATTGCCGCGATGACCGCGAACGTCGCCAGGATCGTCGGATTGCCGACTTCGGCGACGGCTTCGATCGCCACATCGCGCAGCGGCCGGCGCCGGTTCTGCGGCAGCCGGTGATGGCGGACGATGTTCTCGACGACGACAATCGCGTCATCCACGAGAATGCCGATCGAGAAAATCAGCGCGAACAGCGTCACGCGGTTCAGCGTGTAGCCGCCGAGGTAAAAGACGGCGAGCGTGAGCGCGAGCGTGACCGGGATGGCGATCGCGACGATGCCCGACTCGCGCCAGCCGAGCGTGAAGGCGATGAGCAGCACGACCGAGAAGACGGCCAGCAGCATGTGCAGCAGCAGCTCGTTCGATTTGTCCGCGGCGGTCTCGCCGTAGTTGCGCGTGATCGTGACGCGAACGTCGGACGGAATCAGCACGCCTTTGACCGAGTCGATTTTCGCGAGCACCGCCCGCGCGAGCGCCGTGGCATTCGTCGCTTTGCGTTTCGCGATGGAGATCGTGACGGCAGGTGCGATCGACCCTTTCTGGCCCGAGAACACGTAGTCGGCCGGCTCTTCGGGGCCGTCGCGCACCTCGGCCACGTCCCCGAGGTAGACGGGTTTGCCGTTGTGAGCACCGGCGACGATCGAGGAGACGTCTCGCGCGCTCGCGAGAAATCCCCCGGTCTCGACGAGCACTTCGTTGTTGTTGCTCGCGAATGCGCCGGCGCGCGTCTGGGTGTTCGCCTGCTGCACGAGCGCGGCGATTTGCGCGGGCGGGAGTCCGTATGCGGCGGCGCGCGACGGATCGATCGTAACGCGGAGCTGCCGGCGCACTCCGCCGATGATCTGCACGCTCGAGACGTCGTCGACCTGCTTGATCTCCGTCTCGAGCTCCGCGGCGAGGCGCCGCAGCGCGAAGTGATCGTACCGATCGCTCGACAGCGTGAGCGCGAGAACGGGGACATCGTCGATCGAGCGCGGCTTGATGAGCGGACCGTACGCGCCGGGCGGGATCAGATCGGAGTTCGCGTGCAGCTTCTCGTTCACGCGGACGATGCTCTTCTCCTCGTCCTGTCCGACTTTGAACCGGACCACGCACATCGACGTGCCGGCGGATGACGTCGAGTAGATGTATTCGACGCCGGGAATCTCGCGCAGAAACTTCTCCATCGGCTTCGTCACCCGCTGCTCGACCTCGCGCGGCGACGCGCCTGGCATCTGCACGAAGACGTCGATCATCGGGACGACGATCTGCGGCTCTTCTTCGCGCGGCAGCAGGGCGACCGCGCCGATCCCGATGAGGATGGACGCGCCGATGAGGAGCGGCGTGAGTTTCGAGTCGATGAACGTCGCCGCGATCCGTCCGGCGATTCCGTGGCGGTGATGGCTCACGGCGCGCTCCCGATTCGCATGCCGTCGCTGATCGCTGCCGGCGGCGCAGAGACGATCCGCTCGCCGTCATCGAGACCGGTAAGAACTTCGACGTTTCCGCCGCGGGGCTCGCCAACCGTCACGATGCGCATCCGCGCGATGCGGCTGGAGTCGACGACGTAGACGCTGGTCAGCTCGCCGCGGCGCGAGATCGCCGAGGGTGGAACGACGAGTGTCTTGCGCGAGCCGGTGGCGAAACCGACGCGCACGAACGTTCCGGAGCGAAGCGCAGCGTCATGCGGCAGCGCGATCTTCACGAGCGCGCTCCGCGTTGCGGGATCGACCGCCGGAACGATCGTCGCAACGCGCGCGCTGATCTGCCGCCCGTCGCAATCGATCACGACTTCGTCGCCCGCACGAACCGCTGCTGCGAGCGACTCGTCGACGACGCTTTCGATCCGATACGCGTTCGAGTCCTCGACCGTCAGAAGCGGCATTCCAGGTGCCGCCTGCGCGCCGGGATCGATCATCCTTGCGGTGACGATTCCGTCGATCGGCGAGCGCACGGTCGAGTAGCCGACGAACGCGTCCGCTTCTGCGACCGACGCGCGAGCCTGAGCGCGTCTGGACACGGCTTGCTCGCGGCTGCGGCGCGCCTGGTCGAGTTGCGCCTGCGCAGCGGCGTTCTTCGAAGACACCTCATCGAACTCCTGCGGGCTGGCCGAGCCCCGGCTGCGCAGTGCCTCGTATCGCGTGAACGTCGACCCGGCGAGCTTCGCGTTCGCCTCCGCCGCACGAACTGCCGCATCAGCCGCTGCGATCGCGTCGTCGGCTTCTGCTGCGCCGGCGCGCGTCTGCGCTCCTCGCGCGCGAAGGTCGGCGCTCTCGATCTCGAGGAGCGGCTGGCCGGCGCGAACGCGCGCGCCTTCAGAGACGAGCACGCGCGTGACATTTCCCATGACCTTCGCCGAAAGCGAACTGACGGTCGTCGACCGGACGGTGCCGCTGACGAAGCGAAGATCGCGAACGGCGCTGCTCCGGACGACGATCGTCGGCGCGTCGATCGATTGAGGGGCAACGGAGTCGCGCGCGCCCGAGCACGCGCCGCCGATCAGCAACACGGCCAGTGCGAGCGGTTCACGAAAAGAGATCGACATCGTGGAGTCCTCCGGTCGAACGCAGAAGCTCGGCGTAGCCGGCGACGTATTCGTACCGGGCGGCGAGAAGGTTGAGGCGCGCGGAAACGACTGCGCTCTGCGCGCGCAGATGTTCGGTGATCGTCGTCAGGCCCTGTTCGTAGCGGTCGCGCACGATCCGCGCGGCGGCCTGCGCCTGTGCGACGGCGCGAGCGGCGAGATCGATCCGCTCGCGCGCCGAGCGCACGTGCTGCCACGCAGCGACGATCTCGACCGACACTTGATCGCGCGCGGCTGCTTCGCCGGCGGAAGCGGCTTGGACTCCGGCGCGCGCCTCCGCGGAGCGGGCGAATTTTGCCGGATCGAAAATGTCGAACGACGCGACGACGCCGACGGTCCGGTCGTTGTCGCGATCGGAAATCCGCTGGCCGCTCGCGCCCCAGCTCGCGTACGAATCGACGCGGGGGAGGAGCGAGCCGCGCGCGATCTGCAGCTGAAGGCGCGCGTTGTCCGACGCCAGCGCCGCGCTGCGGATCTGCCCGCGTGCGGCGCGCCCGCGCGCCAGCGCGTCTGCGAGAGTGATTTCCGGCAACGCGCGCGCGACGAGCTCTCCGCGCGGGGTCACATCCGCTTCGGCATCGCGCCGCAGCACCGTGTTCAGCGCCGCACGCGCGATCGCGAGCTCGCCCTCGGCCTCGATCTGCTGCTGCCGGAACTGCGCGAGCTGAACTTCGCCCGAAAGCGCGTCCGACTCGACGATCAGCCCCTGCTCGAACTTGTCACGCATCGCTTTCGCGTCGGCTTCGGCGGTCTTCACCGCGTCGGTCGCGACGTCGCGCTTCGCTTCCGCCACGATGACGCCGTAGAAGCGCGAGAGGACCTCGAGCCGTGTTCGCTGCCGTGACTCCTCGAGCGCGGAATTCGACTGCTCGACGGCGCTCGCTGCCTGGCGCGACGAATCCATCCGGCGGAACTGATCGAACAGTGTGTAGCGGACGTTCAAAGCGATGCGCCAGTTCGTCAGCGTCTCGGGAGAGTTCAGCGTGCGGGGGTCGAAATTCGTCTGACCGAAACGACCCTGCTCGAGCAGCGAGCCGAACGCGAATACGGGATTGTTGCTACGCCCGTAGCTTTCGGTGACGTCGACCCGCGGCAGCCACGCCGATCGCGCCTCGGCCAGTCGCGCCGCGGCGACGTCGTTCTGCGCTGCAGCCGTGCGCATCGCAGGACTTCGCTCGAGCGCGATCGCCACCGCCTGCTGCAGCGACAGTTCCTCACCGAGCGCGCTCACCGCAAGCGCGATCAGGAGAACGCTCACGAGGAACGGTCGACCGTTCATGCCAGCTTCGCCGCAGGACGCTGGCCCGACTCCTCGCGCACGCGGAACTTGCGCAGCAGCGAGATCATCGGACACCGGTTGCTGAACGCCGACTGGATCAGGTTCACGCCGACGAACGCGGTGAACAGAAGAAACCAGGGGCTCACTGCCCACGCGAGAAAGGCCGAGATCAGCACGAATGAGCCGGCGATGAGACGAAGATAACGTTCCAGGGTCATGGCGAATCTCCTTTGACACTTGTAACTATATAACCATATAGCTATACTGTCAAGGTGAGACTACAACGGACTATCATCTGTCTTGGTATGGCTTCAGCGAAGATTCACCCGCGGCTCTCGCCCGCCGCCGTCGATCTGATCGCTGCACGATTCCGGATCCTCGGCGAGCCGCTGCGCATTCGCATTCTTCAGGAGCTCCAGGGCGGCGAGAAGAACGTCTCGGAGCTCGTCGAGGCGGTCGGCTCGACGCAGCCGAACGTCAGTAAACACCTTCGCATCCTGCAGGACGCCGGCATCGTCGGGCGGCGGCAGGATGGGAATCTCGTCTACTGCTACGTTGCCGACGAGAGTGTCCTCGGCTTGTGCGACGCGGTCTGCAGCAGCATCGGCGATCGGCTGACGCGCGAGGCGAAACTTGTTACGGAGCTGAACGCCGGTTTGTCGAAGCGCCGCTGATCAGGCGATCAGCCGCAGCAGATCTTCGAAGACGACCGGCTTCTGAAGAACTCCGGCCACCGGTACGTCAGGGTTCGCGCGCCGCCACAGATCGGCGACGCCGGAGACGACGATGCATCGCGGCGGAAAGGCCAGGCCGCGCAACATCGTCAGCACATCGATCGACGCGTTCCGCGGCATCACGACATCGAGCAGCATCACGTCGTAAATCGCACACGAAAGAAAGTCGAATGCTTCGCCGGCCGTTTGCGCGCCGTCGACTTCGAAGCCGCGGCTGCGCAGTCGCTGGACGAGGATTTCCCGGACGTTCACGTCGTTGTCGACGACCAGAATCCGCATCAAGGGCATGATTTCAGCATTTCCTGTACCTGCACAAAAGTGTGGCAGGTCACAAAACGGGCTCACCCGGCCGGGCCGCTACGGCGTGATCGCGATCTTTAAGACGTTGTCCATCTCGATCTCGAACGCCGGCGGCTCGATGACCTGGCGTTTGACCGCGCAGTGATCGACCGCGCGATGCAGGGCCTGCAGGTACTTCTCGGGGAAGCCGTCGGGCGGTCGGACGTCGACATGGACTTTTTCGACGCGCTTGCCGTCGATGCCGCGGACCGGCGTCAGCGTCAGTCCCAGACCGGCGGTGCTCAGATTGCGTTCCTGACAAAAGCGCAACGCGTAGAAACCCATGCACGTCGCGATCGACGCGAAGAACAGATCGAAGGGTGACATGGCCGAGTCGGCGCCGCCGGCCGATGCCGGCTGATCGGTCCGGACCGTGTGTCCCCGATAGGTTGCCTCGACCGCGACGCCGCCGGGAAATGTGATTTCAAAGCTCATGATCTCGTGTGTACGCCGCGGATTGACACGACCCTGTGACTCCTCTCACATTGCGACGTGACTGCGCGTGGTGTAGCGTTCCCGACGCTTCGCTACGAAGGCGATCATGAGCTCCAGGAAAGGCAGACAGCAGCAGGAACCCTCGTCGTCGCGCAACGTCTACATCGTGATGATCGCCGGCGCGGCCGTCGTCATCGCGCTTGTCGCCTGGGCGCTGAGCCGCTCGTTCAACGCGCCGGTGACGTCGTCGCATGTCGCCGCACCGAGCGACGGGATGCCCGCGCCCGCGCCCGTGACCGCTACGAGTGCCGAAGAAGCGGCCAAAGCGGCGGTCCCGCGCATCGGTCCCGAAGAATTGAAGAAGCGGATCGACCGCGGCGAGGTCACCGTCATCGACGTTCGCGACGCCGATTCCTACATCGCCGGACACATCCCCGGCTCGATGCACATCCCGCTCACGCGCGTCGAGGGCGAGGTCCCGTACCTGCCCAAGGGCAAACCGATCATCACGTACTGCACGTGACCGGCCGAAGAATCGAGCGCCGGTGCGGCGCTCATCCTTCAGCACGCCGGAATCACGAACGTCGCTGCGCTCAAGGGCGGCCTGCACGCGTGGGAGAACGCGGGATACGGGACGACGAAAGGGCAGTCGTAAGGCGCGGAATCGCCGGTAGACGAGGTTGGACTCGACATGTTCGAAGGCCTGTTCCAGCCCATGCATCTCATCCTGATCCTCGCGATCCTGATGAGCTTTTTCGGGCCGAAGAAGCTGCCGGAGCTCGGCCGCGGCCTCGGTGAAGCGATCCGGGGATTCAAGGACAGCATCAATCCGGACAAGAAGCAGGAGCCTGCTGCGAAGTCCGATAAGACCGAGTAGAGGCGACATTTCGACGCTCCTGCGCCGTGACCATCACATGCCGATGTGAGAGGTGGCATCGCCGCACCTTCATCCTCCGCGGAACAATCGCGACGTCTCG
>DASWBH010000374.1:0-12880 GCA_036390755.1 Thermoanaerobaculia bacterium
CGACCTGGCCATGGTGGGCGGCTCGGACCAGACCGGCGACGACCCGGCCCGCTTCATTGTGTCGAGCGCGTTCCACGCCCTCCCGTTCTTCGACAGCGTGACGCGCCTGACGCAGGTGCGCGCCCGGTGGCTCGACCACACTACCGGCACGTTCCTCACACCCGACCCGATGGGGTACAAGGATTCAGCAAATTCATATGCGTATTGCGCAGGGGATCCGGTGAATGGGAGGGATCCGACCGGCAATGGAGTGTTCGTGGTGTACCGCGAATTTACCGACGGCCCACAGCGGAAACTATTCCCGGCAACAGGTCACTATTTCATCGCGTTCGATGAGGAAGGGCTCGATGACGTGGACAACTGGCGCGCCGTAATCAAAGAAGCGCGACAACGGCACGAGCGCGCACTGACCGCCGGCGGCAATGTCGAGACCTTCTCTTTCCATCCAGATCCGAAGTCGAAGTACAACGTCGCGACCATTTTTACGTCAGGGTCGCGCATAGGTTACGACGACATTATCGACAAGACGACATTCGAAGCGGCGCGCTCGCGTCGCGGTCGAGCGGGTGGCTTGAAAGAACCACGCATTTGGAAATTGCAGACGACGCGTGAACAACAGGAACTCCTCTATCGCCGCGTTGTCGCAGAAAGGAATCGCATCGAGACAGGAGACAACGCGTTCGGCTCGTACGCATTGCTCCTAAACGACTGCGGAACGTGGGCGCGCCACGTCATCGAAGAGCTTGGAAATATGACATGGCCCGAGGATGCGTCCCAATTCAACGGCGGAGGCGTCGGCGTAGGAGGCGCGTCGGAACTGGCATTCGGGCCGGAACTTCTTATGGGAAGCGCAGCGGCGCCAGTGGTCGATTACGAAGTTCGCGGGATGCGCAGAGGCATCGTGAAGGTCAACAACGCGCTAGAAGCACTCGGCACGGCGAGCGACCGATTGCGGCGACAAATGCGCGAAGCTCTCGATTCGTTCGCACGTGCCGCAGAACGCGATGTGAAAGCTGCCGTCGGGGCGCCGGAATAGTGAAACGTGTGCTCTTCAGCGTCGCGAGTGTTCTTTTGGCGTTGTCATGCCACACAGAGAACAATGCGTCTAGTTACTCGACATGGCATGAAGCGGTTGCCAGAAAAGCGGGCGTCTTTTTCGACGCTCCAGATGATGCAACGGTTCACGATTTCGATGTCGGCGTCGTCGTATTCTTGCACCCGGTATTCAAACCGGTTTGGGCCGACTGGCAATACGCAATTGAGATTAAAATCGAAAGGTTGAGCCGCACGGCTTTCGATGCTCGCGTGTCGACCGATAACTTGCAACCGCGCTGGATGTCGGCGGAACACAGACGGCTCGACACGAATGTTGATGGTGACGTGACGTACTATCGCCTCGACAAGTCTTGTTCTGCTCTCGAGGTGCTGACGGCCGTGGCCAGGCTCGATCAGTCGCGGCGTAAGGTACCTGCTGATGCGGGGTCCCGCGACGACTACGCGATCCGCCGCATCCTCAACTCCGCCAAATGTGGATCGCGAGAGGCCGCCAATGCCCGGCCGCTCGGTTGAATCGCAGCGCACGTCCGATCCCAGGATCAATGCACATTTAATCCGCGTACAAGAGCCCTCGTGGACGCACGCGTTAGCCTCTGGCCGCGGCCTAATGCGCGCTTGCGGTCGACGCGTGGATGCTCCGTGCGCGGCCGAAGCGGGCATTAGGCGGACGTGATCGGTCGCGGCCGCACGTGCAGCCGTCCTCGCGCTCACGGCTCCCGGCCGGCGGATGCAGCGTCGTCGTTCAACTGAAACGGCGATCGTGACCGCACGTTGCACCCGCAGGCCGTGCGTCCTCGTGCTCGTGCACCTGACCAAAGAGCTGCGCGAGTCGACGCTCGCCACCGTTCTGCGGCTGTCGGGCGTGGACGCTTCCGGCAAGATGCTGCAGAAATCCTCGGTGAAGCCGTCGCTCGCCGATGCGAATACCGCCGAGTTCACGCTCTCTGCTGCAGAATGGTCGACGTTGACCGGCAACGACGCAGCGGGTGTCTCGATCGCCGCGACGAAGGACCTGCGCGCGGCCGCGTGGAGTGCTGACGTCCCGCCGCTGCCCGCCCCCGAGTGGGCCACCGCCACCCGCCCGGTCTACAGCACGCCGGATACGCCGATCGAGATCCGCGAGTCGGTGACGAACCTGACGCAGTGGCTGGCGTCGATCGGCACGAACGGCAAGAAAACGAACACTCTGTACGACGTCCCCGACCTGGCAATGGTGGGCGGCTCAGACCAGACCGGCGACGACCCGGCCCGCTTCATCGTCGCGAGCGCGTTCCACGCCCTCCCGTTCTTCGACAGCGTGACGCGCCTGACGCAGGTGCGGGCCAGGTGGCTCGACCACACCACCGGCACGTTCCTCACACCGGACCCACTCGGCTACGCCGCGTCTGGGTCCAATCTCTACAACTACGCTCACTCCGATCCGGTGAACGCCAGAGATCCGACCGGCGAAGCGGTGTACTTGGTTTATCGCAAGTTCAACGATCCTACGTTGGAGAAGGGGTATCCGTTCATTGGCCATTTCTATTTGGCCTTCGACGCGAATGGCCTTGCTGATCCCGCACACTGGGAAGCGCTCGTCAGGCATATCGGCGGCCAGAATGTTCGCGGAATCGAACGCGCGCCGAACCCGGATGCGGAGACGTTCTCTTTTCATCCCACGGAAGTGAGAGATGGCGACAAGCGCAACGCGTTGGTCTCCACGCTATACACCGACGCTTCGTACGTCGGCTACAACGATGAGAAGCCCGACCAAGAAACGGTCGAGCGTGGGCGAGACATGATGCCCAACGGAATGCCCGTGGATGAGGGAGTGAAGATCTGGCGGATACCCGCGACGCAGCAGCAGCAAGAACAGCTGTACATCCAGGCAATCGCACAGCGGGACACGATCAACTCTGGGTTGAACACCTCCGGCTCATATGGTCTTGGGAGTAACAACTGCGGAAGCTGGGCGCAGTGGATGCTCTTGCAGGCCGGCTTATCATGGCCGGCCGGCGCGACGTTCTGCAATCTAGGCGGCGTCGGCATCCATGGCCCGACCGATATCCCGTCGCGCGCGTTAACAGCCGCGATCGGCGTAGTTGGTGAAGCCCGAAAAGCTGCGCGAGAGTTTGTGGAGTCGTAGACTCAGGTGCCGACGAAGACGCCGTGCGGCCGAGAATGGTGTGGCGACGCGAGAGGATGGTGACGTCAGCTGATGCGAGTGAAGGCGTTGCTGAAGTTCGTAACTCTCTTGCTACTCGCATGCGGATCCGACAGGGTTCATCGCTCCGATCTTCACAGATGGAATATGGTCGAGTTGCCGTCAGCGGGCATCGTGCTCGCCGCTCCGGCGGACGCTTCGAACCTTCAGATGCATTACCTCTCGAATGGCCTGGCTGACGCGACATGGATGATCAGCATCAGTGTCCGGCGAACGTCGCGGACCGCGTTTGAGAATCCGGCGCGGCCGGATCGGCGTAATCGTGCGAGTTCTGACGCGCAGTACATGAAGTGGCTGAGCTGGCTGCAAGATTTTCATCCAGCAGCGTCGCGCTTCGACATGCCCAACGGTTCGGAGCAGTATCGGCGAGACCTGCCGCTGCCGGACGGCGACATTGCAAGCATTCACGTAACGTATCAGCCGGCGCCATTTACGCCGGAGGAGCGCAGGGCGGACGAAACTGCTATTCGTCGGATACTCGATTCGGCTCGACCCATTCAGCGATAGAACGGCGGTTGGGCGGCACAAATCGCCGCGGTGCGACAGCGGACGCGCAATGACGATCGACCGCACGAGTGCGCCTTAATTCTGGGTCTTCTAATGAACCGATTGTGGCGACCGTCTGATGGATATCTCACAAACACCTATAATTCGGCCACTCATTAATAAGTGTGTTGTTACTAAGGCACCACTTGTCCTCGTCCGGCGAACTGAACCGATGGCAAGTCACGAGTCCATAACCGAAACCTTCCTTGTTCCCGCGGGAACGGCTCTCGCACCCTTGGCGCTTATCGATTATAAGAGGGGCGCTGGGGGCAAATCAGGTGTGTCAGAAGTGCTGGGAATCGTACCCGCAGGCACGCCTCTTATGATTCGTTCGGCGTGGTCTCGCCAGTCGGCAGAAAACCGAATCTTCTTTTTAGTAGGGTCCATGGTCGGCCGTGTGGGGGTGGTGGACATATCCGAATTGGTCGATAGGCCCTGGCAGGTTGCTCTAGCAGACGGTAAAGTCTCTAGCCATGAGGCGTCGGACCTTGGCAATCGGTCTGTACTTAACTTGCAGTATGCAGATTTCTGCAAGTAACGCACGCGATGCGGGCAAGGCCGGTGCCAGCGTGCGATGCCAGCTTTCAGCTTGGTGGTGGATAGCTGGCGATTACAGTAATCCGAAAGATCCGAGGATCGCATGAAGATACTCAGTGTGCCAGTTCGATTGCTGCTGCTGTCGTACGCGATTACGCTATCTACTGCCGCGGGTCGGAGTTTCGACGATCGTCCGTGGATCGTGGGATACGACGCCGCCGACGGGCGACAACATGTGACCGAATATGTGCTGCGAAATGAGACGGTGGAACATTACACCGAGCTTGTTACTCATCAGGTGATTCTTGATGTGCATCACGAGATTTCGATGGCCGATCTGCTTGGAGCAATTCGGAAGGGGTTTGGTCCCGACTGCCGCAATTTCGCGTGGACAATCCTGAGCCAGGACGCCGCTCATGCGACATACCGTTGGTCGCACTCCGGATGCGATGGTTACTCAAGTCAGGCAGAAATCGCACGGCTCTCGTTAACGAAAGAGGGTATCTCGCGTTGGGCGTACACCAGCATGGTGCTGCCGCTGAACGAAGAGAAACGGGCGTTGTGGAAAGATGTTTTAGAGACGCTGCCCGGAGTCGTGCCGGATCACGCTGTACTCCGTCGATTGTCGATATCTGGGGGTCGCTTCGCTATTCGGGCTTTCGTCGAGGATGTTCCTATTCCCGCGGAGGGCGAGCTCGCGACCGTGCTCGACGCCGGTCCAGCATTTATACGCGACGGCGACCACGTTCGGCTAAAGTGGATCGCCCACCTGGCGCCCAACTCACCTGCGGCTTTCAGCAATGTTAAGCGCGTGAAGCTTGAGGACGTCTCAGGCAAAGAAGCAGTGGTGTTGGCCGAGAGTGAGTTCCGACGTCCGACGACGGAAGCGACGATCGAGGGAACCGCGCACGCGGTCACGCCACAGAATTACCCGTGGCTCTACTCGTCAGAAGCGACAATTCTGGTTCTTCGTATCACTCTGTATCAGTCGACCGGGTCACCCGAAGTGCTGATCCAGCCCGTATTAATTGGAGCCGTAGTAAAACGGAAGCTTAGGTCTGCTGGCTACCTTCAGTAAGACGCTCCTCCCTTCCACCCTCACGGCACAACTGTGATATCAACCTCATCCGATGGCTTGGAAGCCGGTCACCACCCTCGACACTCCCTTCCGCACGGGCGGGCGGAAGTTCCTTGTCCGGATCGATGGGGAGGAGCGGAAGGATGGGACGTGGGGTGGGCGGGTCGTGTTCGTCGACGGATCGAACATCCGCGTGACCAGCCAGGAGACCTCGCAGCCCAACCGCGGGGCGGTCGAATACTGGGGCACAGGGCTCGAGCCGATTTACCTCGAGGGCGCGTTCGCGCGCGCACGGGAGGAAGCACCATGATCTATCGCAATGCCGATTTCGCTCGCAACATCACCTGGCACCCCGAGATCAGCCCCGAAGCGCCGGCACGCGCACGCCAGTTCCTCGACGGCGAGCGCGAGCTGTTCCATCTCGCCCGCGGCAGCCGCGAAGTGACCGCGCTGGACATGTTCCTCGAAACCGCCACGGATCTGGCCATCGACCGCGGCGTCACCGGCGAGATCCTCGTCCGCGCCACCAACTGCGGCGAATCGCTGCTGCTGACCGGCAAGACCGCGTCGGTCCTCCGCTCCTACATCGACGACGAGCCGGTGAGCACGCGCGACCGCCTCGACATGACGCTCAGGCGACGCGCTTTCGTCTAGCCCGGTGACCGATGGACCTACGTCGTGCGGCGCTTCGCCGATGCGCTGAGGCGTGACTTGTAGCGGTCGGCCGTATTGCCCTTGATTAGGCCGCGCTTGGCGGCCTTGTCGATCTCCGCGAATCCGGCGCTGATTGCGTCCTTCAGATCGCCCGCGCCGCTCTCCACGGTGCCACGTGCTTTCTTCAGCGCCGATTTCAGGCGCGACTTCCCGGCGCGGTTGCGCTCTTTTCTTTTTTCGGCCTGGCGGCGCTGCTTCTCGGCCGAGCGAATATTTGCCATTGCGGTCTGCTCTCCTACGGTGTCGTTTCTAAAAGGCCGCGTATTCTACCGCGTCCCGACGCCGAGCTGCTTGAGCTTCTGCCGTGCCAGCGCCGCTTCCTGCGAGGTGGGGTGCTCGTGGACGACGTACTGCAGTTGCACGATGCCCTGCGACTTCTCGCCGAGGTTGATGTAGGCGTAGCCCTTTTTCAGCAGAGCGCCGGGGACCTTCTCCGACTTCGGATACTTCTCGACGACCATGTCGAACTGCGCGATCGCTTCCGGATACTTCTTCTGCGAGAAGAGGCTCTCGCCGATCCAGTACGCGGCGTTGTCGGCGAGATCCGACGCCGGATTCTGGCGGATGAAGTCGGTGAAGCCGGCGACGGCGAGGTCGTAGTTGCCGCGCTGGTAGTCGCGATAGGCAGCCTGATAGAGCTCGGCCTGATTCGCACCCGGCTGCGCGCCCGCGGGAGCGGGGACGCTGACTTCGCTCATCGGGGGCGTGCCCGGCGCGGTGTTCGGCGCGGTCGTGGCCGCTGACGGAGCTGCCGGGATCACGGGCATCGCCGCGGCGGCGCGCGCGCGCAGGTCCTCGATGTCGTGCTGCGCCTGCGTGAGCTGCTGCGCGAGGCGATCGATACGGTAGTTCGTCTGCTCGATCGTCCCCTGCGTGTTCTGCACGCGCTCGTCCATCTGTTCGACCTTGGCGACGAGCGTCGCGTTCGACTTCAGGAGTTGCTCGGTCTGCTGCGCGATGCGCTGATTGACGTTCTGGACCTCTTCCTTGCTCGACGCGGTGCGTTTGATGTTGGCGAGCTCCTGCTGCAGTTCGGAGACCTGATCCTGCACTTTCTGCAGATCGCCCGACGTGGCGCAGCCGCCGAGGAGAAGGGCGGCGAGGAGGAGGGAAGTGTGTCTCATCGCGCTGTTCCTGTGAGGACGATGTGATCGCGGCGGTTCCTGGCCCAGGCCGACTCGTTGTGAGCGGGATCGAACGGACGCTCTTCGCCGTAGCTGACGGTCTTGACCCGGCCGGGGTCGACGCCGAGGGTGACGAGGTAGTCGCGGGCGATGGCGGCGCGGCGGTCGCCGAGGGCGAGGTTGTACTGTTCGGTGCCGCGCTCGTCACAGTGCCCTTCGATCAGCACGCCGTACATCGGATACTGCTTGAGCCAGTTCGCGGTCGCGGTGAGGGCAGTCTGGGCGTCGGCATTCAGCGTGGCGTCGTCGTACCCGAAGAACGCGTCGCGGATGTAGCCGCGCTGCTGCGCGGTGGTGTTGAGCTGCTCGATGTCGGTGGGCAGTGCCTCGACGGTCGGCTTCGGCGTGTCCTGCACGAAATCGGGCGGTTGCGTGTCGACCTTCGTTTCATTGGTCGTCACCACTGCCGGCACATCCGGCACGGTGCTGCTCAGCGCCTGCTGCGTGGTCGTCGTCGGCGAGACGACGCTCTTCTTCTTCGTCGAACGGCATGCCGGCGCGAGTGCCACGAGCACGATCGCCAGACCGGCCGCGAATCCCCTGAGCATCATTTTCATCGTTCCCTTGCTCCTGTTCCGGATCATAACAATCATTCCGCCTTCTTCGACCAGTCGGGTTCCTTGTTCTCGCCCGCGAACGTGAGCTGCAGAAGATCGGTGCCGTCGACGCGCATCCGGTAGACCTGCCAGCGGCCGGTGCGGTTCGACTGGAACGCCATCCACTGTCCGTCCGGCGACCACGTCGGCTGCTCGTTCGATCCTTCGCCGGCGATGATGCGGGTCTCGTGCGTGACCACGTTGGCGATGCGGATCTGGAACCGTCCGTTGACGCGCGACGTGTAGGCGACGCGCTCGCCGTCGGGCGACCACGTGGCGTCGTCGTTCCAGTCGCCGTCGTACGAGATGCGCTGCACGTTCGACCCTTCCGCATCCATGATGTAGATCTGCGGCGTGCCGCTGCGGCCTGACGTGAACGAGATCTGCCGGCCGTTCGGACTCCACTCCGGCGTCGACTCGATCGTCGGAGACGTCGTCAGGCGGCGGAGGTTCGTGCCGTCGTCTTTCATGACGTAGATGTCGGGATTGCCGTTGGTCGAGCCGACGAATGCGATGTCATTGCCGACCGGCGAGAACGTCGCTGACGTATTAAGGTTCAACCCGGTCCTGAGGCGAATGCGTCCGCCCCCGCGGCGATTGACGATGTACATCTCGCTCGTCCCGCCGCTCCACGACGTGTACACCATGCGCTCGTTGTCGGGCGCCCAGCTCGGCAGGATCGTCAGCGCGTTGTGATGCGTGATCTGACGCTGGTTCGCGCCGTCCCAGTCCATCAGCCAGATTTCCCAGTGACCGCTGCGGCTCGACGCAAACGCGATCAGCGTCCGGAAAACGCCGGGCTTTCCGTTCACGACGCGCAGCAGATCGTTTGCGAGCATGTGCGCCGTCGTCGCCAGCGCGGCGGAGGGCGAGCGATAGCGATGAAGCGGCTGAACGGCGCCGGTCGTGTCGACGAGCGACGCGTCGATGATGTAGTCGCTGCCTTCCTGAAACACGTTCAGGCGAAGCTGGTACAGCGCGTTCGCGGCTTTCAGCACATCGGGTGTGACGGGCACGTTCGGCGGCAGCGGCGCGATCGCGAAGACGCCGGAGTAGGCGATGTCGCGCGTCAGCGGCGCGAAGAAGGGCTCGCGGATCGCTTCGCCCTCGACCGCGGTTGCCGTGCGGGATGCGGTCGGCGGAATCGTGAGGTCGGGGAACGGCACGGCGATGCGGACGACGTTTGTCGCCTTCGTCGGATCGATCGTGACGCCGATGTTCGTCTGGGCGTGCGCGGCGGCTGCAACCATCAATAGAAGGAGAAGTTTTTTCATCGGAAGGTGAGGTGGACTCCCAGGTACGTTCCTGAATAGCCGAACGGAAGCGGCGGCAGCGGCGAGGACTCGAGCACCGCGCGCAACGCGGCGCGGTCGAACGCGCCGTTGCCGCTCGGCGTTTCCACTCGCGTGTCGCGCAGCGTGCCGTCGCGGTCGATCGCGAAGTAGACGATCACGGTTGCGTCGCCGCTGATCTGGGGCCGGAACCAGCGCGACCCGATCAGCGTCTTCATCCGCTCGATGTAGAGCGTGTACGGGAAGTCGCCGCCTTCGAGTCCGGCGATGCCGGTGCCGCCAACCGGGACCGTGGGAGCAGTTGTCGGTTGTCGGTTTTCGGTTGTCGGTTTTGGCGGCGGAGGCGCGGGACTTTCTGAGCCCTTCTTTTTCGAGCGGCCGAACGGGGAGAGCGGAACCGTGTTCTTCTCGATCGGCGCTTTTTTCGTCTGCACGGGTTTCACTGGCTCAGGCTTCGGCGATTCGATGCGCGGCGCGGCCGGCTTCGGCGTCGCTGCAGGTTTCCTGACCGCGGAAGCTGCCGCCGCCGGACGCATCGGCGCGAACCGGATGTTGAGAATGGATGCGATCTTCGGCGGCGGTTGATGCAGAGCCGCATACACTGCCGCCGCGGTGAGGCCGGCGTGGAGAAGGACCGAGATGACGACTCCGGCGGCGAAGCCGCTGTCCAGCGTCGCACGCTGGGCCAGCACCTCAGCGACCCGGTCCTGCATTTCCCTCCCTCGGTTGCGTCACCATGCCGAGTTGTTCGACGCCGGCGCGGTTCATCACGTCGAGCACTGCGACCACGCGGCCATACGGCACACCGCGGTCGGCCTCGAGCAGCGCCCGCTTCACCCGCCGCGCCCGTAGCATGGCGCCGAGGGTGAATTCGAGATCGCGGGAGCCGACGCGGTCGCCGTCGATGTAGACCCCCCCGTTCGCGGTGATCGTGATCTTCGCCGGATTGTTCGACGCCAGCTCGAAGCTGCGCCCTTCCGCGTGCGGCAACTGCACCTCGAGCCCCTGCGTGAGCAGCGGCGCCGTCACCATGAAGATGATGAGGAGCACGAGCATGACGTCGACGAGCGGCGTGACGTTGATCTCGGACATGTCGTCGAGGTCGTCGGTGTGGCTGAAGCGGAAGGCCATTGTGCGTTTGACGTGTGAACAGCGCGTTGAGTAACAAAGGATGAAGGATGAAGGATGAAGGATGAAGCGCCTTCTTCATCCTTCATCCTTCCTCCTTCATCCTTCACATAAAGTTCCTTTCCGTCAGGTTGAGAAACTCCAGCGTAAAGTCCTCCATCTCTCCGCGCGCGCGCCGCAACTGCTGCACGAAGTAGTTGTACGCGACCAGCGCCGGAATCGCCGCGAACAATCCTGCTGCAGTATTGATCAAGGCCTCGCTGATGCCGGGCGCGACGGCGGTGATCGACGTCGAGGCGGTCGCGCCGATGTTCGCGAACGATCCCATGATGCCCCACACCGTTCCGAAGAGGCCGATGAACGGAGTGGCGGCGGCGGTCGTCGCGAGAAAAGGGACGAGGCGGCTCAGGCGCGCGGACTCGATGCGCGACGCGCGGATCAGCGAGCGCTCGACGCTGTCGAGCGAACGGATCGTCTGCGCGCCGCCGGCGTGCGCAATCTGCGCTTCGATCTCGGCGTAACCGGCGCGAAAGAGTCCCACGAGCGCGGAGTGCGCAAGCGGCGCGAGCGCGGATTGGACGTCAACGAGGCGCTTCGCTCTGCGAAAGACGGCTACGAATCGCCGCGACGCCTTGCGTGACCTGGAAAAGCGCCGGGCAACGATGATCGTCGTCGCCCAGGAAAGAATCGAGAAGAGGAGAAGGATGCCCAGGACGGCTTTCCCCACCCATCCCGTATGCGCAAAGGCCGTCCACAACTGCACGGCCCGTAAAGTAACACACTGAAATTACGCGATCGCTTCGCGGCGGCGGAACTGCAGAACGTGCAGCGGCGGCAGTTGCAGCATCGCGCCATCCGACTCGTCGACGAGCCCGTGGGTCTGCAGATAGAAGCGAAGATCCTGCGCGGACAGCGCGTACAGAACGCGGTCGCCGCCGCGGCCGGTCGAGCTCAGGAAACCGCTCTCGTCGTCGCGGATCATCAGCACGTCGCCGCTGAACTCTCGCGGCAGCTCGGTGAGGAGCGACAGGTAATCCGAGGCGGAGCTGCAGCGGTCGAGGATGATGCGCTCGATGTCGGCTGACCGGTCGGACATCACGCCCGCCACGGCGTGGCGGAGCCCGGTAAACGAGTCGAGCAGGATCAGGCGGCCGGGCGATTCGGGCGAATGCACCCATTTGCGCTCGGGAAGCTGGGAGTGCCGGCTGACCAGCGTGATGCGGCGGGGATCGAAGTTCACTGTCTCCTCCTCGGGTTGAGTCACGAGCCGTTCTTAGTCCAAGGTTGATACCACTGGACGGATCGGCTTAACACACTGAGCGAGAATTAGTTAGCTTGCGCCGTTGAGGAAATGCCTTCGTTCGGAATTTGGACATGTGTATGATTGCCGCGCAAATGGCTGAGCTACGCAGCCGCATCCTCGTCGTCGACGATGACCCTCAGGTTCTCACCGGCCTGGAAGCGCTGCTGAGCGACGAGTGGGACGTTCGAACCGCCGGCACGGGCAAAGAAGCGCTTACGACATTCGCCGAGTTCTCGCCGGACGTCGTCCTTCTCGATGTACAGCTTCCCGACTTTTCGGGCATCGACCTTCTCCATCAATTCAAGATGTACTCGGAGACGGCGTCGGTGATCATGATGTCCGGCGTCGGCAATCTCGACCGCGTCGTGGAGTCGATGAAGCTCGGCGCCCAGACGTTTCTTCAGAAACCGTTCGACTTCGACACGCTCACGCTCACGCTGCAGCAGGCTTCGCGGATGGCGGCCACCCAGCGCGAGCTGTTCGCGCTGCGGCGTGCGGAAGGGAAAGAGGTCGACCGGCTGCCGGGCATCTCGCCGGCCATCACGCACCTCAACGACATCCTCGCGCAGATCGCGCGCGCGCCCTCGCCGGTGCTGATCGAAGGCGAGTCGGGGACGGGCAAGGGAATCATGGCTCGCCTGATTCACAACCGCTCGGCGCGAACGCGCGCGCCGTTCGTCGACCTGAATTGCGCGGGTTTGTCGAAGGAGCTGCTCGAGTCCGAGCTGTTCGGCCACGAACGCGGCGCGTTCACGAATGCGACGAACACGAAGCCGGGCCTGTTCGAGATCGCAGGCGAAGGAACGCTGTTCCTCGACGAGATGGGCGAGATGGAGATCACGATCCAGGCGCGGCTGCTGAAGGCGCTCGAGGAGAAGAAGTTCCGCCGCGTCGGCGGCATTCGCGATCTCCGCGCCGAGTTCCGCCTCGTCGCCGCGACGAATCGCGATCTGAACGCCGAAGTCGCCGCAGGACGATTTCGCGGTGACCTCTATTACCGGCTGAACGTCGTCAGGCTGCACATGCCGGCGTTGCGCGAGCGCATGGAAGACATGCCTATCCTCGTGCAGGAGATCCTGCGGCCGCTGGGGAAGGAGATGGGCCGGCCGCTGCCGAAGGTCAGTCCATCCGCGCTGCAGAAGCTCGGAAGCTATCCGTGGCCGGGCAACATCCGCGAGCTGCGCAACGTGCTCGAGCGCGCGCTGCTCACGCTTCGCGGCGACGAGATCCATAGCGAAGACCT
>DASWBH010000375.1:0-7013 GCA_036390755.1 Thermoanaerobaculia bacterium
CGGGATGCGCGCCGCGGTCAGCGTCGGCGCCATCGATGCGGCCGTTGCCGTGCTGACCGGCACCGGTGTGCGCACCGTCGGCGGCGCGTTCGTCATCGTCGGCGGACCGGAAGCTCCGGAGAACGTGCCGGCCGACGAGAAGTTCGACAGCGTCTCGAGATTGAACGCGAGATCGCGCGCCGACTGGAACCGTTGCTCGCGATCTTTTTCGAGGCAGCGTCGCACGAGGCGATCGAGCGCAGTGGGAATGCCGGGGTTCACCTGCAGCAGATCGGGCGGATCGTCTTTCAGAATCGATCCGAGGGTTTCGATCGCGGAGTTGCGCTTGAACGCGCGCTGCCCGCTGAGCATCTCGTACAGGATCGTGCCGAGGGCGAAGATGTCGGTGCGGGGATCGACTTCCTCGCCGCGCACCTGTTCGGGGGACATATAGCCGACCGTGCCCATGACCATGCCCGGCTCGGTGGCAGCCTGCTTGAACGACGCATCGCGTCCGACGGCGGTCAGCTTCGCGATGCCGAAGTCGAGAATCTTCACGCGGCCGTCGCGCGTCAGGAAAATGTTTTCCGGCTTGAGGTCGCGATGGACGATGCCCTTCTCGTGCGCGGCGCCGAGTCCGTGCGCGATCAGCAGGGCGATCTCGGCGGCTTTGCGCGGCGGCAGAGGTCCGCGATTCAGCCGGTCGCGCAGGTTCTCGCCCTGCAGCAGTTCCGAGACGAGGTACGGCGTTCCGTCCGCGTTGCCGACGTCGTAGATCGTCAGCAGGTTCGGATGATTCAGCATGCCCGTGGCGCGCGCTTCCTGCTCGAATCGGACGAGGCGCTCGCGGTCGCTGAGCGTCACATTGGTGAGGATCTTGATCGCGACGTCGCGGCCGAGGCGGGTGTCGCGAGCGCGGTAGACGGCGCCCATTCCGCCCTCGCCGATGAGGCCGGCGAGGCGATACGGCCCCAGCATCGTATTTTCGGAAAGAGCGGTCACAGCTAATGGTAGCAGCCCGCCTCCGGCCTGCTATCCTCCGGCGTCTTGCTGAAGGTCTGGTCGATCGTTGCCGCGATCGCAATCGGCGCCCTCCTCGGAACCACGCCGCTGCTCGATCCGGATGAAGGACGCAACGCCGAGGTGGGGCGGGAGATGGCGGAGACGAACGACTACGTGCTTCCGCACCTCGACGGACTGCCGTACCTCGATAAACCGATCGTCTACTTCGCCTCGGAAGCCGCGGCGATGGAAGTCCTCGGACCGACAGAGCTCGCCGCGCGATTGCCCGCGTACCTGTTCACGCTCGCCACAGCGGTGGTGATCTTCTGGTTCGGGCGACGGTTGTGGGGCGTCGACGACGCGTGCGTCGCGGTGATCGCGTACTTGTCGATGCCGCTGACGATCGCGTTCGCACGAACGGTGATCTTCGACAGCGCGCTGACGTTCTTCATCGTCGTCGCGATCGTCGCGTTCTACTTCGCGATCGAGACCAACGAGCGCAAGTGGGCACCTCTGGCCTGGCTGGCGATGGGTTTCGGCGTGCTGACGAAGGGGCCGGTGGCGCTGGCGCTGCCGCTGCTCGTCGCGATTCCGTACGCGATCTGGCGGAGGGGCGGGCGGCGAGTGTGGTCGATCGCCGGACTCGTTCTGTTCGTCGCGGTCATCGCGCCGTGGGTGCTCGCGGTACAGCGGACGATTCCCGATTTCCTGCGCTACGTGATGGTGACGGAAACGGCGCAGCGGCTGACGACCGGCGCGCTGAAGCGGACGGGCCCTCCGTGGTACTTCATCCCGTATCTCATCGGCGGCGCGCTGCCGTGGTCGATCGCATTGCTGAACAAACCGAGGACCGAGGACCGAGGACCGAGGACCGTGTTCCTCTGGTGCTGGCTGCTCATCCCGTTCGTCTTCTTCTCGCTCTCGCAATCGAAACGTCCGCAGTACATCCTGCCGGTCATGCCCGCGATCGCGCTTCTCGTCGCGAGCCGCGGAGTCCGGCTGCGCGTCGCGGCGATCGTGGCTGCGGTGTTCGGTGCGATCGTCGTTGCGGCGCCGCTCATGCCGCAGTTCAGCCGGAAGATGGATCCGGTGATCGTCCGTCCGGCCGAAGAGGCGGCGTACATCCTCGGCGCGCTGCTCGTGATCGGCGGCATCGTTGCAGCGATCGCGAAGCGGCGCGACATCGGCGTGATCGCGTTGTCGATTCCATTCCTCGCAATTCCGCTTGCGACGACGGTGCTGCTCGACGCGCTGGGCGAACGGCGATCGGAGAAGTCGCTCGTTGCGCAGATCGCGCCGAAGGTCACGCCACACGTGAACGTCATCGGCGTCGAGTCGTACACCGGCACGATGTCGTTCTATCTGCGCAAGCCGGTCATCGTCGCGAGCGACGACGCGGAAGAGTTCACGAGCAACTACATCATCCGGCACTACTCGGCGTTCAGCGCGGCGCCGGCATCGACATTGAAGCCGATGGCGTGGCTGCGCCAGACGATCGACGGCTGCTGCACGGTGCGGCTCTACATCGTGCGAACGAAGGACGCGCCGAGCCGCGCGCTCTTCGAATCGCGCGGCTTGCGCCCGATCGCCGAGGCGGCGCACTACGTGGCGTACGGGCCGGTTACCGGACGTGATTGAATGTCATTCTGAGCGCCGAAGAGCGCGGCTCAGAATGACATGTGTGGCATCTACGGCATGGTTTCCGACTCCGGCGCCGCGCTGCGGTTTCCGGCGGTCCTCGACTTCATGGGCGAGGCGCTGCGGCATCGCGGGCCGGACGGGCGGGCGGTGCTGCGCGACGACTCCGCCGCGATCGGCACCGAGCGGCTGCGCATCATCGATCTTCACGAGCGCGCCGATCAGCCCTTCTCGGATCCGCAGGAGCAGGTCTGGCTCGAGTGCAACGGCGAGATCTACAACGCGCCCGAGATCCGCGCGCGATATCACGACTATCCGTACCGCTCGCACTCGGACGTCGAGACGATCATCCCGCTGTACCTCGATCGCGGCACGGACGCCATCGCGACGCTCGACGGCATGTTCGGCCTGGCGATCCGCGACAACCGCAGCGGCGCGCTGATCCTCGCGCGTGATCGCGCCGGCGAGAAGCCGCTGTTCTACGCGCGCGTCGGCCGCGAGATCGTCTTCGCCTCCGAGCTGCAGAGCGTGTTGCAGCATCCGTCGGTCTCGCGCGACCTCGATCCGATCGCCATCGCCGAATACCTCCGCCTCGGTTACGTGCCCGAGCCGCGGACGATGTTCGCCGCGGTGCGCCGCGTTCCGGCCGGCTCGTACATCCGCTTCAACGGCAGCGAAGAAGTCACTCGCTACTGGCAGCCGGAGACGTTCACGACGATCGAGCGCAGCACGCACGAAGCGATCGTCGAGCTGCGGCATCTGATCGAGATGGCGGTGACCAAGCAGGTCATGTCCGACGTTCCCGTCGGCGTGTTCGTCTCCGGCGGTCTCGACTCGTCGATCCTCGCGGCGCTGGCGTCCAAGGTCATCGGCGTCGACAAAGTGCACACGTTCTCGGCGCAATTCGCCGAGCGGTCCTACGACGAGAGCGGTGATGCGGCACGGGTGGCGGTGCGGATGCGCACGCGTTACGTGCCGGTGCGCACGGACGAGGAGACGCTGCTCGAGGCGCTGGCGCACGTCACGAAGAATGTCGCCGAGCCGATCGCCGATCCGGCCATTCTGCCGACGTTCCTCCTCGCGCGAACGGCGCGGAATTACGTGAAGGTGATTCTCAGCGGTGAAGGCGCCGACGAACTGTTCGGCGGATATCCGACGTACATCGGACACAAGCTCGCGCCGATGTACGACCGGCTGCCGGCATTTCTGCGCGACGCGATTCGCAGCGGAGTGAAACGCCTGCCGAGCTCGGGAAAGAAAGTCACGCTCGAGTTCCTGCTCAAGCGGTTCGTCGCCGATGCGGAGCGGCCGTGGATCGAGCGGCATCTCTCCTGGTTCGGCACGGGACTCTCTGACGATGTTTACGCGAAAGCGCCGGGCGAGCTGCCCGATTTGCCGCAGGCGCCGCCGGGACGCGACGCACTCAGCGGTGCGATGCTCGTCGACTATCGCAGCTACCTTCGCGACAACTTGCTGGTGAAAGTCGATCGCGCGACGATGTTGTCATCGGTCGAGGCGCGCGCGCCTTTCCTCGATCGTGACGTCAGCGCGTTCGCGCTGTCGCTGCCGCCGGAGCTGCGCGTGCGGCGTCTCACCACGAAGTGGCTGCTGAAGAAAGCGGCCGAGAAATGGTTGCCGAAAGACGTGATCTACCGGCGCAAGCGCGGACTCAGCGTGCCGGTCGCGTCGTGGATCAATCACGGATTGCGCGGGGAAGTCGACCGTCTGCTCGCGCCGGAGACGCTGCGATCGCGCGGCATCATCAACGAGAGTTACGCGACGCGGCTGCTCACGGAGCATCGGAGCGGACGCGCGAACAACGCACGATCCTTGTGGGCGCTGGTGATGCTCCAGTCGTGGCTCGAACGCTGGGCGAGCTAGAGCGTATGTGCCGATGAGTGAAACGACGACGGTCATCATTGCAGTTGGCGCGGCGGCGGTGTTCGCTGCGCTCGCGGTGATTCTGGCCAGCCGGCGCACCTCCGGCGTTCGCGACATGTTAGCCGCCGTTGCGACCTCCGCCGGCTGGAGCGATCTGCGCAGCTCGTTCGTCTTCGCGTCGGGGGTGAAGGCGACGTGGCGCTCGTTTCCGGTGGACCTCGCGTATCTTCCGGCGCAGAAAGGCGTGCCGCAGCGGCTCCGCACGCGCATCCGCGCGCAAAGCGACGCGCTGCTCACGATCAAAAGGCGATTCCCCGGCCTCTTCTCGAACAAGCCGATCGCGTGGTTCGGACCGCCGCTGATCGACGTGCATCATCCGGCTGCCGCGGAGTTGTGGGTGCGCGGCGACGCGGCGCTGGCCGAGCGGCTCTTCGGCGACACGTCGCTCATGTCGATGATCTCATCGAACGTCGTCGCGCGTTTCGATGAGATCCGCATCGACCGGCGCGGCCTCAGCGTCCTCCGCTCGCTCGACGATCGAAACGTGCGCGAGCTTTACGGGCTGCGCAGAATTCAGTGGACCCCCGACCCGGAGCGGTTCGAGCCGATCGCGCGCGAGGAGATCGCGCTGGCGCAGAGTCTGTCGCAGAAGCTGATGTCATTCTGAGGTCGTGGCGCGAAGCGCCGGGTGAGGGCCGGTTGTCCTCCCTCTCCCGCTCGCGGGAGAGGGTGGCGCGAAGCGCCGGGTGAGGGCCCCTCATCCGCGGCTTCGCCGCACCTTCTCCCCGCTTCGCGGGGCGAAGGAGGAACCGCGGCTCAGGATGACTCCAGCATCTCCACGATCCTGATCTCGTTCGTCAGAGTCTTGTACAGCGGGCAGCGCCGCGCGGCACCGAGGAGTTTCTCGCGCTGCTCGGGGGTGAGGTTGCCCTGGAGACGGATCTTCACGTCGAAGCGATGGATGTAGCCGCTCTGCGACGTGCAATCCGCGCAGTCCTTCGCGTACATGCGGTCGTTCACGACCGAGATTTCGACGCCTTCGAGCGGAATGGAGTCGCGTTTCGCCAGGAAGTGCATCGTCATCGACGTACACGCGCCGAGGGCGGCGGAGAGGAAGTCGTAGGGCGTCGGCCCCTGGTCGGTGCCTCCGGCGCTGACCGGCTCGTCGGCCACGAGCTGATGGGCGCCGGCATCGATGTCGACGCGGAACGACCCGCGGGAGCGGACGACCACTGGACCCATTCGACCTCCCTACATCAATCTCAGTTGCGGTGTGCTCTTCGCCTCGAAAAAATCGCGGATCTCGCTGGCCGGCTTCTTCGAGATCAGCTCCCGCGGCGACTCGCTGTACCAGTCCGACGGGAAGTAGCGCGTGTACATCTCCTGCGTGAAGCGGCGGCAGAACAGCGCGATCACTCCGACGTCGGTCTCGCTGCGGATCACGCGGCCCGCCGACTGCACGACGCGCGTCATGCCTGGGATCAAATACGCGAACTCGAAGCCGGCTCCGTATTGCTCGTCGTAGTAGTGCTTGAGCAGTTCCTGCTCGAAGCTCACCGACGGCAGCGCCGGCCCGACCACCATCACGCCCGAGAGCATGTCACCCTGATAGTCGACGCCCTCCGCGTACATGCCGCCGGAGACCCCCAGGATCAGATTGCCGCGTTTCGGACGGTCGCGGAGGATCGTCAGAATGGCGTTGCGCTCGTAGTCGGTCATGTCGGCGCGTTGCACCATCACGTTCTTGCGCGTCGGCGGCAAGCGGTCGGCGACTTCGCGAAGGAACGCGTAGCTCGGGAAGAGCGCCAGGTAGTTCCCCTCGCTGGCGTCGGCGACGTCGGCCACTATCGTGGCGATGCGGTCGTAGTGGTTCGCGCGCTGCTTGAACGTCGTGTCGACTTCCGGCACGACGACGATCTTGCGGTTCTCACGCGGGAACGGCGACGGCAGCGAGATCTCGGTCGTGCGGTCGTTCGGAAAGCCGAGAGTCTTGCGATAGAAGTCGAAGGGCTCGAGCGTTGCGGAGAGCGCGATCGTGGCGTGCGCAGAATCGAAGATGCGGCCGAGGAAACGCGATGGGTCCTTGCAGAAGATTTTGAGCTTCAGACCGTCCGGCGTCTGCTCGATGATGTGCGCGAACTCGTCGCCGTCCTCGGAGAGCAGGTTCGTGAACTTCACCAGCTTGAAGTAGAAGTCGATCAGGGGGTCGTCCTCCTCGGCGATGCGGTTCTCGATCTTCCAGCCGATGTAGTCGAGAACCAGGCGTTCCCACTCGACGCGCTGCTCGAGGAAGAGGTCGATGTCCGGCTCGCAGAGGAGTTGCCGGTTGCCGGTTGTCGGTTCCTCGGTCGTCGCCAGCTCATGGAAATGCGCGCGCAACTGGTCGAGCAGCTCTTCCCATCCGTCGAGATAGCAGCCGCGTGAGCCGAGGAACGTGCGGATCTCGTCGAAGCTGCGTTCGTGCAGCTCGGGGGAGAAGTAGCCGCGCCCGCGGTCGACGAGGTTGTGGGCCT
>DASWBH010000376.1:0-5316 GCA_036390755.1 Thermoanaerobaculia bacterium
GTCACGGCGTGATCGTCGTTCCGCCCGTCGCGCCAATCGCATCGCGCACGTGTTCGACATCGGTGATGAGCACGTTCTTTCCGCTCGACCGCACAAACTGAATCGCCGCCTCGATCTTCGGGCCCATCGAGCCCGCCGGGAACTGTCCATCGTGCAGATGCTTTTCCGCCTCCGCCACAGTCATGCGATCGAGCGGGCGCTGCGTCGGTTTGCCGAAGTCGATCATCACCTGCGGCACGTTCGTCAGGATCATGAATACGTCGACGGCCAGCTCCACGCCGAGGCGCGCCGATGCGAAGTCCTTGTCGATGACGGCCTCGATGCCGCGCCACTGACCATCGCGCCCGTGCACGACGGGGATGCCGCCGCCGCCCGCCGCGATCACGACCGATGCGGCGTCGAGCATGCGCGAGATCGTATTCACGTTCAGGATGTGCAGCGGCTTCGGCGAAGGCACGACGTGACGCCATCCGCCGCGCGATGCGTCCTCACGCATCGTCCATCCGAGGTCGCGCTCGAGCGCTTCGGCGCGGTAGCGGGTGAAGTACGGACCGATCGGTTTCGTCGGGCGCTTGAACGCGATGTCGTTCGGGTCGACTTCGACTTCGGTCAGCACCGTCGCCACTTCGCCGGCGACGCCGATGCTCTCCAGCCGGTTGCGAATGGCCTGCTGCAGCATGAAGCCGATCGAGCCTTCGGTCTGCGCGACGGCGACATCGAGCGACTGCGGCGGGATCTTGGTCGACGCTTCCTCCGCCTGCACGAGGATATTTCCGACCTGCGGTCCGTTTCCGTGGACGACCACCAGCTTGTAGTCGGCGCGCACGATCTCGGCGAGCCAGCGCGCGGCCTGCTTCGCGCGCGCGATCTGCTCCTCCTGCGTGCCGCGGTCATCGTGGCGAAGCAGCGCGTTGCCGCCGAATGCGACCAGCGCAACCTTCCGCTTCGTTTCTCTTCGTGCAGTGGCCACGCGTCAAACGTCCTCGCGTTCCAGCGGCATCGTCATGCAGCGCGGGCCGCCGCGCGCGCGCGAAAGTTCATGTCCGGGGATCTGCAGCGCGTATTTCTTGTCGGTCCAGGTCTCGAGCTCGGCGCGTCCGAGGAGCAGGTCGTCCTCGTAGATGATGTGGTAACCGTGAGCGGAGAGCTCTTCGGCCGTTCGCACGTTGCGCTCGTACATCAGGATGATTCCGGGCGCGAGCGTGAACGCGTTCGCGCCGTCGGTCCACTGTTCGCGCTGCTGATCGACTGCACGCTGGCCGCCGCAGTTGATCGGCTCGAGGTCGAAGCGGAGTTTCTTCAGGGCCGACAGAAGCGACTTCTGCTCGCTGTACTCGATGCCCCGCCTGGTCAGATTCGCCTTCGTGATTTTCGCCGCCTGACTCGCGCCCGGCAGAATCACCGGCGGGTAGATCAGGCATTCGTTCCTGCTGATGAACGTGAACACCGTGTCGAGGTGCATGAACGACCGCTGCCTCGGCAAGTCGACGAGAAGCACCGTGCGGACGCCCGAGTCCGACTCCTGAAGCGATCGCAGAAGTTGGCGCACGCCGGCCTTGTTGGTCCGCTCCGATGTTCCGATGAGCAGCACATCGCGGCGCGCGACGAGCAGGTCGCCGCCCTCGAACGTCGGCGCTCCGCGCTTCATCGGCTCGCCGGGATCGCCGGCCATGAAGTCGGTCCAGAACACGTCCCGATCCGCGAAGCGTTTGTGATGTTCGAAGACATACTTCGACAGAAGCGCTTCGCGCCGGCGTGCCTGCGTGGCCATCGACGAGATCACCACGCCGTCGCCGATGACGACCTGCGGATCGCGCATGAAGAAGAGATTCGGCAGCGGAAAGAGATCGAACTTCGGAAGATCGCCCGATTCTTCTTTTTCGCTGGGGATGCCGCTGATGAGAATCTCGGCAAGCGCGGCCGGGGGCTGCTCGAGAAGGCGGCGCAGCAGCGTGCGTCCGAGGTGGTTGCGCCTGCCGAGATCGCGAACGACGGCGGTTTTGACTGCGGGCTCCTCGAGCACCTCTTCGAGCAGATCCTGCAACTCCACGACCTCCTCGGCGATGAAGCGGATGATCTGCTGGAACCGGCGATGCTCCTCGCGCGCGACCTGGCCATAGAGGATGTCGTCGAACAGGAGCTGGTTCATCATCGGCGGGACCATCAGATCGATCTCGCGGCCGGGGAGGTGAACGAGCACGCTCTTCAGCCGGCCCACTTCACTCGTCACGTTGAGGCGCATGCGCGCGCGATTCTATCTGCGCGACCGAGCGGTTCCGAATGTTGTAGGATGAGCGCGATCCATGTTTTTCACTCTGCGATACGTGTGTTTGGCCGCGCTCGTGGCCGTCCCCGCGTCGGCGGCGCGGCTGACGTTCGACCGCACGATTCCGCCGCGTCGGAATCTCGGCGGCGCGCAGGATCTCGTCATCAACTATGCCGTCGGCGACAACGACAAGATCTCGACGTTCCTCGACGTCTTCGTGAATCAGACAAACAAGGCGGAGACGCTGCGCGTCATCGACGCGACGAATCTCGAGCACTCGACGGAGCGTTCGCACCGCTGGCGCAGTCGGCCGAAGTACACGGAGCGCAAGTACCCGGCCGACGCGTACCTTCGCATCGAAGCGTTCAGTTGCCGCACTACTGACCTGGTTGGACAAGGGAGCACGTTCGACGTCGACGGGAACCGCATCCGCCGCAACCAACACTGGATCGATGCGGTTTGCGAAGCGCACATCGACGTGCTCGCGAAAAACGAGAAAAAGAAGATCGCCGAGTTCTCGGTGCGCGGGGAGGGAACGTCGGCGCGCGTGGACAAGCTGAGCGACGAGGATCGCGCCACCGCGGTCGATCGGGCTGCGCGTTACGCCGCTGTTCTCGCGGCGGAGGAGATCACGCCGCGCCGGGTGCACGAGATGATCACGCTCGCAGACGACGCTCCGTCGTTCGTGACAGGTATGGCGATGGTCGATTCCGGGCGGCTCGACGACGCGCGCCGCTTCTGGGAATCGGCGCTGACGACGCACACCAATTCAGCAGCGTTGCACTTCAACCTCGCCGCGGTGTGCGAGGCCCTGGGCGATCTGCATGCGGCCGGCGAGCACTACAACGCGGCGCTGAGACTCCGGCCGGATGACGCGCGTTATCGGTACGAGCGCGACATGTTCCGGCGCAGGAACGGCGAGAAGTAATCCGAGTGTCATCCTGAGCCGCGAAGACGGCGAAGGATCCCCCTGCAGAACAAGATCTTATGTATTCGTACTCATATTTCTGGCGGGTACGATGGAATGTTCCAGCACCTTCTCTGTTGTAAGTAACTCTACCTTCGAAGGATAACTACCGTGACCGCTGTTTCCGAGATCCAGGACGAGCTGAGCCGTGAAGTGGCCCGGCGGCGAACGTTCGCCATCATCTCCCACCCCGACGCCGGCAAGACGACGCTGACGGAGAAGCTGCTTCTCTACGGCGGGGCGATCGAAGTCGCCGGCGCCGTGCGCAGCCGCAAGTCTCAGCGCGCGACCACCTCGGACTGGATGGCGATCGAGCAAAGCCGCGGCATCTCGATCACTTCGACCGTCCTGCAGTTCGAGTACGGCGGCTATTGCCTCAACCTGCTCGACACGCCCGGTCACCAGGACTTCAGCGAAGACACGTACCGCACGCTCGCCGCCACCGACAGCGCGGTGATGGTGCTCGACAGCGCCAAAGGCGTCGAGCCGCAGACGCGAAAGCTCTTCGACGTCTGCCGCATGCGGAACATCCCGATCATCTGTTTCATCAACAAGCTCGATCATCCCGGCCGCGATCCGTTCGATCTGGTCGACGAGATCGAGCGCGAGCTCAAGGTCGCCGCGGTTCCGATGAACTGGCCGATCGGCAACGGTCCGACGTTCCAGGGCGTGTTCGATCTGCGCAACCAGCAGGTGCTGCGCTTCGAGCGCACGCAACATGGCGCGTCGGTCGCTCCCGTCACCATGACCGGTCTCGACGACCCTCGCCTCGACGATCTCCTCGGCCATGTCGCCTGTCAGGACCTGCGCGATGCCGCGCAGCTTCTCGAAGGAGCAGGCGCCGCGTTCGATTTCGACCGGTTCAACCGCGGCGAAGTGATTCCGGTGTTCTTCGGAAGCGCGATCAACAACTTCGGAGTCGAGCCGTTCCTCAACGCGGTGCTCGAGCTCGCGCCGTCGCCGGTCGCGCGCGGCGGAGTCGAGCCGACCGGCGACACGTTCACCGGCTTCGTATTCAAGATCCAGGCGAACATGGACAAGCGCCATCGCGATCGCCTCGCGTTCATGCGCGTCTGCTCGGGCGTGTTCGAGAAGGACATGCTCGTGCACCACACGCGGCTCGACCGCGAAGTGCGCATGACGCGTCCGCATCGCCTGTTCGCGCGCGATCGCGAGACGATCGAGCGCGCGTATCCCGGCGACGTCATCGGGTTCGTGAACCCCGGCCTCTTCCAGATCGGCGACGCCGTTTCGTCCGGCGAGCCGGTCGAGTTCGAACGCATTCCGCGCTTCGCGCCGGAGCACTTCTCGATGCTGCGCGCGAAGCAGGTCACCCGTCAGAAACAGTTCCAGAAAGGACTCGCCCAGCTCGAGGAAGAAGGCGTGATGCAGGTGCTCACGCTGCATGAAGGGCTGAAGAGCGAGCCGATCCTCGCCGTGGTCGGCGAGCTGCAGTTCGATGTGCTGCGATCGCGGCTCGAGACCGAATACGACGTGGAGACGACGAGTCAGGAACTGCCGTACACGATCGCCCGCTGGGTGGCGGGAGATGTCGCCGATGTCGCGAAGCTGACGCTTCCCAGCCGTTCCCGGTTGGCCACCGATCGCTACGAGCACCCTGTGGTGCTGTTCACGTCATCGTGGGAGCTCGAGTACGCCGAGAAAGAAAATCCCGGCGTCGAGTTCAAGAGCGCGTCGTAGCCTCGACGTACGCCATCGGAATCGTCAGCGAGATCTCGCCAGCAAGGCGCTCTGCGATGGCTTGAAGCGCATCGTCTCCAGCGATCTTCAGCCACTCGTCAACGAATCCGAGCTTGATGAAGTGATGGTTGAGGAGCGCGGTGCCGTTCGCGAAGCGCATGCGAGCCGTTTTCTCGACGACGCGCGTGACCTCGAACCTGCTGGCTTCGAGCAATTCGCGAACCGTGGGAATCGTCGCCCGATGCGCGACGTGGTCGTGCAGGCGGCGCTTCGCAGCCTCGTCGTCGCGCAGCACGTCGTCGAAGACGTCGTAGAGCTCGCGCATGTGTCCCTGCAGGTTTGTCGTCAGCGCGATCGTGGCGCCCGGTCGCGCGACGCGGCG
>DASWBH010000377.1:0-3838 GCA_036390755.1 Thermoanaerobaculia bacterium
GTGGGCGCTGATGGCGTCGAGGGCGGCGCGGGCGGCAGCGGAGCGCGATCTCGCTCGCGCCGAGCGTGAACGCAGCGATGCGCTCGCGGCCACCGCGCGGCGCGCAGCGGAGGCGGCGCTGAGCGCGAAAGCGGTTGCGGAGGAACGCGCGACGCAGAGCGAGCGGTCGCGCGAGGACATCGGCAACCTCTTCGTGGCCGAGGCGCAGAAGGCGTTCGCCACGGTGAGCGAGACGCTCGTGCAGATGAACAAACGGCAGGTCGACGGCTCGCTCGAGACGAAAAGAGTCGAGATCGACGCGTTGCTCAAGCCGCTGCGGGAGATGGTCGACAACTATCGCGGCGAGCTCGTGAAGTCGGAGCAGATGCGCATCGAGTCCTACGGCGGACTGCAGGAGCAGATCCGCTCGCTGCTGACGGTTCAGGAGTCCGCGCAGCGTGAAGCGACGCGGCTCGCGAACGTCCTGCAGTCGCCGACGACGCGCGGAAACTGGGGCGAGATCACGCTCCGGCGCTGCGTCGAGCTCGCCGGGATGACCGAGTACTGCGACTTCTTCGTGCAGGAGACCATCGAATCCGACGACGGCCGCCGCCTTCGCCCGGACATGCTCATCCGCCTTCCGAATCAACGAGTCATCGCCGTCGACTCGAAGGCGCCGGTCACCGTCGACGGCGACGAAGAGCAACGGAAGGCACTGCTTCGGCGTCACGTCGATTCGCTCAGCCGCAAGGAATACCAGAACGCCCTCGGCGAAAGCCTCGACTTCGTCGTAATGTTCGTCCCGGGCGAGCAGTTCCTCCCGAACGACGCCGACCTTTTCGAGTCGGCCGTCCAGCGAAAGATCTTCATCGCCTCGCCGGCCATCCTCATTCCGCTGCTCCGCGCCGTCGAAGCCGGCTGGAAAGCGGAGAAGACCGAGGAGAACGCGAAGCGGATGCATGACGCGGGCGTCGAGCTGTTCAACCGTTTCGTCAGAGTCATGGAGCTGCTGAGCGAAGTCGGCGGCCGGCTCTCGAAAACCGTCGAGAAGTACAACGAGGCGATCCGCTCGATCGACGCGCGCCTCTGGCCGAAAGGCGAAGAGATGCAACGGATGGCGGGAAGCGGAAAGGACCTGGCTTCGCTCGAGCAGATCGAGGCCGTGCCGCTGCAATCTTCCAAACTGCGCTTGACCATGCAGTCGGAGGAAGAGGGCACAGTGGTGCCGATGCGGGATTAGGGATTCGGGTTTCGGGATTCGGAGGACGAAAGCGAATCCCGAACAGCGAACCCCGAACTCCGAATCCCGAATCCCGTGTTATCCTTCCGCGCACCATGAAAGCCCCCGCATTGGAGAACGAGTCGTCAGTCCTCAGCGACTCGCGTCTTTGGCTCGGCTGATCGTCCTCTCATCGTCGTAGACAACTACGACTCCTTCACCTACAACCTGGTGCAGCAGATCGAACGGCTCGATGGCCGCGCGGTCGTCGTCGTGCGCAATGACGCGTTCGACCCGGCCGAGCTGCTTGCGCGGCGTCCGCGCGCGATCGTGATCTCGCCCGGGCCGGGCATCCCGTCCCGCGCCGGCCGGATCATCGATCTCATCCGTGCCGACACCGACATCCCGCTCCTCGGCGTCTGTCTCGGGCATCAGGCCCTGGGCGAAGCGTTCGGCGCGCGGATCGTCCGCGGCGGGCTGCCGGTGCACGGCAAAGTGACGGCCGTGCGGCACCGGCACGAGCGGCTCTTCGCGAGCTGCCCCGAGCCGATGGAGAGCGCGCGCTATCACTCGCTCATCGTGGAACGCGCATCGCTGCCCGAGGCGTTCACGGTCGACGCCGAGACGGAAGACGGAGTCATCATGGCCATCACGCACCGTGAGCGGCCGCTGTACGGAATCCAGTTCCATCCTGAGTCGTTCGGGACTGGATGCGGCGACCAGCTCGTCCGCAATTTCCTGGAGGTGACGCGATGATCGGCGCAGCCATCCGGCGCGCGGTGGCCGGTGAGCATCTCGACCGCGATGCGATGTACGAGGTCTTCTGCAGCGTGATGGACGGCGGGACCTCCGATGTCCAGAAGTCGGCATTCCTCATCGCTCTGCGCATGAAAGGCGAGACCGTCGAAGAGATCACCGGCGCGGCCATGGCGATGCGCGAGCGCGTCACGCCGCTCAACGTCGATCGCGAAAACCTCGTCGACACGTGCGGTACCGGCGGCGACGGCCGGGGAACGTTCAATATTTCGACTCTGGCGGCGATCGTGGCGGCGGCGGCGGGAGCGCAGGTGGCGAAGCACGGCAATCGCGCCGTGTCGTCATCGTGCGGCAGCGCCGACCTGCTCTCCGAGCTCGGCGTGAACATCGACCTCGATGCGCCGCGCATGTCGGACGTTCTGCGCCAGACCGGCATCTCGTTTCTGTTCGCGCCGAAGCTGCATCCGGCGATGAGCGCGGTCGCGGCCGTCCGCCGCGAGCTCGGTGTCCGCACGATCTTCAATCTTCTCGGGCCTCTGACGAATCCCGCGTTCGCTCGGCGGCAGGTTCTCGGCGTGTACAGCGATCACCTCGTCGAGATCGTCGCGAACGTGCTCCTCGCCCTCGGCGCCGAGCACGCGCTGGTCGTGCACAGCCGCGACGGGCTCGACGAGATTTCGGTCTCCGCGCCGACGCACGTCTGCGAAGTCCGCAATGGCGAGGTGCGTTCGTACGACTTCACGCCGGAAGAAGGCGGTGTCGGCACGCACCGGCTCGAGGAAGTCGCCGGCGGCGATGCGAAGGCGAACGCGGCGATTGCGCGCGCGGTCCTGGAGGGGAAGAACGGCGCAACGCAGGACATCGTCGCCCTGAACGCGGGAGCCGCGCTGTACGTCTCCGGCGCGGTCGATTCGATCCGCGACGGCGTCGGCCTGGCGAGGCAGGCCATCATGACCGGACGCGCGCTGGCGAAGCTCGAGGAGCTCGTCGCCGCGACGAAAGGCGCCGGCGCTTGAACGGAGTCCTCGCCGAGATCGTTCGGCGGACGCGCGAGCGGCTCCTGAAAAATCCGGCCGATCTCGAGAACCTCCGGCACGACGCCGCGCAGGCGAGGCGCGGGCGCCCCTCGAACGCGTTCTCCACGGCGCTACGCAGCCGGCGCGCGAACATCATCGCCGAGATCAAAGCCGCCTCGCCTTCGGCGGGAACGATCCTCGAGAATCCGACCGTGGAAGTGATCGCCGACGAGTACAGGCGCGGCGGCGCGGCGGCGATGTCGATCGTGACCGAGCCCGAGTTCTTTCACGGGTCGAGCGACTGGATTCGCCGCGCGTCGCGTGCGGCTGGACTGCCGATCGTGATGAAGGATTTCGTCGTCGAGGAATCGCAGATCCTGTGCGGCATCGCGGACGGGGCGGACGCGATCCTTCTGCTCGCGTCGCTGCTCGACGCCGGCCAGATCCGCGAGTTCATCAAAGTGCTCGACCGGTACGGGTGCGACGCGCTCGTCGAGGTGCACGACGAGCAGGAGCTGCAGCGCGCGATCGACGGAGGTGCGCGCGTGATCGGCGTGAACAACCGCGACCTGCGCACGTTCAAAGTCGATCTCGGAACTGCGGAGTCGCTCGGAAAAAAAATCCCCGACGTCGCCGTGAAAGTCGCCGAAAGCGGCATCACCTCACACGAGGATGTGCGGCGCTTGCGCAGGGCCGGCTTCGATGCCTTTCTGGTCGGTGAGTCGCTGTTGCGGCAGAATGACCGCGCCGCGGCCCTGCGCCGGCTGCGCGGAGTAAAAGAGGAATGACCAGAGTCAAGATCTGCGGACTAACGCGCGAGCAGGACGTGCTCGTTGCGGCCGACAACGGAGCCGACTTTCTCGGCTTC
>DASWBH010000378.1:0-12265 GCA_036390755.1 Thermoanaerobaculia bacterium
TCGACCGGCGCGGTGAGCACCTTCGGTTTCCGTTCGCCGTTGACTTCGATGTTCGCGGTCATGCCGGAGCGGAGCTCGCGGCCCTGCGCGTCGAGGCGGATCTCGACGTCGAACACGCGGACCTTGTCGTCGATGCGAACGGCCGGTGAGATCCGGTCGATGCGGCCGTTGAACTTCACTTTTGAATACGCGTCGAGCGTCACCTTCACAGGCATGCCCACGCGGATCTTGCCGATGTCGACCTCGTTCACGCCGGCCTTGACGATCATGCTCGACACGTCCGCGACGGTGAACAGAATCGTGCCGGCGTTGAACGACGACACGCCCGAGGTGATCGATTCGCCGACCTGCACGTTCTTGGTCAGGACGAGGCCGTTCATCGGCGCGACGACGTTGGAGCCCTGAAAGTTCGCCGCCGATTGATTGATGGGGATGCCGCTCTTCTCGACCAGGTTGTACTTCTCCTGGGACTTCTCGTACTCCTGCTTCGCGGCCATGTACTCGGCTTCGCTGTCTCGGTTCTGCTTCATGGCCAGCAGCCCGTCGAGGAAGAGCTTGTGGTCCTGCTCGTAATTCTTCCTGGCCTGCTGATAGCGGATCTCGGTCGAGCTGAGCGAGTTCTTCGTGTCGGCGAGCGACTGCGCCTGATTCAGGTCGGGCTCGACGCGCGCCAGGACTTCGCCGCGCTTCACGACGTCGCCGTCGCGGTGGAAGATGTCGACGACCTTGCCGGAAATGGCCGACTTCACGTCGACCTTCACTTCCGGCTCCACCGTTCCGACCTCCGTCACCTTGACCTGAATATCGGCGATCTCGGTCTTGCCCGTCTTCACCGGCAGCTGCGGTTCTTTCTTGTCGCCGCCGCGCGCCTTCATCGCGCCGAACGCGATCAGCACGGCGACGGCGAGACCGATGACCGAGAAGAGTGCGACTTTCCGCTTTCGTCGGGGTGAGCTCATGAAACCTCCGGCTAGGTGCTGCACCTGTATTCGTACCGGAGGGCGCAGGGTTGCGCGAACTTGTTACAAGTTCGCCAGTTGCTCGCGCGGGTAGTTCTTTGCGTCGACCTTCGGATGCGCCTGCGCGATCTTCCCCTGCTCGTCGATCACGTACGCGATGCGCCGCGCGTATTCGTCCTTCGGACTGTCGCTCGCGCCGTACGCGATGCCGATCTTGTGATCGACGTCGGAGATCAGCCGGAACGGGAAGTTGTATTTCTTCGCGAACGCGGCGTTGTCAGCGGGCTTGTCGAAGCTGACGCCGATGACCTCGGCGTTCTTCTTCTCGTACTCGCCGGCGAGGTCCCGGAACCCGGAACCTTCGGCCGTTCAGCCGGGTGTGTCCGCTTTCGGGAAGAACCAGAGCACGACCTTGCGCCCGCGCATGTCGCGAAGGCGAAGCGGCCGGCCGTTCTGGTCGGTGGCGTCGAAGTCAGGAGCGGGGTCGCCGGGCTTGAGCATGGCGGGATGTTTTATCAGCGAATGAAGTGCAAAGCGAGCGATTCCACGCAGGGACACCGGGGGAGTTTAAAGGATGAAGGATGAAGGATGAAGGATGAAGGATGAAGGATGAATGCGCGGCCCGACTTCATCCTTCATCCTTCATCCTTTCATTTCATCCACTCGAACACCTTGTAGTGCTCACCGTTCATGCCCATTCGCGCGTACACCTCCTGCGCGCTGACGTTGCGCTTGTCGACGTAGAGCCTGATGCCTTTCACCATCTCGTTCGCTTCGACGATGCGCTTCACGTGCTCATACAGGCCGGCGTAGATGCCGCGGCGGCGGTATTCGGGGCGCACGTAGACGCTCTGGATCCACCACACGACGCCGTTGCGCCAGTCGCTCCACTCGGGCGTGATCATCAGCGACGCGACCAGGTTCGGTCCCTCGTCGGCGACGAAGTAGCGGCCGAGGTTGCGGTCGGCGAAGACGGCTTCGACGCCGCGGGTGCAGGTGTGGCGGTCGAGCGCGAAGTCCTCGGTCTCGGCTGCCATGGCGATCTGGAACTCGACGATGTCGCGCGCATCGCGCGGATGCGCATCTCTGTAGCGGATGTTCATCTCGGACCGCGTGCTATCGTCGCTCGCGGTGGCGGAGACGATAGCAAAAACGGGCGGCCGCGATCACCGCGCCACTCGCCGCGCTCTGCTGACGATGGTGGCTGCCGCGACGATGTTCGGCTGCATGGCCTTCGCCGCGAAGATCGCCTCGGCGCGGCTGTCGGGACCGGAAGTGGCGATGGTGCGGTTCGCGGTCGGCCTCGTGCCGGTGTTCGCGATTGCGCGCTATCGAAGACTGGCGATGCACTTCCGCCGTCTCGACCTTCTCTTCTATCGCGGATTTTTCGGCGGCCTCGCCGTGCTTCTCTACTTTCTCGCGATCGAGCACACGAGCGCAGGCGTGGCGACGCTGCTGAACTACACGGCGCCGGTGTGGAGCGGTCTCTTTTCGGTGCTGTTCATCAACGAAGACATCAGCGCGAAAGTTCTGATCCCGATGCCGGTGGCGCTGGCGGGTGTGTACCTCGTCGTCCGCTCGCATGCCGCGCCCGGCGACATGCTGGGATTCGGACGATGGGAGCTGGTCGGCGCGCTGTCGGCGGTCGCGTCGGGTGTCGCGGTCACGGCCATGCGCGCGGCGCGCCGCGAAGAAAACTCCTGGGCCGTCTACGGCGCGTTCTGCCTGCTTGGACTCGTCACGACTGCGCCGCTCGGCCTCTACACGTGGAAAACGCCCATGGGCGGCGAGTGGGTGGCGCTCGCGGCAACGTCGCTGCTCGCGATCGGAGCGCAGCTCGCGCTGACGTTCAGCCTGCGCTGGGTCGACGCGATGACGGTCGGCGTGATCTCGCAACTGGCCGTCCTCGTGGCCATGGCCCTCGGCTCCGTCTTCCTCGGCGACACGATCAACGCGATGGGCGCGGCCGGCGCCGTCCTCACGATCGCCGGCGTTGTCGGCGTGACGTACGTGACGTCGCTCAGCAGACCGACGGCGGCCGCCGATGAGATTGTGCCTGAAGCGTAAACGGGGTCGAAAAAACGAAAAAATGGACCGGCTGGGGAGAGGCCCCAGCCGGTCCGTCCGTCGCGCCTCAGTGTGCCCTTACGAAATGATCCGCGTCCTGGCGGCTTCAGGAATGACGTAGGTGATCTGTTCGGCGATCCACTCCGGGTTCGCGCTGCCCTGAACGGTGCTCCACTGCGCCAGCGGCTCGTTGCCATACCGGACCATTCCGCTGTGGAGCGCCTTGTCCTTGTCCTTGACCGGATCAGGATCCTTGTAGCCCAGCTTGATGCGGAGCATCTCCAGGTCGGCCGGCTTTCCGGTCATGAAGAGCCAGTTCTTGTGCACGTTGTGCATCTTCGCGTAGTCGGCGAGTTTCTCGGGCGTGTCGTGCTCGGGCTTGATGGTGAACGAGTAGAACCACACGTCCTGCTTCACGCGCTCCGCGACGATCTTCTGCGCAGCGAGCAGATTCGACGTGATCATCGGGCAGAGACTCAGGCAGTCCGCGTACATCAGATTCAGAACGACGATCTTTCCCTTGAGCAGATCTTCATAGAACATCACGTTCTTGCCTTCGTGCGTCACGAGGGGAACATTGGGGAAGAACCGCTTCCGCATCACTTCAGGACCCGCGAGGGCCGGCGCGAACTTTCTGCCGGACGGTGAGACGTTGGGCTGATCTTCGGTTCCGGCAAACAGAGTGCCGGCCGCAAACGGCAGCGCAATGAGGCCGCCGAGAAGGTGTCGTCTTTCAATGCCTGGCATGTGTCGCTCCTTGTTCTTTGTGCCGGTCAGTTGACAGTCAGCGTTACGGATTGGACTTCGTGTCGCCGGTGACGCCGATGTCGAACCGCAGCATCATCGCGTGGTCCTCGTGGATGACGTTGTGACAGTGCATCGGATACCGTCCAAGGAAGTCGCGCATGCGAATCTTGACCTTCACGTTGCCGCTGGGAATGAGGCGGACCACGTCCTTCCGCGCGAGGTTCACGCCGCTGCTGGTGGTGGAGCAACCGCTCCAGCAGTATTCGCTGCTCCACCTGCTGTAGTTGCTCGAGTCATCCCGGCTGCTGCCATACAGGCCGGGAGCTCCGGAGATGATCTGGAACTCCTCGAAGTGGGCATGGATCGGATGCGACCAGCCGAAGCCGCCATTGAAGTTCCACTGCTCCAGTGAATTCTGTGTGACTGTGAACCGCGGCTTCGTGCCGTCGAATAGAGCTCCGTTCACGGTCCACTGACCGTCGCGCGACTGATCGAAGTTGAACGAGCGCGTGACCAGCGGCGACGCACTGACGCTCGGCAGCGCGTAAAAGCTCGGCAGCGTGGCCGGGTCGACGCTGTTGTCGGCCACAGCCGAGCCGTCCACGACGATTTTGAGCAGAAGGAAGCCCTGACCGCCGCCGACGACGCTGCCGCTCGGGCCGCCCTGACCGTTCGTTTGATTGAGGCGGTTCTCGATGTAGATCGTCTTTCCGGCGTACTGCTTGAAGTCGATGATCACGTCCGCGCGCTCGGCGACGCCGAGGGCGACTGCGGGAACCTGCACAGGCTTCGGCAGCAGGTTGCCGTCATTGGAGATCTGATAGAACGGCTGCGAGGCGGTCGGATTCGCGAGATCGGTGATGTAGAGCTGCACGAACCGCGACGGACCGGTATTGAGCCAGCGCAGACGATAGCGGCGCGGGCTCACATGGAGCACGGGCTGAATGACGCCATTGACGAGGAACTTGTCACCGAGGATGCCGTCGGTATTGAAGGTGTCGAAGGCGAGCAGACCCGTGGTCGGATCGAAGCAGCGATCGCCGAATGCCATAGGGATGTCGTAGTTGGGGAACGACGGCAGACGGAAGCCGGTTGTCTCGTCGCCGGTGTCGTACTGATTGAAGACCAGGAAGAAGCCCATGAGTCCCTTGTAGACGTTCTGGGCCGTGAAGTTCTCGCGATGATCGTGGTACCACAACGTGCTCATCGCTTCGTTAATGTCGCCGTTGGTGGCCTTGTGCGTGGAATTGAAGCCGGCGAGCGCGTTCGGATAGTACTGGTCGTAATACTGACCGGCCTGGAAGTAATCGAGCGGGAATCCGTCGCTCTCGGACGGAACGTGACCGTTGTGCAGGTGTGTCGACACGGAGTTCAGTCCGAATCCACCGTTCGCCGATGGGAGATTATTGATGTTACGGACGAGGAACGGAGTGCCATAGCGGGCGACGTACGTCGGGCCAGGGCTCGATCCATCGAACGTCCAGATGTTCTGAAGAGGAAGATCGGGCGAGACTCTCACCTGCGCCTGCTGCTGCACGACCTGATAGGCCTGACCGCCCGTGAAGACGCCGTTCGCCGGGAAGGGAAATCCGAGGGCAGGCGCCTGATGCGCGCGCGTGCGGCCTTCGTAAGCCAGACCGGTCGCGGGATTGATGGCGGTGTTGGGATTGATCGTCGGCGCCGGGCCGGTCAGCGAGGTGACAGGCAGCGCCTGCTTGATCGGCGGGATCGGCATCGGCATCGTCCACGGTGTGGTCACGGGGCTGGCGCACGTGCCGCAGCCTGTCGAGCCATAGCTGCAGTTGCCGCCCCAGCTCAGACCACGCTTGGGAATGAGCATGCCGGCTCCGGAAAGAAGACCGAGCTTGAAGAGATCGCGACGACTGGTAAGACCCGCTTTGATGAGTTCCTGCCGGTTCTGGAAGGCCTGGTACATCTCCTTCCACTGTCTCCGGGAAACCTTCTCTCCCCTGCTATTGAAGTACATTGATGCCTCGCTCGTTTTCCAAGACTGCGGTTGCGTTAACTTGGGCGTTTCTTGTGATTTAGCTCACTGCGCTTTGTGTAGTGCAAGCCTAAGAGCCGGTGAGAGAGCGCACAATCGAGCGAAAGCTTGTTTTTTGTACAACAATTGTCTATTGACGCGCGGAAGAAGTTCCTGTACCCGCCGCTTCGCTATTTGACCTCGAATCGCACAGTCAGCTCGAAGTAGGTGTCGACGGCTTGACCGTGCATTGAGCCAGGCGCGAATTTCCACTGACGCAATGCAGAAAGGACGGCTTCATTGAACGGCGGATATGAGCTCGTGACGATCTCGGGATCGCTGATGTCGCCGTTCTTATCGATGACGCAGCGCACGACAACGATCGCGTAGCGCACCGCGTGCACAAGACTCTGCGGGAACCGCGGCTCGACGCGACGGATCACGCGGGCCGAGGTGACACCGCCGACTCCGGGCGTGTACGGTGCGACTGCAGGGCCTGTCGACGTCTCGCCGGTGCCGACGCCGCCGGGAACGCCGTTCGGATCGCCGAGCGGTCCGTCGCCGGCTGGATCAGTGCTGCTGCCGACCGGTCCCGTGGCGGCGATCGCGTCCGGGCCCGTCGTCACAGTGTTCTCGGGGATGGTCTCCGGCGCCGTGATCAGGCGCGGCGCGGCCGGCTGCCGCGGCACTGCAGGCGGGCTCGCATGCGGTGGCGTCGCGTGAGGGCGAACGCCGAGCGGCGGCGGAGGAACCGTCGGAACCTCGGCCGCGCGATATAGCTCCAGCTGACGCGGCGGCTGCTTCGGCTGCTGCGTCGACGCGACGGTGAGCGAGACCGCCCCGACGATTGCAAGCGAGTGGATCAACACGGAAACGAGCAGCGTCGTCCGGCGCGGAGCGGCGATGGCGCGAGCGCGAACGATCGATGTATCGAACATAGAGGCCTCCTCTGCTACTGTTCGACACATCAACTGCGAGAATTGAAACCATGCGTATCGAGCTCACCACCTCGGGCGGACTCACCGGACGCGGTGTCGGATCCGTGACCATCGACGGCGCCGACGCCACGATCGACGGCCGCACCAAGCTGCGCATCACGCGCGAAGAGCAGTCGCGGCTCGAGCACGTGGCGCGGCCGGAGTCGCATCCGCGGCGCAGCTTCACGCCCGACGCCGTCATTTATTCGCTCACGATCGACGGGAATCAGTGGAGCTGGGACGACGCAGCTCCCGCACCCGAGTGCGAACGTTGGGCGGAGATGCTGCTGGCGATTCGCGAGCGTGCGCTCGCGCTCGATCAGACTTCGTCTTCGATGTAGCTGCGCCATCGCGCCAGCGACTGCGGCGCGGAGGCGGGATCGAAGAACTCGCCGGTCCAGCTGTCGATCCCGCGGAGGTTCAGCTCGCGCAGAATCGATTCGATGTAGGGCAGCACTTCATCGGACCCGCGCACGTGCAGCGTGATGCCGTACAACATCTCGTCATCGCCCGTGCCGATCTCGATCACGTAGTCGGAGCCGCGGAGAACTCCCCACGCCGGATCGCTGAAATCCGCCTGCGGGAGAACGGAGCGGATGCGCGCGATCACGTCGTTGCGGCGGCCGATCGGCGGAGCGATGAACGTGTCGGGGATCTCGGCGACCCGGGAGGCACCGGCGGGGAACTGCTGGATGAAGATGTCCCAGCTCATTGATTCGGTCGGTTCGGGAAATGGTAACGTGACCTTCGGCCTGGCTCAACCGTAGCATTACAGCGATGCCCAAACTGACTCCCGACCCGCAGCTGGAGGAGCTCGTTCGCGAGCTGAATTCGACCGAGCGCAAACCGGCGCTCGAGACCGGGCGCGGCATCGCGCCACCGGCCGTCGTTCCCGAGGGAAACGCGCTCGAACAGCTGCTCATCGAGATGGCCCAGCGCGGCGCGAGCGACCTGCTCGTCGTCGCCGGCGCGCCGCCGATTCTGCGCGTCAACGGCATGCTGACGAGGATGGATGCACCGGCGCTTTCGAGCGACGACATCCACAACCTGTTCGTCTCCGTCGTCGCAGGCCGCCTCGGCGAAACGCTCAACGCCGGCGGCGCAGTCGACTTCTCGCTCCGGCTGGCGCGATCGGCATCGGAAGAGGATCGCCGCGCGTGGCGCTTCCGCGTCAACGTGCACCGGCAACGCGGCACGACCGCGGCCGCGATCCGCGCGCTGCCGACGGAGATCCCGACCATCTCGCAGCTGAATCTGCCCGCGTCGCTGGCCGAGCTGGTGAAGCCGACGCGAGGCCTCGTGCTCGTCTGCGGCCCGACAGGATCCGGCAAGACGACGACGCTCGCGGCGCTCGTCGGCGAGATCAACCGCACGGCGGCGCGGCACATCATCACGATCGAGGATCCGATCGAGTATGAGCACCGGAACGCCAGGGCGGTGATCGAGCAGGTCGAAGTCGGACGTGACGCCGCTTCGTTCGCTTCGGCTCTTCGCTCGGCGCTCCGTCAGGATCCCGACGTGATCCTCGTCGGGGAGATGCGCGATCTGGAAACCGTGTCGACCGCACTCACTGCGGCGGAGACCGGCCACCTGATCCTTTCGACACTGCACACGAGCGACGTCGCGCAGGCGATCCACCGCGTCATCGACGTGTTCCCCGCGCCGCAGCAGATGCAGATCCGGCAGCAGCTCGGGCTCGCGCTGAACGCGATCGTGGTGCAGCACCTGATTCCGCGGCCGGCGGGCAAAGGGCGCTCCGTCGCGGTCGAACTCATGATTGCGAACAACGCCATCCGCAATCACATCCGCAACGACAAGCTCCAGAACCTCGCCACCGAGATCACCCTCGGCAAACGGCAGGGAATGGTGTCGCTCGAGGACTCGCTCGCGAGCCTCGTCCATCAGGGGCTCATCTCGCCGGAAGATGCGCGGGCCCGGGCGTCTCGCATCGACGAACTGGAGTCGCTGCTGCGCAGCAGAACATAATTGCTTCGAATGCGGCGTGAGCGCGCGGCGATCGCGTTTGTCTTTCTGATCGTCCTGGCGACGCACGTCGCGTATCAGTACCTCAGCCAGGGCGATTACTTCTTTCCCGACTCCTTCACCTATCTGGCCCCGACTCTCGGCATGCTGCACGGCCTCGGCTTCGCGTCGGATCCGGACGATCCCGAGACGCTGCGCACGCCCGGTTATCCGGTGTTCCTGATGCCGTTCCTGGCGATGAAGGCGAAGCCGGGCGCGATCGTGTTCGTGCAGCATCTCCTGTACGCGCTGCTCGCGGTCGCGGTGTACCTGCTCGCGCGGAGGTACGGAGCAGCACGATTCGCGTCCGTGACCGGCGCGCTCGTCCTCGCGCTCGACACGATCACGATCCACTACTCGAACAAGATCCTGACAGAGACGCTGAGCGCGATCCTGATCTTCGCGGTCGTCGTGCTGCTGATGTACCGCCGCACGACGCTGTGGCTCGTCGCGATCGGGCTTCTGTGCGGCGCGCTTGTGCTCGTCCGACCGGTCGCGATCGCATGGTTCGGCGTTCTGGCACTCTGGCTCGTGTGGATGCGCGCGCGGCCGATCGCGGTCATCGCGTTCATCGTCGCCTCAATCGCGCTGCCGGTGGCGTGGGCATCGCGCAACGCGGCGCGCACGGGCGTGTTCACGATCTCATCGATCGGCGCGATCAACATGCTGTCGTATCGCGCGGCCGCGGCGCTGGCGATCGAAGACGGTGGCGACTTCCGCACACAGCTCACGAAACGGCAGAAGCAGCTCGACGCGATCGTGGCCGGGCAGGTGAAAGCAGGCGAAGGCGTCGAGAGTGTCGACGAGATCTCGAGCGCGGACCTCTCGCGCTATCACGGGCCGCTGGCGCGGTCGATCCTGCTGCATCATCCGTGGGGCGCCGCTCTCATGACGATGCGCGGATTTGTCGTGAACATGATCGACACGGATTGGGACGCGCTCGCGGAAGTCGTCGACGACGATCTCATTCCCGAGGAAGCGACGGAGATCGCCGTGCACGCGTGGACGTGGATGCTGTGGATCGCCGCGATCTTCGGACTGGTGCAACTGTGGCGGCGCAATTCTGCCGCCGCGGCGCTCGTCGCAGCGACGATTTTCTATTTCATCTTCATGGCCGCGGGTGGAGAGGCGGAAGCGAGGTTCCGGGCGCCGATCGTGCCGCTGATGGCGGTTGCCGCTGCGTTCGTCATTCTGAGCCGCGCAGACGGCGAAGAATCTGGGCGCGGGCGCGATTCCCCCGCCCAGATTCTTCGCGCTCTGCGGCGCTCAGAATGACACGCGACGTTTACCAGGCGATCCCGTAATCCTCGCCGTTGTTCGATGAGCCGCCCCAGAACGTGCCGTGCTTCTGGTCGAACTCGATCGCGTTCAGCGGGCCGGAGGTGCGATCGCCAAATCGCTCGTGGTATCCCATCTTCTCCAGCGCGCTGCGCACCTCGGGCGGCGTGGTGTTGCTGAGCAGAATGCCGCCCGCTTCCGGACGGAACCCCGCCAGCGACGCGCGCATCTGCGAGCTGTTGAAGTTCGGCGCCTCGGTGGCCTGCTGAATCGTCATCCCGAACTCGACGACGTTGAGGAACAGCTGCAGAAGATTCTGGTCCTGCGTGTCGCCGCCCTGAACCGAGAAGCAGAGGAACGGCTTGTCGTCCTTGAACGCGAGCGTCGGCGTGAGCGTCACGCGCGGCTGCTTGCGCGGCTCCATCACGTTGAACGGATTCTCCTCGCGGCGGAAGACGAAGCTCTGCGCGCGCTGCGAGAGTCCGATGCCGGTGTGGCCGGCGATGACCGCGGGCGTCCAGCCGCCGCTCGGCGTCACCGACACGACCCAGCCTTCTTCATCAGCCGCTTCCACGGACGTCGTTCCCGCGAGGAATGCGCGCCTCAGCTGCTCGAGCTCCGCACGCGTCGACGCCACGCGCAAGGTCGACGCCCAGTTCTTCAGCAGATCGGAATACGGATTCTTCTCCCCCTGGAACGGATACGGATCGCCCGGACCGATGTCGGCGTTGTTCTGCGTCGCATTGACGAGCTTGGCGCGTTCGCGCGCGTACTCCTTCGACAGCAGACCGCGCACCGGCTCGAGGGGCGGCCTCGACGGATCGCCATAGTAGAAATCGCGATCGGCGAAGGCGAGACTCATCGCCTGATAGACCGTGCTGATGTACTGCGGCGTGTTGTACCCCATCGACTTCAGGTCGAAGTTCTCGAGGATGTTCAGCGCCTGCAGCATCGCCGGTCCCTGCGTCCACACGGTGAGCTTGTAGACATCGATGCCTTTGTAGCTCGTCCTGACCGGCTCTTCGAAGTGCGGCTTCCACGCGGCCAGATCCTCGACCGTGATCAGGCCGCCCTGCTCCTGCGTCGAGCGCGCGATCTCCTGCGCGATGTCGCCTTTGTAGAAACGGTCGAACGCGGCGTAGATCGCTTCCTTGCGGTTCTTGCCGGCGGCGAGCGCCTGCTGCTCAGCGTCGACGAGCTTGCGCAGCGTCGCGGCGAGATCGGGCTGCTTGAAGATTTCTCCCGGCTCCGGACCTTCGCGCGGTCCGGTCATCGCGCCGGTCACCGGACGGTCCTGCGGAGGAACCGGCGAGCTGCTCTGCGAGTTGCTCGTCGTTGGGGCGCTCGCGGCCGCGGCGGAATTCAGATGCGGCAGCAGCGCCGCGCGCGAGTACGGCCACTGCTTGATCCAGTTCTTGTAGTGCTCGATCGTGTTCGCGAGCTCGGCCTCGATTGCGTAGCCGTCCGCCATCTGGATCGACGGCTCGAGGATGTCTTTGAGCGACAGCTTCCCGTACTCCGCCTCCATCATCATGATTCCGCCGGGCGTGCCGGGAGTGACCGCGGCGAGCGGGCCATATTCGGGCGGACGGTCGGTGATGCCTTTCGAGCGGTAGTACTCGACGGTCGCGCCGGTCGGCGCCCAGCCCAGGGCGTTGAGGCCGATGACTTTGCCGGTGTGGGGGTTGTAGATGAGCGCCTGCGTCTCGCCGCCCCAGCTCAACGTGTCCCACATCGTCGAGCATGCGGCGATCATCGCCGCCGCGGCATCGACGGCATTCCCGCCCTTCTGGAAAATCATCGCGCCGGCTGTTGCGGCGAGCGGTTTCCCCGTGATCGCCATCCAGTGGCGTCCGTGCAACGGCGGCTTCTGCGTTTTTGGCGCGCGCTGGGCAAACATCGGTAACGAAATGATGACGATGGCGATGAAAGGGAAGAAGCGTCGCATCCATTACTCATAGCACGAAACCTGCAGAAAGAGCCTGTATGAAAACGGGTACCGCATTCGCGTTTGCGCTGCTGGTCTCGGCTGCCGCGAGCGCGCAAATCCATCTCGAAGTCACAGTCGGAGGTAAGACGCTCGACGTTCGCGACGCGCAGAACCACGTTCTCGCGAGCTATCAGATCTCTCCCGGAATGACGGGGCATTCGACGCCGACCGGCAACTTCACGATCCGCAAGATCGTGTGGAACCCGGCGTGGGTGCCGCCGAAAGCGGGTTGGGCCAAAGG
>DASWBH010000379.1:0-11532 GCA_036390755.1 Thermoanaerobaculia bacterium
GTCCCACGGTCGATCCGGCCAGGATGTACCAGACCAGCAGCGTGTCGTCGTTCTTGAACTCGCCGGTCTGGTACAGCGCCGCGACGAGCACGCGTCCGGTGAAGATGAACGCTGCGATCGACGGCACGACGAAGAACGCGATCTGCCTCAGCCCGCGCTCGAGCCGCTTCCGCAGCGACGCGTTGACCTCTTCCGTGTCACCGACGGTGCCCGACATCTGCGGCAGTTCGGCGGCGGCGACAGACATGCCGAAAAGGCTGATCGGCAGAAAGTAAATCGTCTGCGCGTAGGCAAGCGCGGAGACCGTCACCGCCGTCAGATAACTCGCGATGACCTGGTCGATGTAGCCGGAGAGCTGGACGACGCCACGCCCGACGACCACCGGACCGAAACTGCGAATCACTTCGCGCACGGGCTCCAGGGACGTCTGCAGCGACAGCCGGATCCGCGGCGCGTACTTCAGGACGAACGGCACCTGAATGCCGAACTGCAATGCTGAACCGACGACTGTGCCCCACGATAAGGCCACCGCGAGGTTCCCCTGCGTCACGCGATGGCCGAAAAAGACCAGCGTCGCGATCATCGCCGCGTTCCAGAACACCGGCGCGACATAGGACAGGAAGAACTTGCGATGGCTGTTGAGCACACCGAGACACCACGCCGAGAGCACGAGGAGACCTGTGGCCGGAAAGAGGATCTGTACGACGCGGATCGTCAGCGCGCGCACCTCGCCTTCGAATCCCGGCGCGATCAGATTGATGATCCACGGCGTGATCAGCACGCACACCAGAACGATGCCGCCTACGACCACGCCGAGGAGTGAGGCGATGACGCCGGCGACACGGCCCGCCATCTCCTCGTCGTCTTTGGCGATCAGCCGCGCATAAACGGGGATGAACGAAGCGGAGAGAACGCCTTCGCCGAAAAGATTCTGCAGGAAATTCGGGATCTTCAACCCGGCCTTGAAGGCGCCTGCCGCGGCCGAGTTGCCGAGATAGTGGGCGAAGACCCGCTCGCGAATGAGACCGGCGATGCGGCTCAGCAGGATTCCCGCGGCCACGAGCATCGCGAAGCCGGCTCGCGGCCGCGGCTTCACCGCAGGCTGCGGAACATCAGTCGGTGTAGCACTTACGGAATTCACGTCTGTATCAGAACGATAAGATGCCCGGAGATGCAAACGATTCGTATTGCAGGCGCGGGGCCATCTGGTCTGACCGCCGCCATCGTGCTGGCTCGTGCAGGTCGCGCCGTCGAGGTCCACGAAGCGAAGCCGGACGTCGGCAAACGCTTCATCGGCGACCTCCAGATCATCGAAGGCGCCTCAGAACGCGAGAGCGTTCCCGAGCTGCTCGACCGCATCGGCATCGAGCGCAACTTCTACTTTCGCCCTGCCGACTGGGCGACGTTTTACGATCATCGCGGAGTTCCGCGCGTCATCCGCAGCAAGGAGCCGTACGGTTACTTCATCCGGCGCGGTGCGGAGGACGGCACGCTCGATCGCGGTCTGCTCGCGCAGGCGCGCGCGGCCGGAGTCAGGGTGATCTTCAACTCGCGCCTGGCGCAGGCGGACATTGTCGCGACCGGTCCTGCCGCGCCCGACGGTCTCGCGCGCGAGATGACCTGGCGCACCGATGAACCGGAGCGCGTCGACGTCTTCTTCAACCACGAGCTGTCGCCGGGCGGCTACTCGTACCTGTTCATCCTCGAAGGAAACGCGACGTTCGGCTGCGCGATCGTCGCCGACTTTAAACGGATCGACGAATACTTCGACCATTCGCTCGCCGCTGCGCAGCGCTTGCATCGTTTCTCGACTCCGGCCGCGACGCGCACCGGCTACTCATACATGAATTTCCACTTGAAGGAGCGCGCCACAGCCGGCGATTCTCTCTTCGTCGGCGAGGCCGCCGGTTTTCAGGACTACCTCTTCGGCCTCGGCATCCGCTATGCGCTGACGAGCGGATACCTTGCGGCGCAAAGCATCCTCGAACAGCGCGACTTCGACGAACTGTGGCGTAGCGAATTCGCTGCAAAGCAGGAGACGAGTCTCGTCAATCGCTTTCTGTACGAGACAGGCGGCAACGCGGGACTGTCGATGTTCGTGCGCCAGGCCTCGCGTGCCCGCGACTTCCACAGCTATCTCAACGGATGGCACCAGCGGACGTGGTGGAAGTCGCTGCTCGCCCCGCTCGTGCGGCGCGTGTGGCGTCACCGCGGGCGATGTCTGCACAAGCCGGCCGAGCACTGGTGCCGCGCTCGCGACACAGAGATGAAGGTCCCGCCGCTGGGACCGGTGCAGCCGGTATGAACGTCGATCAGGCGTACGCGTTCTGCAGAAAAATCGCGCACAAGCACGGCGCGAACTTTTCGGTGGGATTCCGTTTCCTCCCGCGAACGAAGCGTCGCGCCGTGTACGCGGCATATGCGTTCTGCCGATACGCCGATGACATCGTCGACGAGCACGGCGATCCTCGATCTGCGATCAACGATCTCGATCAATGGCAAGACGAGCTCGAGAACTGCTACGCCGGCCGCCCAGGTCATCCGATCACGATCGCCCTGGCCGACGCGCTCAAGCATTTCGCGATTCCGAAAAGTGCTTTCATTGCGCTGATCGACGGCTGCCGTCAGGACATGGTGAAGAGCCGCTACGAGAGTTTCGATGAACTGCTCCGGTACTGCGATCTCGTCGCCGCCTCGATCTCCGACATGTCGCTCGCAATCTTCGGCTACAGGTCGGACAGCGCGATCGAGCACGGGCGAAGTCTCTCGACGGCGCTGCAATTGACCAACATCACACGGGACGTCGGCGATGATCTCTCGCGCGACCGCGTATATCTTCCGCAGGAGGATCTGCGCCGCTTCGGCGTGGCAGAGGCGGACCTCTTCAACCGGGTGCAGAGCGAGGCGATGCGGGCGCTCATCGCGTTCCAGATCGACCGCGCCGAGTCTTACTTCCGCGCCGCCGAGCCACTGCTGGGCGAGCTGTCATTCGATGCGCGTTTTCCAACGCTGCTCATGGGCGGGATCTACGCGACCGTGCTCGCGAAATTGCGCAAAGATCCGCTGATGGTGATCCGCGCGAGGCTCTCGCTGTCGCCGCTGCAGAAGCTCCTCGTCGTCGGGGCGCGGGTGTTGCGGCCGCACTTCGTCTGAAACCACCGTGAGCGAGCAAACGTCAACGAACCGATGAGACTCTGGTTTGCAGCCGCCGTGTTGCTCGTCGCCGCGGCCGCTCCCGGCCAGCAGCCGCCGCCGATGTCGACGGTGATCGTGCCGGTCGTCGGCAGCGTGACAGGCGCGGGGAACGTGCGCTGGCGGACTGACGTGGAACTGCGCAACGACGCCGGTTCGCAGGTCACGGTCATGCTGACGATGCCGGCCGCACCGGAGGCGAACTTCGTGATGCTGCCGCTCGACCCCGGCGCGACTGTGCGGTTCAACGATGTCGCATCCGCCCTCGGCGTCGACAACGGTCTGTCGCCGCTCGTCGTCCAGACGAACAACCGCCGCTCGGCGACGATCAGCGCCATCGCGTACGGGACGCGCGGCAACGACGTTTTCCCCCCGCAGCCGATCGCGATCAGCTACGGCTCGACGTACTTCCCCGTTCGCGTTCTCCGTGAGCTCTCCTTCAGCGACGAGTTCCGCACGAACGTCGGACTTGCGAATCTCGGCGACGCGCCGGCGGAGTTCACGCTCGCCCTGCAGCGCGTGGCCGGCCGCAACGTCGCCGTGACGCGTGTGTCGCTCCTGCCAAACACGCTGTGGCACATGTCCATCCAGTCCGCGTTCCCGCTGATCACGAACGGCGACCACTTCGCGGTCGTCGTCGAGACCGCCTCGCCCCAGACGTACGTGTACGCGTCCGTGATCGAAAACGCGACGAATACGGCCCGTTTCGTCCAGCCGGCCTTCGGTGTCTCGCCCGAACAGGCGCAGTGAGTTATCCTCTACGCTCACATGGATGAGCCCGAATACCTGATCTGTCTCCAGTGCGAGACTCCGACGTACCAGTTCGAGTACGACCCGAAAGGAAAGCTCGTCTCGATCATGTGCCACACCTGCGGCAACGACGATCCGACCGAGTTCATGACGGAAGCGGAGCTCGAGGAGCAATCGGGAGGCTAGGCGCCGCGCCTCGATGAAGCCAGTCATCATCGGGATCGCCGGCGGGACCGGCTCCGGAAAAACCACGGTCGCGCGCGCGATCTACGACCGCGTCGGCAAAGATCGCATCGAGTGGATCGCACACGACTCGTACTACCGGAACTTCGACGCGCTCACGCCGGAGGAGCGCCACAAGATCAACTTCGATCATCCCGACTCGCTCGAGACCGAGCTGCTCGTGCGCCATCTCGACGTCCTGTGCAAAGGCTCGTCGGTCGAGATACCGATGTACGACTTCACCACGCATTCACGGCGGACCGATACGCAGCGCATCGAGCCGCGGAAGGTGGTCATCGTCGAAGGCATCCTCGTTCTCGCGGAGCCGGAGCTGAGGAAGAGGGTCGACATCAAGCTGTTCGTCGACACGCCCGCCGACATCCGTTTCGTCCGCCGGCTCGTGCGCGACATCAAGACGCGCGGCCGCACGCTCGAGTCGGTCGTCGAGCAGTACGTCACCACCGTCCGGCCGATGCACGAGGAGTTCGTCGAGCCGTCCAAGCGTCACGCCGACCTGATCATTCCGGAAGGTGGCGAAAACCAGGTGGCAATCGACGCGATCATCGCCCGCGTGGAGGGCCTCCTCATCGCGTGAGAACTTATTGTGAGCATGTCTAGCGTACAAGCGGCGCTGCATCAGCGATTTACAGGCTGCGGAATGGATTAGGCGCGGTCGCAGTTTGCACGATCTCGAGGCAGACAGACGCCGAACGAACGCGTTGACCAAGCTTCTGCTGGCCTCTAGAATGTTGTGGCTTCACGCCTCAGCAACCCAACGCAAGAAAGAAGGGGGGGATCGAGGAATGCCTCTCGTTCACGTCAAAGAAGACGAGACGTTCGAAAACGCACTGCGCCGTTTCAAGCGCAAATGCGAGAAGTCGGGGATCCTCTCCGAGCTGAAGAAGCGCCAGCATTACGAGAAGCCGAGCACGAAACGGAAACGGAAAGCCATCGCTGCACGGAAGAAGGTGCTCCGGAAACTCGCCGAAGAGCGCCGCGGCGCTTACTGATTCGAACCGCCAACGAACAATGAGGGACTCGGGGATGATTTCCGAGTCCCTTTTGTTTTGAGCCCACACAAGTGCAGTCGAACCTCGACACACTCGAATTCGATCGCGTCCTGACGCTCGTCGCCATGGAGGCGAAGAGCGCTCCCGGCAAGGAGGCCGTCGCGCGCCGGCGGCCGCTGCGCACGATGAAGGAGTGCGAGCACGCGCACGCGCGGCTCGCCGAGATCGTCCGCTTCTATATCAGCGACGGTCTGCTTCCTCTCGCCGGTCTGACCGACGTTGCGCCGCTGTTCGCGCGCGACACGGTCGTCGATCTCGAGGAAGCGTGGCAGGTGGTGCGCGCGGTCCGGGCGACGCAGGCCGTTCGCGAGACCTTCGTTCGAGGCGAGGACTATCCGAGGCTGATCGAGCTGGCGCGCACCATTCCCGATCTCGCCGAGCTCGTGAACAAGACGAGCAAGTACTTCACGCGCGACGGCAAGCTGCGCGAGGAAGCGTCAGCCGAGCTCCGCGCAATCCGCACGAAAATTCACGCGAAACGGAACGCGATCCAGCGCCTGCTGAACGACATCATGAATCGCAATCCGGACGCGATTCAGGAGCCGCTCATCGTCCAGCGAACCGATCGCTACTGCATTCCGGTCCGCGCGGACCGGCGTGCGGCGGTGCCCGGAATCCTGCACGAGCGCTCCGGCTCCGGCGCTTCGTTCTTCATCGAGCCGATCGCCGCCGTCGAGATCAACAACGAACTTGCCGATCTCCTGATGCAGGAGCGCGAGGAGATCGCGCGCATCACGCAGTTCATCTCCGGACTTCTGTTCGATCAGGCCGATGCGATCCGCCAGGGAGTGGAGATCGGCGGAGAATTCGACGCGCTGCAGGCGTCCGCGCAGTTCGCCGAAGCGGTCGGCGCCACCCGGCCGCAGTTCTCGGATGGCGCACTGCACATCGTCGAAGGGCGCCATCCGCTGCTCGACGAGCGTCTCGCCGCAGCGCGCGAAGGCGCGTTCGATGAGGAGCCGTCGGACCGGAAGGTCGTGCCGATCACGATCGATCTCGACGACAAAGCCTGCGCACTCATCGTCAGCGGACCGAACGCCGGCGGCAAGACCGTTGCGCTGAAGACGGCTGGCCTCCTCGTCGCGATGGCGATGAGCGGACTGCCGGTCCCCGCCTCGGATGGAACCGTGATTCCGGTCGTCGACGCGCTGCACGTTCTGATCGGGGACGACCAGAGCGTGCTCGAACATCTCTCGACGTTCTCCGCGTATCTCGTGCGCCTCAAGCGCATCGTGACGAAGGCAACCGATCGCTCGCTGGTGCTGCTCGACGAGCTCGGCTCGGGTACCGATCCCGAAGAAGGTGCCGCCCTAGCCGCCGCCACGATCGAACACCTGCTCAATATCGGCGCCCTCCTCATCGTCACAACACATCTGTCGGCGCTGAAGGGCTTCGCCGTCGACGACAAGCGGATCGTGAACGCGTCGATGGAATTCGATTCCGCGACGGGACAGCCGACGTACCGCATGAACGTCGGGATCCCCGGCCGCAGCCGCGCGATCGACATCGCGCAGATGATCGGCCTCCCCTCTTCGATCATCGCGACCGCTCGCGCGCGCCTCGGCGACCGCTACGGCGAGACCGATCAGCTGCTTGCAGAGCTGCAACGCCGGATGGGCGAAGTCAACGCACAGCGCGATGAGCTCGAGCGCGTTCGGGGCGAACTGAACGCGTCGCAGCAGAAAGCGACCGAACAGAGCGCCAGACTCGAAGCGGAGCGGGCGCGCGTGGGCACGTCCTATCGCGAAGAGCTCGAGCGTCTGCGCGATGACGTGGCGCGTCAGGTCGCCGCCGAGATTCGCAGCCTTCGCGAAGCCGATCGCGCGGCGCGCGCGAACGTCAACGCGGCCGAGGTCGTGCGCACGCTGACGAAGTCGGTGGATCAGGCGATCGAGTTCGCTCCGGGGGAACAGCGCGAGGTCCGCGTCGGCGATCGCGCCGAGCACCGGAAGTTCAAAGTCACCGGCGACGTCGTATCGATCGACGGCGCCAAGGCGGTGCTGAACGTCAGCGGAAAGAGAATGACCGTCGACGTCAAGGGCCTCGTGCCGATCAAGTCGCAGGTCGCGGGTCGCAGGCCGCAGGAGAGGAAAGATCTGCGACCGGCCACGAGCGACCTGCGACCTCAAATTTCAGCGGAGCTGAATCTGATCGGCCAGCGTGTCGATGACGCGCTCGAAGAATCCGACAGGTTCCTCGACCGCGCGCTGCTCGAAGGCAAGCAGGCGGTGCGCATCATCCACGGATTCGGCACCGGAAAGCTGCGCACCGCGATTCGCGACTACCTGCGCAAACATCCGGCCGTGAAGTCGTGGAGACCGGGAGCGGACAACGAAGGAGGAGATGGTGCGACGATCGCCGTACTTGACGCGTAGTCACCGTTAGCCGTGACTCTCCTCGACCTCAACGACAGTCTGATCGCGCAGGTCCGCAGCGCAGCGGATCTGGTGGAATTCGTCTCGCAAGTCACGCCGCTGAAGCTTGCCGGCAAGAGTTACAAGGGCCTTTGTCCGTTTCATCGCGAGAAGACACCGTCGTTTCACGTCGACCGCGACAAGGGTCTGTTCTATTGCTTCGGCTGCGGCACGGGCGGCGACGTGTTCAAGTTCCTCACGCTCACGGAACGCTTCACGTTCCCGGAGGCGGTGGAGCATGTCGCGTCGCGCGTCGGCATCGAGCTGCCGAAGCGGACACGCACGTCGCGCGACAGCGACAAGGACGACCTGCTCGACGTCATCGACGACGCTTCTGCCGCCTTTCATCAGGCCTTCGGCTTTCCCGACAATCCCGCTGCGCGTTACCTGCACGAGCGCAGCGTGCCGAAGGAGATCGTCACGAAGTACGGCTTCGGCTACGCGCCCGAGTCGTGGGATTACATCCTGCGGCGCCTGAGCGGAAAGCATGGCGAGCAGAAACTGGAGAAGGCCGGGCTCATCACGCCGCGCAAGGAGAAGACCGGCTACTACGATCGCTTTCGCAACCGGCTGATCATCCCGATTCATTCGGAAACGGGAGCACTCGTGGGATTCGGCGGACGTTCGCTCGACGGCAGCGAGCCAAAGTACCTCAACTCGCCCGAGTCGGAGATCTTCAACAAGTCACGGCTGCTGTACAACCTCCATCGCTCGAAAGATGCGATGCGAAAGATCGATCGGGCCATTCTCGTCGAGGGCTACTTCGACGCGATTGCGATCGATCACGCCGGTGTTCCGGGCGTGGTCGCGTCGATGGGTACGTCGCTCACTTCCGGACAAGCATCGCTGCTGCGCCGCTACACGCGTCGCGTCGTCATCTGTTACGACGGCGACGAAGCCGGCCGTCACGCGACGCTGCGCGCGGCACCCGTGCTCCTCTCCGCAGGTCTCTTCGTCGAAGTCCTCGACCTGATGGGCGAGAAGGATCCCGACTCGCTCGTGCAGAAGCACGGCATCGATCGCTTCCTCGAGCTCCTCGGCAACGCGACCGATGTCTTCCAGTTCGGGCTCAAGGAGTGGGCAGCGGGAGCGGCGCAGCTCTCCGGCCGTGAGAAGTCGGAGCGTGTCGAGAACTTCGTCCCGCTCCTCGGCGCGGTGACGGATCCGGTCGTGCGCAACGACGCCGCGCAGCGGATCGCAAACGCGTTCCATCTCGAGTTCGATGTGGTGTGGTCGCGCGTGCGCGGCAAGGCTCACGGATCACAGGCAGAACGGCGGGTCTCTCCTCCGACGGCCTCAGCCGAGAAGGTCATCCTCGCGGCGGCGCTTCAGGGAAAGTTACCGGCGGGTGTCGCGGAACGTGTGCACGAGGACCTGTTCGACGACGCTGCGTGCAGAACCCTGTTTTCTACCATAAAAAATTACCTTCAGGTGGGACAATCTATTGATTTCGGAGAAATCTCGACCCATCTTAGGGGCGAGGCCGAACTGACGCTGCTCTCCGAGTTGACCCTCAGAGACGATCTTGACGATCAGAGCATCCATCGCATTGATGAGAACCTCCGGCCCCTTGAAGAAAGCTATCTGGAGCGGCGGAAACTACAGATTCAACGAGAGATTGTGGAGGCGGAGAGAGCCGGCGACCGCGACCGTGTCGCGAAGTTGTTTGCTGACAAGATGCGTATCTCCCGCAGCGTGAAATAATTATCGTCCTCTCAAGATTACAAGATTGTCCTCGAAACGATACCTGGACCCGCCTTTCGGCGAACGCTGTTGTCCGAAATCCGAGTCAAGGTCTCGAGGGACCGCTTCGGGGCGCTAGAGCCCAACCAGTGAGGAGCCAGGAACGACCATGACGAACCGCCTGCGGACTGCGAATATGGAACAGGAGTCCATTCTGGAAGAGGGGGTCGGCGAGTTGAGCGTCGAAGAGAAATATGTCGAGGTCAAGCAGCTCATCGCACTGGGAAAGGAAAAAGGCTTTCTCCTTTACGACGAGATCTACGAAGTCCTCCCTGAAGAAGTGACGAGCCTTCCCGAAGAGCTCGACGAAATCTACATCCGCTTCAACGACCTCGGCATCGACGTCATCGAAGACGCCGACAAGCAGCCCATCCCCACCTCGACGAAGGCGATCGTCACCATCGACGGCGCCATCGAAGAGAAGGAAGTCGATCAGCGCGAAGAAGTGCAGGCCGACATCGTCGCGGCCGCCAGCGGCATCGTCGACAAGACCAACGACCCGGTCCGCATGTACCTGCGCGAGATGGGCACGGTCAAGCTCCTCGACCGCCAGGGCGAAGTCGAGATCGCAAAGCGAATCGAAAAGGGCGAGCGCCGCGTCTACAAGGCACTCTCGCAGAACCGGATCATCCTCGAAGAGATCCTCAAGATCTACGAGAGCGCGAAGAAGGACAGCCGCGTCATCAAAGAGATGATCGATCTCGCCGTCACCGACGACACGATCAACGAGCCGGTCGCTCCGGACGAGAACGGCGAACCGAAGCTCGCCGCTTCGACGATCAACAAGATCAACGAGATCATGGCGATCTTCGAAGACATCGCGAAGCTCGACAGGAAGATCAAGGACGCGCGCGCAAAGCTGACCGAGCCGAAGAAGCTTTCGCAGCGCAATCTGGCCACCACGCAGAAGAGCCTCCTCAAGGTTGAGGAGCTGCTCGAGGAGTGCATGCGCCAGATCGACTTCACGCCGCAGACGCGCAATCGCATGATCAACAAGCTGAAGGACATCGACAGCGAGCTGTCGCAGTCCGCAGCGATGATCCGCAAGGACGACCAGGCGCTGAAGCGCGAGAAGGACAAGACGCGCCGCGACTTCTACCGCCGCCGTCTGCAGAAATATCAGGAGAAGCTCACCGAGCTCGAGACGTTCTACGGCACGACCCACGACGACCTGAAGAAGACGATCCGCGAGATCCGCTCCGGTGAAGAGGAAGCCGATCAGGCCAAGCAGGAGCTGATCGTGGCGAACCTTCGCCTCGTCGTCTCGATCGCCAAGAAGTACACGAACCGCGGGCTCCAGTTCCTCGACCTGATTCAGGAAGGCAACATCGGTCTGATGAAGGCGGTCGAGAAGTTCGAGTACCGCCGCGGATACAAGTTCTCCACGTACGCGACGTGGTGGATCCGGCAGGCGATCACCCGCGCGATCGCCGATCAGGCCCGCACCATCCGCATCCCGGTGCACATGATCGAGACGATCAACAAGCTCACGCGCACCTCGCGCGCGCTCGTGCAGGAGCTCGGCCGCGAGCCGCAGGCCGAAGAGATCGCGAAGCGGATGGACATGCCGGTCTCGAAGGTCCGCAAGATCATGAAGATCGCGCAGGAGCCGATCTCGCTCGAGACTCCGATCGGAGAAGAGGAAGACTCGCATCTCGGCGATTTCATCGAGGATCGCGGCGTGATCTCGCCGATCGACCACGTGATCGTCGCGAATCTCAAGGAGCAGACCTCCAAGGTGCTGCGCACGCTCACTCCCCGCGAGGAGCAGGTGCTGAAGATGCGTTTCGGCGTCGGCGACGGAGCCGAGCACACGCTCGAGGAAGTCGGCCGCTCGTTCAACGTCACGCGCGAGCGCATCCGTCAGATCGAGTCGAAGGCGCTTCGCAAGCTGCGCCATCCGTCCCGCTCGAAGAAGCTCCGGCCATTCCTCGACGCCACGTTCTAGAACGACCACGAAAGGGCGGCCCGCTGGGGCCGCCCTTCTTTTTTTCTCTGCGGCTCGACGCGATCTGGCGTTGAAGCGTCTCCTCCACACCGCGCAGTTTGCAAAATCACCCGAATGGGTTGATATTTCTCCGCACATCAATCGTTCAGACGTTCAGAGACAAACCCGGACATCCTGCTCGAATCCCATTGGC
>DASWBH010000380.1:0-3701 GCA_036390755.1 Thermoanaerobaculia bacterium
AGCGCGATCGCCATCAGCGCGAACCAGATGTAGTTCAGCATGCGCGGCGGATTGTAAAGGGAGAGCGGGCGTCCCGCCCGCAGTCGCCGCGCGTCACGCGCGACGACTGTGAGTGGCCTGCCGGGACGGCAGGCCACTGCGGCCGGGACGGCCGCGCTCCACAAAAAAAGGGCAGGCGCTCGGGCCTGCCCTTCTCAACTGCAATGGATTCCGACTGCTGCTACTTCGCGGCGACGGTTACGGTCCGCTGCCGCTGAATGTTCGACTTACCGGGCTGCTCCATCTCGACCTCGACGCTGAACGAGCCGGCGGTCGCAAACGTGAACGACACGTTCGCGCCGGTCGGGCGCGAGCCGTCCGGCATGCGCCACTTGATCGACGAGCCTGCGACCGGTGTACCGGTGACACTCGCGTTGAAGCTGACCATGTCGCCTGCTTTCGGCGAGGACGGCGACCACGAGAAGTCGATCGCGGTCGCGCCGTTGCCCGGAGGCTGCGTGCCGCCGCCAACCTGAACCTCATGCGTCGCCTGCAGCGTGCCGGCGCCGCCTTCCTGCTCGAGCTCTGCTTCGACTTCATACGAGCCCGCGGCAGCAAAGGTGTGCGTCACGGTGGCGCCGGTGGTCTTGACGCCTTCGATCGTCCATTTGATCACCGCGCCGGCCGGTGCGCTGCCGCCGATGATCGCCTTGAAGGTGACGGACTGACCGGGCTGCGGAGCCGACGGCGTCCAGCTGAAGTCGAACGATGATGCTCCCCCACCCTGCTGCGGGTTGCCGGTGATCTCGACGTCTTCCGCTTTGCGCAGCGTCGCGCCAGAGGCGAGCGTCACGAGCATCGTGACCTTGAACTCACCGCCGGCGGTATAGGCATGCGACACCTGAGCGCCAGTCGCGCTCGAACCGTCGCCGAAGTCCCAACTGATGCTGGAGATCTGCGAGCCGGCCGGAGTGACTGCGGTGAAGGTGATCGGCGTGCCCGGAGCAGCCGACTTGGTCGACATGCGGATCTCGAGCTCCTGCTGGCGCTCGTTCTCCTGCTCGCTCTCGTGCATGACGGTGTCGCCGCTGTGGTTGTCGATGTTGGAGGCGATCGCCGTTACCTGGACGCCGTGCTCGGTCTCGACTTCGATTTCACCCGAGCCGACGTGAATGCTGGTCTTGGTCACCGAGAACTGCCGCGATGAATGCGCGGGAACGCTGAACTGCTGGTCTTCGATCTCGTTGTGCTTGTCGTCGAAGAAGCGGATCGTGCCGGTCGCGTCGACGCCGTTGTCGTCGGCGATCGCGACGTTGAGACGGAAGTTGTCGTCGCGCCGCACTCCGGGAATCTGCACGAGCGAAGACTTGCTGGCGCGCTGCTGCGGCTCGACGTTGGAGCCGAACGTGCTGCCGTCCTCACGGGTGTTGAAGACGCGAGCCGACGCGTTGAGCGCGACGGTCGAGGTGATGTTCATGAAACCGGAGCCGCTGGAAACGCCGAGCTCCTGGAAGATGTCGTCGCTGTGGAAGCTGCCGCGCGCCGGAATCGAGAAGCTCGCCGTCTTGTGCACGCCGTCATCGCCCTGATACTCCACCTCCACCTGTCCCGACCGATCCTCGGAATTGGTCGCATTGAGCTCGGTCGTCCAGAACGTGCCGTTCGCACCGGCGGTCTTGCCGATGAGGGGAAAGAACAGCGTGCTGCTCGGTGCGCCGACCGAGCTGTAATTCGTCGGGTCGCCGGACTTCTGATCGACGGTGCTCACGACGACGAACGCTTTGTCGTCGGAACTCCAGTTCATCGAGAACGCTTTGTCGTCACCCGGCTGCAAGTATCGGCCGGCGGAGATCTGCGCGGTCTGGTGCGCGCCGACAGGAACGTCGTCATGCGCGGCGACCGATCCGTCGCGGCGGCGAATGTCAAAATGAACCGTCACGCTGTGGTCGGTTGCGTTGGTCAGGGCAATGTTCGAACGGAAGCTGTCGTCGACCCTGATGCCGGTGACGGTGCCGCCTGTCGGAAGCAGCGAAGGATCCATCGAATCGTCGACGCTGCCGAACGTCCCGTTGTCGTCGTTGCGATTGCTGTCGTGCGTGAACGTGCGGGCCGTGGCTGAGAAGTCGTCATTGGACTCGATCTCGAGCTCGCCAATCCACGTGGTGTCGTCCGTCCGGCCGAAGTGCTCTGGATGGACGACGTCTTCGAGCAGCACCGACTCGTTGCCGAGCAGATCGATCGAACGGTCGACCTCAGGCTGTCCGTTGGGATGAAAACGCAGCGTGATGTGCTGCGCCAGTGCGCTCTTGCTGGAAATCTGAAGATCCGACGTCCAGAACGTGCCCTGGGCGCCGGGAGCATGTCCGACGAGCGGCAGTACACGCCGGCTCGCGAAACTAGGGACCGCTACAAGCAGTCCGAGGGTAATGACCGAGAGAAGTCGTTTCACTGATATTCCTCCTGTTTGCTGGGCTGGAACTTAGGTGCGGCTGCACGACGGGGCCGTGCGCCCAATCACGCCGCGAGACACTTGCGGGAATGTCTCGCACTCGGCACAGGGATCTGTTCCGGAGATGTGGTTGCGCGTGTCTAAACCGCAGCTGGAGAGGGCCGATTCCGCCGAAGTCATTCTGAGCCGCGAAGACGGCGAAGAATCTGGGCGGGGGCGAACTTCCGGCGCTCAGGATGACTTTCGCAGCTGACCTCGCTCGGGCCTGCGCTCGCTCAGGCTCGCCAGGTGCGCGCCGAGCTCTTCAAGGCTGGAGAGGTTGTGGACAGGCATGAAGTCGTCGATGAACGGCAGCGCGGCCTGAATGCCTCGCGTCAACGGCTCGTACTCTGGCGAGCCGAGCAGCGGATTCAGCCAGATCAATCGCCGGCTGCTGCGCTGCAGTCGCGCGATCTCGCTGCGCAGCACCTCGACATCGCCGCAATCCCAGCCGTCGCTGATGACGAGCGTCAGCGCGCCGTGGCCGAGGACGCGGCGGCCCCATTCGAAGTTGAAGGCGCGGAGCGCATCGCCAATGCGCGTTCCACCGGACCAGTCCGGCACGACGCGCGCCACCTCGCGCAGCGCGCGATCGAGGTTCCGCTCCTTCAATTGATGCGTGATCCGCGTCAGCCGCGTGCTGAAGACGAAGGCCTCGACTTTCTGCTCGAGCGCCTTGGCGAGACTGTACGTGAAGAGAAGAAGCAGCCGCGTGTACCTCTCCATCGACCCGCTCACATCCGCAATGATCACCAGCGGCCTCGGCTTGTACTTCGGTTCGCGCTCGGCCCAGTCGAGGATCTCGCCGCCGTAGCGGAGATTGCGGCGAACCGTTCGGCGAAAATCGAGCAAACGTCCGTGGCCGGGACGGCGGCGGCGCGTCTGCCGTTCGTGCACGCGCCAGACGATCTCCGACATCAGCTCGCGAACTTCCTCGAGCTCGTGCGCGCTCAGATCCGCGAAGTCTTTCTTTCTGAGAATCTCGCGCTCGCTGTACGTGAGCGTCGTCTGGATGATGGGCGGTTGATCGGAGGGGGGAGCCGGCTCGTCGCTTTGCGTCGAGGCCGGTGGCTCGCGCAGCGGCGGAGGGACGAACTGCGGTTTGCGGTATCGCCGCCGTTCGCCGAGCGCGCGGAGATCCATCGACGTCAGCTCGCGTCCGCGGCTGCGCCAGAAGAACTCGAAGGCCTCGTCGAAGCGCGGGATGTCTTCACGCCGATGCACGAGCAGGCCA
>DASWBH010000381.1:0-5590 GCA_036390755.1 Thermoanaerobaculia bacterium
CATCCTCTCGTACTCCGCGAACACCTCGGGCCGAACGTACTCGACGACATCGAGCTTCTCTTTTTTCGGCTGCAGGTACTGGCCGATGGTGACGATTTCGACGCCGGTCTCGCGCAGATGGCGCAGCACGCCGACGACTTCATCGCGGCGCTCGCCGAGGCCGAGCATCAGGCCGGACTTCGTGACGATCGTGGAGTCGAGTTGTTTCGCTTCGCGCAGCACGCGGAGCGAGCGCTCGAAGCGGGAGCCGGGGCGGACGAAGTCATAGAGGCGCGGAACAGTCTCGACGTTGTGGTTGAAGTAGTCGGGTTTCGCCTCGACGACTGTGCGGACCGAGGTCGAGTTACCGCGAAAGTCGGAGGTCAGCACTTCGACCGCGGCTTTGGGCAGGGCGAGACGGAGCGCGCGGATGGTCGCCGCGAACTGATGTGCGCCGCCGTCGGGCAGATCGTCTCGCGTGACGCACGTGACGACGACGTGCCGCAGTTTCATGCGACGGGCGGCGTCAGCGACGTGGCGCGGCTCGTCCGGCGAGGGCGGCGCGTACGGCCGGCCGGTGGTCACGTTGCAGAAGCCGCAGGAACGGGTGCAGACGTCGCCGAGGATCATGAACGTCGCGGTGCCGCGGGAGAAACACTCCGTTCGATTGGGACAAGCCAGGGACTCGCAGACCGAGTGCAGCGACTTCTCGCGCAGCAGAGTCTTGATCTCGCGAAGGCTCTCGAGGTTGATCTTCTTCTCGCGAATCCACTCGGGAAGTCGTGCCTGTGACATCGAGTAATTATGGGGTCAGGTCTGTAGTTCCCAGTTTTTTCTCCGCCGAGTAGAAAAAACTGGGAACTACAGACCTGACCCCCATCCCCAAACAGAAACGCCGCCCGGAGGCGGCGTTTCGGAGCATCGATCAACCTGGAATCAGTGGCCGAGGGAGCGGTCGAGGGCCTTTTCGATGACCTTCTCGGCTTCCATCTCCGGAATCCCTTTGACGATCGCAACTTCTGACACGATCAGATACTTGGCCCGGTCGTACATCTTCTTCTCGCGGAACGACAGGCTCTTCTTCTTGGAGACTTCGTTGAGGTTCTTCAAAACCTCGGCGACGTCCTCGAGACGGCCGGTCTTCATCTTTTCCAGATTCTCGCGATACCGGCCCTTCCAGTCGGTGTGACTCTTCGCTACGCGCTGCTCCAGGAGGCTGAGAAGGCCCTTGATCTCCTTCTGCTGATACAGCCGGCGCAACCCGACCCGATCGATATTGCCGATCGGCACCATCAGTCGCGAATTGTTCGCGAGAAGCCTGAGGTGGTAGTACGCGTCGTCGGTCCCGAACACCGGAGACTCGCCGATATTCTCGACGACCGTGACACCGTGGTTCGGGTAAACGACCTTTTCGCCGACTTTAAAACTCATTTTGCTTGCTGACAAATCGAAGCTCCTTTCGGAATAGTTCGATGGGCTACAACGTGAGGGAGCGGCATTCTACGCCTTACGTTGAACATCGGTCAAACAAAGGAACGATGCGTTTCAGCGTGGACGTATGCGCCGAATCAGCTGATGAAGCCGGTCAAGACCTTGTCTTTTCTCCGCTTCGTTTCCGGTGAGGAGATCCTCGATCGACTGCAAATCCGAGTAAACGTCCGGTGACGGTGTTGAGGTCGCCGGGGACGTGACTACCGGAGCGAGCGGTACCGAAGCGACCACGTCTACCGTCTGTGTCGCCGGCGTTCCGAGGCGCGCAGCCAGGTCGCTGTGCACCCGCGCGGCCATCGCGCGAATCGACGGAATATCGGCATTGTCGATCGCGCGAATCATCGCCTTCGCGCTCGAAACAGCATCGGCATACGGGCTGTCGGCGTTGTCGACGACCTTCGCGGCGATGAGGATGAGTACGATGTTGCCGTATCCCTCTTTCTCATCCGCCTTTGCGAATACGCGCGCGGTCGCCTGCCGGGCGACCTCCGGCAACTCGATCGATTTTTCCTCGCCGGGCTCGACCCACGCGGCGACGTTCACGCTCTGCCGCCGGGTGTCGGACGACGACATCGGGATGTACTCGAACTCGACGTGGTCGAGGTACACGCGGCGATTCCTGGTCACGAGCATGCGGCGCGAGGGCAGATCGACGAGCAGCCGGTAGACGAACGCACCTTTGATTTCGAAGTGCTGCAGCGCGGCGTCGTCCTTCTTCGCCTCGACCGAATACGACGCGTCGCTGCGCGACGATTCGAGACGCTCATACGAGGCGTTCTCGTACGTTCCGTCGGCGCGCTTGCCGCGCAGCGCTTCGAGGTCCTCGTTCACGATCCGCTTCAGCAGATCCTGCGGCAGGTCGCGTTTCGACGCTTCGGCGACGCGGTCGATGACCTTTGCGTCGTCCGCGACCCGCTGCACGGGAATGTCGACCGCGAACGCGGCCGGCGCCATCGCCAGAAAAATCAGAGGTAATACTCTTTTCATCGTTGAGCTCCGAGAGCCGGCAGGACGCTCGTGCCGGCGAGACCGTTTGCGGAAATGCCGAGGTAGTCGCAGATCGTCGCGCCGAGGTCGGCGAAGGTGGCGCGCGTTCCGAGCGGAGTGGCACGTGTGACCGCGGGACCGCTGACGAGCAGCGGCACGTACTCGCGCGTGTGGTCCGTCGAGACGTCCGACGGATCGCAGCCGTGATCCGCGGTGATGAACAGGAGGTCGTCGCGCCGCATCGAATCGAGGAGCGCCGCGAGCTCGCCGTCGAACGTCTCGAGCGCCTTCGCGTAACCGGGAGTGTCGTTGCGGTGGCCGTATTTCGAGTCGAAGTCGACGAGGTTCGTGAAAATGAAATCGGCGTCGGACTCGCGGATAAGATCGATCGTCTTGCGCATGCCGTCGGAGTTCGACTCGGTTCGAACCTCCGTTCCGATGCCGACGCGGTCGAAGATGTCGGCGATCTTGCCGAGGCCGACGACGTGCCTGCCCGATTTCGTGGCGCGCTCGAGGACGGTCTCACCGATCGGCTTGACCGTGAAGTCCTTCCGATTCGCGGTCCGTTTGAACTGACCCTTGCCCGGACCGACGAACGGGCGCGCGATGATGCGGCCGACGTTGTGCTCGCCGCGCATGAGCTCGCGCGCGATCGCGCAGATCCGCCACAGCTCCTCGACCGGAATCACTTCCTCGTGCGCCGCGACCTGGAACACGGAGTCGGCCGACGTGTAGACGATCGGCGAGCCGGTAAGCATGTGCTCTTCGCCGAGCTCGTCGAGGATCACCGTGCCCGACGCCGCTTTGTTGCCGAGAGTCTTGCGGCCGATCCGGCGCTCGTATTCGTCGATGACCTCGCGCGGGAAGCCGTTCGGATACGTGCGGAACGGCTCCTCGACGATGAGGCCCATCATTTCCCAGTGCCCGGTCGTCGTGTCTTTCCCTGCGCTCACTTCGGCCATCCGTCCGTAAGCTCCGTGCGGAGACTCTGAGCTCGCCGGCTGCGGCAGCGTATGCAGCAGTCCGAGACGAGTCAGCGTAGGCAGCTTCGGATGCGCATCGCGAAGGATGTGGCCGAGGGTGTTCGAGCCTTCGTCGCCGAAGTCGCGTGCGTCAGGAAGCTCGCCAACGCCGAGAGAGTCGCACACGAGGACGATCGCGCGCCGCTTCACGTCAGACATGATCGCTCAAGTGCTCGTGCACGAGCGGCCGGCTTGCGGGTGGTGCGTCGCCGAACTCGACGAACGACAGGAACCGCTTGCGCAGCTCCTCCGCGTCACGCTTCGCCCGGCCGAGCTGGATCCGCGCGATGACATCGTTCGCGCGCACTTCTTCTCCCGTTCTGCGATCGAACATGATGCCGGCCGCGTAGTCGATCTCGTCGTCAGCTTTCTTGCGACCGGCGCCGAGATCGACCGTGAACATGCCCGCCTCGTACGTGTCGATGTGCGTGATGAAACCGCCGCGCGGCGCACGCACTTCGATCGTCTGGCGCGGCTGCGGCAGACGTTTGTAGTCGTCGACGATTGCAGCGTCGCCGCCCTGCGCGGCGATCCACTTGCGGGCCTGCGCAAGCGCCGCGCCGGAGCGGAGCGCCTCGTCGAGTTTCTTGCGCGCGGACGATGGGTCGTACCGGCCGGACATGACGAGCAGCCGCTCGCCCTGCGCGCGTGTCACCTCTTCGACATCCGCCGGTCCGTTGCCCTTCAGCACTTCGATCGTCTCGACGATCTCGTTCGCATTGCCGGCGGCGATGCCGAGGGGGCGGTCCATGTCGGTGATGAAGGCTTCGACGCGAGTGCCGGAGCCTTTCGCGGCGGCGATCAGACTCTTTGCGAGCGCCTTCGAGTCTTCGTACTTGCGCATGAACGCGCCGCTGCCGGTCTTCACGTCGAGCACGAGCGCGGAGGCGCCCATGGCCAGTTTCTTCGACATGATCGAGGCCGTGATCAGCGGCAGCGACTCCACCGTGCCGGTGACGTCGCGCAGCGCGTAGATCTTCTTGTCAGCCGGAGCAATGCCTTCGGTCGACGTGGAGATCACGCAGCCGGCGTCTTCGATCGCCCGCTCGAACTCCTTCCGCGACAGCCGCGCGTTGAAGTGCGGAATCGCTTCGAGCTTATCGAGTGTGCCGCCGGTGTGTCCGAGTCCTCGGCCCGAAAGCATGCCGATCTTGACGCCGCACGCTGCGACCCACGGCGAGAGCACGAGCGAGACCTTGTCGCCGACGCCGCCGGTGGAATGCTTGTCGGCGAAAAAATCATACTGATCGCGAAGGTGCCACTGTTCGCCCGAGCGAAGCATCGCCTGCGTGAGCGTGGCCATCTCCGTCGCGGTCATCCCGTTGATCGCGATGGCCATGAGCAGCGCGCTCATCTGGTAGTCCGGGATCTCGCCGCGCGTGTAGCGGTCGATGAAGCGCTCGATCTCGTTTGGCTCGAGCGGGCCGCCTCGCCGCTTGCGGTTGAGAATTTCGTAGACGCTGAACTCGCTCATGGCGGCGGTAGCATAGCCGACCGATGCGCGCGGTCGTTCTGCTGTCGGGCGGACTCGATTCGGCGACCGTCCTCGCGATCGCGCGGAGCGAAAAGCGCGAGTGCCACGCGATCTCGTTCACGTACGGACAGCGGCACGAGATCGAGCTCGCCGCCGCGCGCCGGGTCGCGCAGGCGATCGGCGTCGAGGAGCACGTCGTCTATCCGCTCAACCTTCGCGTGTTCGGCGCGAGTGCGCTGACGAGCGACATCGACGTGCCGAAGGACGCCGCCGGTGCGCCGGGAATCCCGATCACCTATGTCCCCGCCCGCAACACCATCTTCCTGTCGCTGGCGCTCGGCTTCGCCGAAGCGCGCGAGGCGCAGGAGATCTGGATCGGCGTGAACGCGGTCGACTACAGCGGCTATCCCGACTGCCGCCCGGAGTTCATCGAGGCGTTCCAGCAGGTGATCCTCAAAGGGACGCGAAGCGGCACCGAGAAGCAGGAGCCGCGCGTCGTCGCGCCGCTGATCCGCATGACGAAGGCGCAGATCATCCGCCGCGGCGTCGAGCTGGGCGTCGACTACGCGCTAACGCACTCATGCTACGACCCCGACGCGGAAGGGCGGGCGTGCGGGCACTGCGATTCGTGCATCAT
>DASWBH010000382.1:0-4117 GCA_036390755.1 Thermoanaerobaculia bacterium
ATCTACCTCCACACGACGAATACGCGGAACGCCATCGGCGACGGCGTCGTCATGGCCAGGCGCGCCGGGGCGACGATCATGAACGCCGAGTACGTGCAGTTCCACCCGACGGCGCTGGCGGACAAGAAAGCGAATCACTACCTCATCTCCGAAGCACTGCGCGGCGAGGGTGCGCGGCTCCGCAAGCAAAAAGGCGAGTTCTTCATGCAGAAGATTTCGCCGGCGCTGCGCGACCTCGCGCCCCGCGACGTCGTGGCGCGCGCGATCGTCGAGGAGATGACGACGAACAAAGAAGAGTTCGTCTACCTCGACCTCGCGAACTTCTACCACGGCCATCAACCGATTCGCGAACGCTTTCCAAACATCGCCAAAGCGTGCAGCGACATCGGCGTCGACATCGAGAAGGACCCTATTCCGGTCGTTCCCGCCGCGCACTACTTCTGCGGCGGAGTCCTGTGCAACAACTCCGGCGAGTCGACGCTGAGCCGCTTGTACGCGATCGGCGAGACGTCGTGTTCGGGCCTGCACGGCGCGAACCGCCTCGCTTCGACGTCGCTGCTGGAAGGTTTGACGTGGGGCTACTACGCCGCGATCTCGATCCGGACGAAGCTGACGAATGGCGCGGAGCTGCGGCCGTTCATCATCGAGTCGATTCCGGACTGGAAAGCGCCGGGAACGCTCGACGTAGAGGATCCCGCGCTCATCCTGCAGGACTGGACGACGATCCAGCACACGATGTGGAACTACGTCGGAATCGTGCGGACGTACGAGCGGCTCAAGCGCGCTGTGGCCGACATGCGCGAGCTCGGCAATCGCCTGACGAAGTTCTACCACGAGGCGTCAATCAGCAAGCCGATCATCGAGCTCTTTCACGGCCAGCAATGCGCCGCCATCATCGCCTCGGCCGCACTAAGGAACCCCGTCTCGAGAGGGGCTCATTTCCGGCGCGATTAGGTCGCATGCCTTCGCTCTGGCATTACATCAAACGTGCGCCGTCGAAGCTGCGCAAGATGTATTTCGCGGAACGCGCGGAGCGGTTGCACATCGGCAGCGGCGCGGTGCGACTGCCGGGCTGGACGAACATCGACAACCGGCGGTTCGAGGGAGTCGACCGCGTCGTCGACGTGACGTACGGGCTGCCGTTCCGCGACGTGCGGTTCATCTTCGCCGAGCACTTCCTCGAGCATCTCCCCTACAACGACGCGATGTACTTCCTGCGCGAGTGCCGGCGCGTGCTTCGCGACGACGGCGTGCTGCGGCTGTCGACGCCGAATCTCGACTGGGTATTGGCGACGCACTACGGCGGCAAGGATCTGACGGATTGCTTCCGGATCAATCGCGCGTTCCGCGGCTGGGGTCATCAGTTCCTATACAACTTTGACGCGCTGGAAGCGACGCTGCGCGACGCCGGCTTCGCGCGGGTCGTGCGGCGCGAGTACGGCGAGAGCGACCATCCCGAGCTGCGCGGCGTCGAGCATCACGAAAAGAACGAGGACTTCGAAGGGATCTCGCACATTCTGATCGTCGAGGCTTGGGGCCGCGGGGGCGTGCCGCCGAGGTCGCTCGATGAGCCGAAGTCATGGTATCTTCGCGATGCTGCTGTGACATAAATGAAGCGTCTAACCCTGATTCTTCTGCTGTTCAGCTCGACCGCATTCGCGCAGCAGCCGCACCCGGTGATCACGTCGGTGGCGCCCGATCACGGACCTGCAGAGGGCGGAACGCTCGTGACCATCAAGGGAGCCGATTTCTTTCTCTGCCCCGTGTGCAGCCCCCCGACGCCGCCGATCGTTGGTTTCGGATCGACGGCTCCCGGCACACTTGTTCTCGCACAGCGCGTCCGCCTGCTCGACTCCAACACGATTGAGGCTGTCACTCCGGCGTATGTCGCCGGTGCGACCGACGTGTTTGTGGAAGACATCGGATTCGCGACTACCGCGAGTACGGCCGCCCGCAAAGCCTTCACATTCGATCCGCCCTCGCCGTTCGAGCCGTTGCTGCTGCCGATCCTTTTGCCGGATACAGCCGGCGCGTTCCGGTCGGTGTTCAGAACCTCCGCCGACCTGGTCAACTCTGGCGATCGCGACGTGACGGCGCTCGGGCTGATCTTCGGCTGCGGCTTCGCGCCGGCAACTCTCGTTCTTCCGCCGAAAGCCCGTTCCGCGCCCGAGTGCATCGAGTTGACCGGACGCCCGGGGCGGATCGCCTGGGTGCCTGCCGGGACGGGCAACGACATCGAAGGGGGAATGCGCGTCTTCGACGTCTCGCGTACGTCGACGAACTTCGGCACAAGGATTCCGCTCGTCCGCGCGCGCGACTTCCGCTCATCGAGGATCGCGCTGCTGGGTCTCCCTCTCAATCCAAACTTCCGCCTCACACTGCGCATCTACAGCTTGGAGCCGGAGGCGACCAGCGTGACGGTCCGATGGTTCGGCAACGCGACGACCGTCCCGCTGCGCGCCGGCGACGATCAATTCGATCCTGCGTTTGCAACATTCAACGACTTCCCCGTGCCGGCACTCGCCGATCCGCCGCCGCAATTCGGCGATGTCGTCATTGACCCCGACGATCCTTCGCGGCACACCTGGGCGTTCGTGACGGCCACGAACACCGAAACGCAAGAGATCACGACGATCTCGCAGAAATGATCCGCACGTCTCTTCGCTCCTGCCTCACGATCGTGCTCCTCTGCGCGGGCGCGGCGCACGCGCAGCAAGCGGCACACGTCAGCCCGGCGTCCGCGCCGGTCACCGGCGGGACTCAGGTCACAATCAACGGCAGCGGCTTCACGCCGGACATGACTGTAACGTTCGGAGGCTTAGGCGGCGTCTCTGCGGAGAGCCGTTTCGTCGACAGCAATACGATCATCGCCGTCGCGCCGTCGCATCTGCCCGGGCCGTCGACAGTCACAGTCTTCGACCGTTTCTTCTTCCGCTTCGCTGAGGCGCCGTTCTTATTCGTGGGTGCGCCGGAAGACGCATTCGAGCCGATGATGCTGCCGATCTACACTTCGGCCCTCGGCCGGTTCGGTGCCGTTTTCTCATCGTTTCTGACGGCGTTCAACACCAGTTCCGATCAGACGATCCGCATGTACGGCACCGGCGGCTTCTGCGACAACTTTTTCTTCGGGCCTGTGGATCTCCTCAACACCTCGCACGACATTCCGCCGGCCCACGACGACAACGGTTGCGGTTTTCAGACGGGCAATCCCGGCGTGATCCTTTGGGTTCAGAAAGAGCTCGCATCGTCATTCGTTGCCAATCTCCGCGTCGCCGACCTCTCCCGTTCGTTCGCAAACTTCGGAACGGAAATCCCCGTCGTGCGCAAAGCCGATTTCCGCAACGGCGCGATCGCGCTCGCCGGGATTCCGCTCACGCCGCAATTCCGGCTCACGCTGCGCATCTACAGTCTCGAACAGGAGTCGACGACGGTGACGGTTCGCTGGATCCAGGGCGGTTCAGAAACGGTCGACCTGCGACCGGCCGCCGGCATCTTCCATCCGGCCTACGCGCAGGTCTCGCAATTCCCGGGATTCGTCGCCAGTCCGGTCCCTGAACGAGCTGACCTTCTCATCGAACCCTCAGATCCTTCGCGGCGGATCTGGGCATTCGTCAGCGTCACCAACAACGAGACGCAGGACATCACCGTCATCGCCCCGTAAGTCGCGACCGGGCGGTGGCACAATTGCGCCGAGATCAATGCACCGGTTCCCGGTCATTTTCCTGCTGTTCGCCTCGACGGCTCTTGCGCAGCAGCCGCACCCCGTCATCACGTCCGTTGTGCCGAACAGCGGACCTTCCAGCGGCGGCACGAAGGTGACGATCACGGGAGAGGACTTCTTCCGTTGTCCCGTCGCCGCGTTCGCCGCGATCAGCGCATGCAGTCCGGGAACGCCGCCAGCAGTGTTAGTCGGCTCGTTGCTGGCGTTGTCAGTGACGCTCGTCGACACGACGAGATTAGAAGTGACGATGCCGCCCTATCCGCCGGGCGCGGCAGACGTTTCGGTCAAAGTCGCTGGTTTCGGTAAGGTCGTCACTGCGACCGCACCCAAGGCATTCACGTTCACCGGATCGGACACGTTCGACCCGGTTCTCTTGCCGATCCTGACTCCACAGAC
>DASWBH010000383.1:0-2104 GCA_036390755.1 Thermoanaerobaculia bacterium
GCCGGGCACTTCGGCCTGACCGCCGAGGCGGCCTTCGGTGCCGACTTCGCGGGCGACGCGCGTGACTTCCGACGCGAACGCGCGCAACTGATCGACCATCGTATTGATCGTGTTCTTCAGCTCGAGGATCTCGCCGAGCGCTTCAGCGGTGATCTTCTTGGAGAGGTCGCCGTTCGCGACCGCCGTCGTGACCTCGGCGATGTTGCGAACCTGCGACGTGAGGTTCGCGGCCATGTAGTTGACCGAGTCGGTCAGGTCCTTCCACGTGCCGGAGACGCCTTTGACGTCCGCCTGCCCGCCGAGTTTTCCTTCCGTGCCGACTTCGCGCGCAACGCGCGTGACCTCAGATGCGAACGACCGGAGCTGGTCGACCATCGTGTTGATCGTGTCTTTGAGCTCGAGGATCTCGCCGCGCGCTTCGACCGTGATCTGTTTCGAGAGATCGCCGTTCGCGACGGCGGTGGTGACTGCGGCGATGTTGCGAACCTGGTTCGTCAGGTTCGAGGCCATCATGTTCACGGACTCGGTGAGATCGCGCCATGTACCGCTGACGCCCTGCACTTCTGCCTGCCCGCCGAGTTTTCCTTCGCTGCCCACTTCGCGCGCCACGCGGGTGACTTCCGATGCGAACGACCGCAGCTGGTCGACCATCGTGTTGATCGTGTTCTTGAGCTCGAGGATCTCGCCGCGGACTTCGACCGTGATCTTGCGGGAGAGATCGCCGCCGGCGACGGCGGTGGTGACTTCGGCGATGTTGCGGACCTGGGCGGTGAGGTTCGACGCCATCGAGTTGACGGAGTCGGTGAGGTCCTTCCACGTTCCGGCCACGCCCTTCACGTCGGCCTGGCCGCCGAGTTTTCCTTCCGTTCCGACTTCGCGCGCCACGCGCGTGACCTCGGATGCAAATGAGCTGAGCTGGTCGACCATCGTATTGACGGTCCTGGCCGTGCGGAGGAACTCGCCCTTCAGCGGACGGCCGTCGAATTCGATGGCCATCGAGCGCGTCAGGTCGCCCTTCGCGACGGCGCCGATGACGCGCGCGATTTCATTCGTCGGCTGGACGAGATCGACGATGAGCGAATTAACCGCTTCGGTTGTTTCGGCCCACGCGCCGTTCGATGCCGGCTGCGTCATGCGCGAGTTCAGCTTTCCTTCTTTGCCGACCACCGTGGAGATCCGGGAGATCTCCGCGCACATGCGTTCGTTCTGTTCAATGATGTCGTTCAGGGTGTCGGCGATCTTGCCCTGCGTACCTGTGAACTCGACAGGCATGCGGCCTTTGAAATCGCCCTTCTTCACGGCGGTGAGCGTACGCAGCAGGAGTCTCTCGAAGTCCCGCGACGTGAGCTCGGTCGCCTTGTCGATGCCGATTGTGGTCATCGCGCGCTCTCCCTCTGGATTGTTCTGTTTGTGCGATGCAGCAGGCTGGACAAACCCGTGTGAACACGGGCTTTACACAGTCTCAGGACAGCACTAAATGCAGGTTCTACGCCATGGATGAGACCGACGAACAGGGCAGAAATCAGAGGGCAGAAAGTAGAAAATCGCCGCGATGAACACCTCTGCCTTCTGCCTTCTGCTTTCTGCCTTTTTCTTTGCGCAGCAGGGCACGATCGAGATTCGGAAAGGCGGCAAAGTCGTCGCGACGAATCGCGACGATACGACGGCCGCCGTGCGCGTCCTCTTCATCGGCAACAGTCTGACGTTCTGGAACGAGATGCCGTGGATGACGCGCCGCGTGGCGGCCTCGCTCGGCGCGAAGCCGGCGCTCTCGACCGAGTTCAGCGGAATGAGCGGCGCGACGTTGCGCCAGCAGTGGGAGCACGGCAAGGCGCTGCGCTCGATCAAAGAACGGACCTGGAACTTCGTCGTGCTGCAACCGCAGAGCACCGAGATGATCGATCGGCCGGAAGAGACGATGAAGTACGCCCGCCTCTTCGCGGCGGAGATCGACGCTGTGCGGGCGAAGCCGGTGCTCTTTGTGACCTGGGTTCCGCCCGGCCGCGCGATGGCGCAGGGCGAATTGACCGCTCGCTACGAAAGACTCGCGCGGGAAACCCACGCGCTCCTCGCGCCGATCGGCGTCGCATGGGAAGAGCTGCGG
>DASWBH010000384.1:0-5340 GCA_036390755.1 Thermoanaerobaculia bacterium
CGCCGCCGGCGAGAATCCCGAAGCGATGCGCGCGGCGCGCTGGTCGCCGGCGCGATATCGCTCGATCGCGCTCGCGGTCGAAGCGCTGCTGGTCGGTCTGGGCGGCGCGCATCTCGCGCTCGCGCTGTCGAACGGATTCGCTGAGAATATGAGCGCGGGCCGCGGCTTCATCGCGCTGTCGGTCGTGATCTTCGGACGCTGGAGCGTCCGCGGGACGGTCGCCGGCACCGCGCTGTTCGGCATCGCCGCCGCGCTGCAGTACGCGCTGCAGGCGGCAAACCGCGGGATCGCGTTTCACCTGCTGCTCGCGACGCCTTACGTCGTCACGCTGCTGATTCTCTGCGGAGTGGCCGGTCGCGTGCGCGCGCCGGAGGCGTTGGGCAAACGAGGCGGCTAGCTGCGGCCCCACGGGCCGAGCGTGTCCCAGATGCTCGCCGAACTCGGTTGCCGGTTGTCGGTTGTCGCTTGTCGGTGCGGCGACGCCGCCAGCGCGGCTGCGATCAGCGGAACGATTTCGGGTACCCGCCGCTGCAGATCCGCTTCGTGATCCATCAGGAATCGCGTGCTCACCTTTCCCGCACGAAACGCGGGATGAGTGACGACGCGGCGCAGCCACGAGACGTTGTTCGTGACGCCGAGAACGATGTAGTCGCGGAGCGCGCGGTCGAGGCGATCGATCGCAGCATCGCGATCAGGTGCGGAGCAGATCAGCTTCGCCAGCATCGGATCGAAGTTCACGCCGATCGCGGTGCCCTGCATGACGCCGGAGTCAACGCGCACGCCGGGCCCGGACGGCTCGGCGAGAAAATCGATCGTGCCGGTCTGCGGAAGGAAACGGTCGTCCGGATCCTCGGCGTAGATGCGCACCTCGATCGCATGGCCGCGCTGCTGCAGCTGCTCCTGCTTCCACGGCAGCGGCTGGCCGGACGCGACCGCGAACTGCGCGCGCACGAGATCCGTGCCGGTCACGAGCTCGGTCACCGGATGCTCGACCTGGAGCCGCGTATTCATTTCGAGGAAGTAGAACTCTCGCGCCGGCGTCACGATGAACTCGACCGTGCCGGCGTTCTCGTACTTCACGCCGCGTGCGGCGGCGACCGCCGCAGCCGTCATCTTCTGCCGCAGCTCATCGGAGTAATCCGGCGCCGGCGATTCCTCGACGACTTTCTGATGCCGCCGCTGGATCGAGCAATCGCGCTCGAACAGATGCACCATGCCGCCGCGCGAGTCGCCGAAGATCTGCACCTCGACGTGACGCGGCTCTTCGATGTAGCGCTCGAGCAGCAGGCGATCGTCGCCGAACGCTTTCTTGGCCTCGCGACGCGCGGACTCGACCTGCGGTCGCAGCTCGCCGGCCTCGCGCACGATCTTCATCCCCTTTCCACCGCCGCCCGCCGACGCCTTCACGAGCACGGGGAATCCAATGCGCTTCGCTTCCGCCGCGAGCGTCGCGTCGCGCTGATCTTCGCCGTCGTAGCCCGGCACGACCGGAACGCCGAGGCGGTGCATGAGGTGACGCGATTCGGCTTTGGAACCCATCGCGGCGATCGACTGCGCCTTCGGACCGATGAACGTGATCTTCGCCTCGGCACACGCGGCCGCGAGCTCCGCTCGTTCGGAAAGAAAGCCGTAACCAGGATGAATCGCGTCAGCGTTCGCGCGCCGCGCCGCGTCGATCACGGCGCCGACGTCGAGATAAGACGACACCGGCACCGCGTCATCGAAGAAGCGGCGCACGAAGCGCGTGTCGTCGCCTTCGACGAATGCGTGCACCGATTCGATGCGCGCCTCGCGACACGCGCGTGCGATGCGGACCGCGATCTCGCCGCGGTTAGCGACGAGAATGCGCTTCATGACGCCCCCCTCGTCATTCCGAGCGCCGCAGAGCGCGAGGAATCTGGGCGGTGGAATCGCGCCCCCGCCCAGATTCCTCGCCGTCTCCGCGGCTCGGAATGACGTGCTACGTCCACGGCGCCTTTTTCTTGTCGAGAAACGCCTTCATGCCGCGCTGGCCTTCGTCGGTCGTCCGCAGCCGGGCGATCGTATCGATCGTGTGCGGGATCGCGTCGACGAGATCGTGCGTCGAGACGTACGCGATCAGCTTCTTGCACTCGCGCACCGCCTGCGGTCCCGACGTGCGGAGCTGCGCGATCGTCTCCTCGACTGCCGCATCGACATCGTCGGCCACACGGTGAACGAGTCCGATGCGCAGCGCGCGATCGGTGTCGAACCGCTCGCCGGTCATGAACAGCGCGCGAGCATTCGACGCGCCGATCCTGGCGATGACATACGGCGAGATCACCGCCGGGATGATGCCGAGCTTCACCTCGGTGAGCCCGAATTTCGTACCCGGCGCGGCGATCGCCACGTCGCACACCGACACGAGTCCGACTCCGCCGCCGATCGCCGCGCCGGTGATCCTGCCGATCACCGGCATCGGACATTCGTTGATCACCGCGAACATCTTCGCGAGCTGGGCGGAATCGCGGAGGTTCTCGTCGCGCGTGTACGAGACCATCTTCGACATCCAGTTGAGATCCGCGCCCGCGCAGAAATTCGGCCCGGTGCCGCGCAGCACGACCGCGCGCACGTTGCGCTCGGCGACCGAGGAGAAGAGATCGATCGCCTCCGCGATCAACTCGTCATTGAACGCGTTGTGCACCTCGGGACGATTCAGCGTGACGGTGAGAACACCGTTCGCTTCGTCCGTGAGGAGCGTTCGATACGTCATCAGTGCGGTGCGACCGACCTGCGTCTCCCCTGCTGCGCCGACGGGAACACCGGCGTGATCGTATAACGCGCCTGTGCTCCGATCGCGCCCGTCGGCTCGACGCGCGCGAAGAACGTCGTGGCCGTCGAGCCGTTGAACGTCGTGGTCACGGTCTGGGTCGCGCCTGCGGCGACGTCCGCGCTCACCGGCTGCGTCGCGGTACTCGTGAGCGTCACGCGCACCGGCGTATCCGTCGCGGTCACCGTGACCGACACCGTCCCGGGCTTGCCCACGAGGAACTTGAAGATGTCGACGTCGCTCTGCGTGCACGTGCGTGCGGTGATCGTCTGGCTCGAGGCCAGCGGGCCGTACGCGGTCGCCTCGGTGTCGTTCGGCTCGGTGACGTCGGTGCACGGCGCGACAGCGGCGCCGAGGTCCGCGTTCGTGACGAGGACGAACGGCTGCGGCGAGCTCTTCGTCACCTTCGTACCCGTGACGACAACGGTGTAGGTTCCGGGCGCGGCACCGGCAATCTCCACCTCCTCGGTGTTGTCGACGTGATTCACTCCGCGCGTCGCAGGGGCGCACTCGGCTTGACACGTGGTGGGGTCGAGCACGTACGGCAGGACGTCGCCACCCGGCCCGGTGACTTTCAGATCGAGGTCGTTGACGAGCGTCGGCGCGTTCAGTGGATCGGACGGGAGAAGCGTGATCTCCGGATCGCTCCAGCCGAGGACGACGCGCAGGTTCTGGCCGGAGGTCAGCGTGAGCGGCAGCGAGACCTGGTCGCCGGTCGCGACCTGCCCGGTCTTGATGCGCTTCTGTTGCGCTCCGTCGGCGATGATCGCATCCACCGCCGCCTTCGCGTCGAGCAGGCCGAAGCCGAATGTGAAGTCAGGACCGGGATTGCCGAGGTCCTGCGCCGTCGCGATCATGAGCGTCTTGATCTCGTTCGCCGTGGGATTCGCGCCGCTGAACGTCTTGCGCCACTGCTCGACGAGAAGGGCCGAGGCACCGGTGACGACGGGCGCCGACATCGACGTGCCGCTGAGGGTGTCGTAAGTGTTGCTCGGAACGGTGGACAGGACGTTGACGCCGACCGCGACGATGTCGGGTTTGACGCGGCCGTCGCGCGTCGGGCCGCGCGAACTGAACCGCGCGATCTGCTTGAACTGGTCGATCGCACCGACCGCGATGACGTCTTTCGCGCTCGCCGTCACGCCGATCGAGATCCACGGCGCCGGCAGCACTTCCGTGATCTGCGGGTGACGCGCCGTCTCGCAGAACGGGTCTCCGTGCTTATCGTTGCCGGTCTTGCACGTCGGCGCGGGACAATCACCACCGTTGCCGCTCGGCGAATAGCAGTAGCCGGAAATGTTGATGCTGTTGCCTTGCGCGTCCTGATCGGCGTGCGAGTGCGGGAACGGATCGGCCGTCGGCCCGATGCTCCTGGCGTCATTCCCGGCGGAGTGAACCATCAGGACGCCGGTGTCTCTGGAGAGCTGGTCGAGCGGCGCGGTGACTTGCGAATCGTAGTAGCCGTACGCGTCCGAGGCCTCGTTCCAGACCCAGTCGCCGTTCAGGTTCTGCGACCAGCCGAGGACATAGCCCCATGAGTTGTTGTCGGCGACGGAGGAAACGGAAGGAAGATTCTTCTTCAGATCGAGGAAGCTGTCGGACCGCGCGTCGAACTCGTGCAGCGTCGCTGCGGGTGCCATCCCCTTGGCCGCCGGATTGATTCCGGCCGCGATCATCGTGCCGCCCGTGTGTGTCGCGTGCGTGTGATCGGCGCTGTAGCTGTCATCGCCCGGCTTCTCGACGAACGGCGTGTGCGAGATCAGGCGGCCGCCGAATTCCTGGTGAGTCGTCTCGGCCTCGGCCAATTCGAAATACGACAGTGCGACACCCTGGCCGCTCAGGTTGTAAGGAGCCGTCTGCACCAGGTTGATGCTCGATACGGCCGCGGAGCCGTCGTTGTTCGGCGCGATGCGCAGGCGGCGCGCGCCGTAGACGAGAAACACGCGCTCGTCCGACGCCAGGCGCACGACGGACGACGCGGCGATCACGACGGGGATCCGGCTGCCGAAGTGGAAGCCCTGCAGCAGCGGCTCTTCGATCGTTCCGCCCGCGGCCTCGATCGCCCGCTTCGCGGCCTCGAACGAGACTTCGTCATGAAAGTAGACGTTGAGGTGTGCGTAGGCCTCGCCGCTCGCGATCGCGCGGATCGCCGTCGCGTGCAGCTTTGAAGCGGCGGTCAGCGGCGTGAGCGAAGCGATGCGCGGGTCGGTCTCGCCGACCGTCGCGCCGGGCGCGATGCGGACGAGGTACCGTCCTCCCACGAGCGGCTTCTCGATCGTCAGACCGCGAGCCGCGAGGTCCGCCTGCTCCTGTTCATTGAGCAGACGCTGCGGCGTCATAACGAAGTGGTGGAACTCCGACCCGCTGCCCGCCGGCCGATCGGGATCGGCCTGGAGGCGGTTCGCACCGAAAGCAGTTGTGGTCGTAAGCAGCAGAATCGACAGGAGAATGGCAGTTCGTCGCATGGTGGGTTCTTTATGGGTACGCGGCTCGAGGCGGAATCGTCCGCACCGCGTAACCTCGCTCAAATTGCACGAATTCTACCGGCGCGG
>DASWBH010000385.1:0-10347 GCA_036390755.1 Thermoanaerobaculia bacterium
CGCACAAGCGACGGCGTTCTCGAAGGCGGGTCTGTCCAATCAGATCGTGCTCGTGAACGGCAATGTCGGCCTCGTGTCGCGGCGGCCCGACGGCCGGCTGTTCTCCGTCATCGGCTTCACGATCGCCAACGGGAGAATCGCCGAGATGAACATCCTCGCGGACCCGGATCGACTCCGAGGGCTCGATCTTTCGGCGATTGAAAGCGGGGCGGAGTCGTGACGCGGCAGCGCCCTGCGAATGTGACATCAGGAGGAAGCGATGAAGATCAAATTGACTACCGTTCACGTCGCCGACCAGGAAAAAGCCCTGCGCTTCTACACCGAGGTACTCGGCTTCGTGAAGAAGGCCGACTTCAGTCAGGGCTCGTTTCGCTGGCTCACGGTGGCCTCACCAGGGGAGCCGGACGGCACAGAGCTGAAGCTGGCGCTCAACGACAATCCCGCGGTCAAAGCCTACCAGCGGGCGATGTTCCACCAGGGTCAGCCCGCGGCCATGTTCTTCACCGACGACCTTCAGGCCGATTACGAGCGCATCAAAGCGCGCGGCGCTGAGCTCACCATGCCACCAGCGGACGCGACCGGCTCCAGGATCGCCAGGCTGAACGATACCTGCGGCAACATCATTCAGGTCACGCAGCTGATGCGCTGGTAGCGCGAACGCTCAACAGGAGGAATCCCATGACATCGACCCTGCAAAACCCGGCGCTCTCGCCCGCCGGCCTGAGTATGCCCCGCTCGAAAGGAATCGTCATCGCCTTCTGGATCGCCACCGCGATCTTCTGCTTGCAGATCGGCTTCACCGCCTACGCACAACTGCGTCTTCCGCAGGTCGCCGACGCGTTCACTCACCTCGGCTTCCCCGCTTATTTCCGGGTCGAACTCTCGTGGGCCAAGTTCCTCGGCATTGTGCTGCTGCTTGCACCGGTGCCGGCGCGGTTGAAGGAGTGGTCCTACGCCGGCTTCGCCATCACCCTCGGCTCTGCGCTCATCGCACACCTCTCCGTGGGCGACGGCCCGGAGGCGTGGGGCTGGGCGGCGGCCACCGGGGTGCTCTGGGCGCTTTCGTACGTTTTCTGGCGCCGGCTGCGTGATCGCCAACACCAGCGCTGACCGCCGACATCACCAGGGTTTGTGAGTTGCGATTCGGCACCGCAACAGAGCGCCGAGCATTATTTAAGGATGATGAGCTCGGCGAACCACGCGCGCGAAGTGACCGACGTAGCAGCGGCGCTCGCAGTCGATCCCAATCGAGGTCTCGCTGCCGGCGAGGCGGTGCGCCGCAGGATCCATTTCGGCCCGAACGTCATCCACCTGGGAGGCGGCTGGCGAAGTTGGTCAGATCTCGCTCTCCACTTCCTCCGTTCGTCGCCGCCGGCCATTGCATACGTCCTGTCTGACGGCGAGGAAATGGTCGTGCGCGCTGCCGATCTCGTCCCGGGCGACGTCATCATCGTCGAATCGGGCATCACCGTTCCGGCCGACGCGCGGATCTTGACTGCGACCGGGCTGATCGTCGATGAGCGCGATCTCACGGGTTCAAGCTTCAGCGTGACCAAGTCGCCGTCCCCCGTATGTGAGACCGAGCCGCTGCCCGAGCGCAGATCCATGCTCTATCTCGGCACGCAGGTCGTCGAGGGACACGGAACGGCCATCGTCACCGCCATCGGCGACGCGACGGAACTCGCAAAGATTCGTAAGTAAGCCAAAGGAGCATCATGGAACGCCGACCCACCTTCTACATCGTCCCGACTGACCGCTGGTACATCGAGCGAGCCGTGTGGCTGATCGCCGGAGTTTTCGTGCTCGCAGCAACGTCGCTCGCAGTGTGGCTGGACAGTCGTTTCGTTCTGCTCATCACAGCCACGGGCCTGGCATCGATCAATGTCTCGCTGAACGGCTTCTGTATCATCGGAAACATCCTTCATCGGTTCGGCTTTCGGGGAGCGCTGGCGGAACGCGGCGATTCCGCCAAGTGGTACTTCATGAAAACCGACCGCTGGTACCTCGAGCGGCGGATCTACCTCGTCGTCGGCTTCAATCTCTGCCTCGCGTCGATTCTCACGCTCGTGCACAGCAGATGGTGGCTCGCCTTTCCTGGCTTCGTCGGAGTGGCGATGCTCTGGTTTGCTGTGACGGGGTTCTGCATCATGGCCAACGCCCTGTATTGGACAGGGGCCGAGCCGCGCCTGGTTCCGGAAGCTCGCCGCGACGCGATCGGCGCGTGTGCAACGGCGCCGACGATTTGAAGACCGCAGACTCGATGGTGATCGCCGCATGCGCTTCAGCGGCGAACAGCAAGCTCAGAACCCAGACGCACCTTCCGCCGGATCGCTTCGTCCCTCTCCTCCTCGGCAATGGAATCGACGGTCATCCGGATCTGCTGCTCGAGTCGGGGGATGATGACCTTCTGCAGAGCGTTCACGATTTTCGTGACTTTGCGAACCGCGACGCGCAATCGCGCCACGGCCGACTCTTCGGCTGCGAGCTCGACCACGCGCGGAACAAGTACGGAGAACGCGGCGCCGGCGGCGTCGAGCGACTCCGAAGTCGATGCCGGCCCATAGGCGGCGCGGTACGGCGGCGACGACGCGCGGACACTGGCGAAGCGGACGCCCATGATTGCGCTCTCGCGGCAGTCGATCGCCGTCGTGGCCGGCTGCGCGAATCCTGCGGCGGTGACGCCCTCGCGTCCGAGGTGCACCTCCGCGATGCGCAGGCGCCTGCGCGCGCCGGCCAGCGTTCGCTCGACCTCACGCCGCATCGCTTCAGCACGCGCCGTCCGGCGTGACATCTCCCGCAGAAGGACTTCGCGTTTGCGGTCGAGCAGATCGGCTCCGCGGACGGCCGACGTGCGATCGCGGCGCAGTTCGTTCAGCCGCGAACGGGAAGCCGCCGGGATCATGATGCGTACCTCGCGATGAACTCGTCGCGGATCCGCGTCAGCTCACTGCGAGGAAGGATCGACAGCAGTCTCCAGCCGATCGTGAGCGTCTCCGCGATCGAGCGCCGTTCGTCGCTCGCCTGCGCGAGCATCTCGCGTTCGAACCGTTCGCCGAATACGATGTACGTCCGCTCGATCTCCGTCAGCTCGTCGGTGCCGATGATCGCGGCGAGCGAACGCGCGCGTTCCACTCGCGCGAGCGCCGCGTAAAGCTGCTTCGCCACATCGGCGTGATCCTCGCGCGTTCGGCCGGCGCCGATGCCGTCGGTCATCAGCCGCGACAGCGACGGAAGGATCGAGACCGGCGGATACACGCCCCGCCTCGCCAGCTCGCGGTCGAGCACGATCTGGCCCTCGGTCACATAGCCGGTGAGATCGGGAATTGGATGCGACATGTCGCCGGAGGGCAGCGTGACGATCGGAATCTGCGTCAGCGATCCCGGACGTCCGGCGATGCGTCCCGCGCGCTCGAACAGCGACGCGAGATCGCTGTAGAGATAGCCGGGATAACCCTTGCGGCTCGGGACCTCGCCGCGCGCGGCGGAGATTTCCCGAAGCGCTTCGCCATAGTTCGTGATGTCGTTGAGGATCACCACGACGTGATAGCCGAGGTCGAACGCGAGGTACTCGGCGGCGGTGAGTGCGCAGCGCGGAGTGATCACGCGCTCGGCTGCCGGATCGTCAGCGTGATTGAGAAAGACGACCAGCCGCGACCGTGCGCCGCTCGCATCGAAGTCGTCGAGGTAACGCCGCGTCGTCTCGCGCGGCAGCCCGAGCGCGGCGAAGACGATCGCGAATTTCTCGACGCCGGGCGCGCGCACCTGACGGACGATCTGCATCGCCAGCGCGTCGTGAGGCAGACCCGACTCGCTGAAGATCGGGATCTTCTGACCGAGCACGACCGAGTCGAGCGCATCGATCGACGAGATGCCGGTCTCGAGGAAATCGCGCGGATAGGCGCGGCGCGTCGGATTGATGGCCGAGCCGGTGATCGGCCGCATTTCGGCTGCCGGAGGAGGTGGCAGTCCGTCGAGCGGGCGCCCCGCACCGTCGAGCACGCGGCCGAGGAGCTCGGGGCCGACGCCGAATCGAAGCGGATGGCCACGGAAGCGGATGCGCGACGAGTCGAGCCGCAGGCCGTCGGTCGGCGCGAAGATCTCGACGACGGCGACGCTCTCCGTCACCGCGAGAACCCGGCCCGGCAGCGATTCGCCGTGCGCGCCGATCACCTCGACTTCCTCGCGATAACCGACACCGGGAATCGCCTCGACCACGGCGATGCTGCCGCGCAGTTCGTCGACGCCGACGCGTTCGATGCTCGCCATCGTCAACATGCCGCGAGCTCCTTCTCGACGTCCGAGATCGCAGGCAGCGTCTTCGCGCTCTTCACGCGCTGCAGGTTCGCGAACAGCGGAAGCGAAACGATCGCGTCTGCCGGTTTCCCTTCGCCGATCAGCTCGAGTCCGCGTTTGTACGTCGCCAGAAAGAGATCGAGCAGGTCGCGTTGCCGCGCCGGCGCGCAGCACGCATCGACCTCGTCGTACGCGCTCTGCTGGAGAAATCCCTCCTGAAAAACTTCGGCCAGCCGGAGCACGAACCGCTCGCGATCGGGCAGGCTCTCGCTGCCGACGAGCCGCGCCATCTCCTCGTCGCGTGCAGCATCTTCGAGAAACGCCATCGCCGTTCCTCGCTTCGAGTGCCATTGCGGATCGATCTGCGACTCCCACCAGCGCATCACCCCGGCCGGTATGTCGCTGTAGGAATCGCGCATGCTCACCGCCGGAAAGACGCGCGCCGCGGCGAGATGACGATCGAGCGTCCAGAACGTCTGCACAAAACGTTGTGCATGGCGTGTGACCGGCTCGGTGATATCGCCCGCGGGCGGCGAGATCGCTGCGATGATCGACAGCGACCCTTCGCGCCCGCCGAGCGTGCGCACGCTGCCCGCGCGCTCGAAGAATGCCGCGAGCGCGCTCGAAAGATAGGGAGGATAGCCCTCCTCCGCCGGCATCTCTTCCAGCCGGCCCGAGATCTCGCGCAGCGCCTCGGCCCATCGCGAGATGCTGTCGGCCAGGAGCAGAACGTGGAAGCCGAGGTCGCGGTAGTACTCGCCGATCGTGACGCCGGTGAAGATCGAGCCTTCGCGCGCCGATACCGGCATGTTCGACGTGTTCGCGATCAGAATCGTCCGCTCGCGCAGATGGCGTCCGGTGCGCGGGTCGACGAGATCGGGCAGCTCGCGGAGGAGCTGAGTGATCTCGTTGCCGCGCTCGCCGCAGCCGACGAAGATGATGATGTCGGCGTCCGCCCAGCGGCAAAGCTGATGTTGCGTCACCGTCTTTCCGGTGCCGAATCCGCCCGGCATGCATGCCGGTGCGCCACGGGCGAGGGGGAAGAACGTGTCGAGGACGCGCTGCCCTGTAATTAATGGATGCGCGAGCGGCAGGCGCTCCGCGACGGGCCGCGGCACGCGAGCGCGCGACGTCTGCAGCATCGTAACGTCGTGACCGTCGACGCGGGCCACCACATCGGCGACGCGATACGAACCGCGGCCGGCAATCGAATGAATCCGGCCCGATACCGGCGCGAGGATCGGATGCGCGATCGCGCCGGTCTCCTGCACCAGGCCGAGCTCCGCGCCGATGGTCACATCGTCGCCGATGGCGACCGCCGGCTCAAACGGCCACAGCTTGTCGCGATCGAGCGGCGGCAATCGCGTTCCGGCGCGAATGAAATCGCCGTCGCGCGCCGCAAGCGCGCCGAGCGGGCGCTGCACGCCGTCGAAGACTTCGCCCAGAAGTCCCGGGCCGAGCTCGACAACCAGCGGTGCGCCGGACGCGATCACCCGATCACCGGGCGCGAGGCCCTCGGTTTCCTCGTAAACCTGGATCGTCGCGATCGAATGGTCGAGCGCGACGACTTCCCCGATGAGCTGGTCGCTGCCGACGTAAACGACTTCACGTAACCCGAGCGGCTCGTCGACGCGCGCCTTCACGACCCAGCCGGAGATCTCGGTCAGAACGCTCATACGCGATACATCTCGGCGAGCGCTTTCCGCCAAACCGGCTCGAGCCGCTTCGCGCGTTCCACGAAACTGTTGTCGACGACCAGCGCGCCGCAGCGGACGATGCAGCCGCCGCCGGTTGCGATCTCGACGGCGACATCGCCGCGCCCGATCGACTGCTTCGCTTCGCGCACGAGCCGCTCGACCGTCGCCTCGTCGCTCTTCGCGAGAATTTCGTTGCCGCGCGCGATCACGCGAGCGATCCACGCCTCGCGCTGTTCGATCAGGCGGCGCTTCTCCTCCCATTCCGCTTGTCCGAGCCGTTCGTCATTGCGCTTGTGCTCGTGGAGGACAGACGCCCGCTCCCGTCCATCGCCGGCACGGACGGGCGAGGCGGCTGTCCTCGCCTCCGGCACGACGCGCATCGCTTCGATCTCCGCGTTCGCTTCGTCGCGAATTGCAGCAATGACCGCGTCGATGCTTCCAAGAACGTGCATGGCTACCCCGGCAGCGCAACGAAGAGCGGCCCCGTGCCGCTGCGGCGCCATTGCGCGCAACGGCCGGCGATCAGCTCCGCCGCGCTCTTCGAAAAAATCAGGAGCGGATCGGCGATCGCACAAGTGACCGCTTCGAGCTCCTTCTCGATATCAGGGCGCGATTCGCACACGTGCGTTTCGACTCCCGCGAGCGCGAATCCCCGCGCGTCCGCTGCCGTCCCGATGAACACCGGCTTCACGACGGCAGTCTCCCGAGGATCATGATCGCGATGATCAGGCCGTAGATGGCGATCCCTTCCGCGAGGCCGACGAAGATCAACGCGCGGCCGGCGGTGTCGGGCTTCTCCGCAACGGCGCCCATCGCTGCAGCGCCGACGACCGCGACGGCATACGCGGCACCGACTGCGGCGAGGCCTGCCACGAGCGCCGCGGCCATGAAGCCCCACTTGATGACGTCGGGCGAAACTGAAACCGGAATCGGCGCCGTTTCCTGCCGATTCGCCGCAAGGACCAAACCTGCGGCAATGAAGGGGAACGATGCGGCCATCGTAACGAGGATCCATCGTCGTTTACGCATGCTTCCTCCCGAGACTCTCCGCCGGCTCGTGGCGCAACATCAGCGGGACGTACGCCTCGCCGCCGCCGCGGAAGAACTTGCCGAAAAATTCGTAGTACTCGAGCCGGAGGACCTGCACCGAGACGGTGAGCCCTTCGAGCAGGATCATCAACGCGTTTCCGGCCACGTGGACGCCGACGCTGAAGACGCCGCCGCCGCGCATGTGCGCCAGGGTATCGGCGACCGTGAAGATCGCGATGAACACGCCGGCGTGCACGGCGGCGAACGCGGCGACGCGGACGAACGAGATCGTGTTCGCGAAATAGGAGAAGAGCGTGTCGACGAGCTCGATCGCCGATTCGAGCAGCGTGAGCCACACCGGGCTCGTTCGCACGACCGGCGCGGGACGGCGATGCTCGAAACGCCGCGCGAGCGGACGGCCGGCCACCAGCACCGCAACGGCCGCAGCGGCGAGGCTGAAAATCAGCCAGGCCGGAACGACATAAGCCGGTGCGATGAACGTTCGCGCCAGCAGCACGAGCACGACCCAGTACAGGAGCGCGCCGAACAGCCCGCGCGATCCGGAGAGCGCGTCTTTGACGTTGCCGATGCGCCACGTGTTGATCACGTTCAGCACCAGACCGGTCGTGACGATCAGCGCGCCGATGGCGATCGCCGTCATCATGAATCGCTGCATGTCGTGCAGCGGCTCGAGCCACAGCGTCGGCAGGATCGTGTGCACGCCGAAGACGCTGCCGTACAAGACGCCGAACGCCATCGATGCCGATCCGGCCTCCATGAGCAGGATGCCGTAGTCGAGGTACTGCGGCAGGTAGCGGAAGAGCGACCAGCCGGCGATGAAGAGAATGGCGCCGTGCCCGACGTCGCCGAACATCAGGCCGAACATCAGAAGAAAGCTGATCGCGAAGAACGCTGTGGGCTGCACTTCGCCGTACGAAGGCGTGCCGTACAGATTGACGAGCCGCTGAAACGGACGCAGCACCAGAGGATTGCGGTGAAGAATCGGTACGCGCATCGATCCTTCCAGCACGCCCGGCACATCCTCCGCCCGCTCGACGTCGACGACCGCGCCTTCGCCCGCTGCCGCACGGATCTTTTCCTTCAAACGAGCCGCGCTCTCGGCCGGCAGCCATCCCGAAATGACGACGAACCGGCCCGCCGCGGCGAAGAACGTCTGCGCCTGCAGCAGCAACGTCGCGATCTCGACTTTCTGGCCGATCGATACGAGTGCCGGCGCGAGCTCGTCGCGCGCGGTCTGCAGCTCTTTCCGCGCCGTCGCCTCCGCGGCGACGGCGTCGTCGCGATCCCGACGGAGCTGGTCGACATCGGACGAAGGATCGCGGATGGGCCGCACGAGCGAGACGCGCTGCGCCTCTTCGAGCCGCGGACGGGCGAAGTTCGCGACCGCGATCGCCACGAGCCGCGGTTCGCGCGCATCGAGCGGAATGATCGCAAACGGCACCGGCGTCAGCAGCGATGCGAGCGCGTCCGCCGCCTCGTCATCGGCGAGGGCAAAGCGGATCGTCACGAACTTCGCGGCCGAAACGAGCTGCCCATCGATTGCGGCGTCGCGCAACCTCTGCGCGTTCTCGAGCTGCTCCGCGAGATTGATGGCGCGTTCGTGTGCCGCCGACGCCGCGTGACTCAACTGATCGATCCGTTTCTCGATCGGCTCGAGCGTCGCTGCGATCCGCTCGCGCTCCGCGGCGAAATCGTTTCCCGCGTTGTCGAGCAGCGAGCCTTCCGGTTCGGCGAGTCTTACGCCGAGTTTTTCTGACGCCACGCGGACGCGGTTGCGCAGGTCCCGAAACGCGGCGTAAAGATCGGCAACGCCGGGCGGCGCCGTTTCGTACGGACTGCGACCGTGCGCAATGTCGACGAGGTGCAGCAGTCCGGCGCCGGCGATCGCGCGCGTCACGGCCGGCGCATCGCGCGTCTGCACCTGCACGCGAAAGTGCACCATCGGCACGGTGCGCAGCACGCTCATCCGCCGCCCCTGCCGGCGACAGCGTCGGCCGCGGTGTCGAGCTCGGAGTCCCCGCCGCGCTCGGCGAGTGCACGCGCGAGCGCGTAGTCGCGTTCCGCCAGCGCCGCGTACGCGAGCGCCGGCGCGAGACTCATGGCCTGGCCGCGAAATGCCCGGCGGCAGAGCGCCGGCAGATCGGCTTTCGTCCGCCGGCCCGGCAAGGCCCGTTGCGCGTCGACGAACTCGGGCGACAAGCCGTACGCCGACACACCGCGCCTCATGATCTCTTCGTCGCGCTGACGGACCATCGCTTCCGCGATCTGCCGCGCCAACGATTCCGATTTGTCGAGGGACTCGATTTCCGCGACCGCCTGCATCGACGCCCAGTGATCGAACTCCAGTTCCGCGGCTCCGAGGTCGGTGCCGTGTGCGCGGTAGATTCGCGCGGCGATCTGCTCGAACGGCGTGCCGCGCAAGCGCTCGACGACGTCGAACAGCGTGTGCACGCCGGGAAACGAGTCGATCGCCACTTCTGCGAGATCCTCCAGATCGCGCCATGACGGGCGCCACCGCTCCGGCGCGACGTCGCGCAAAGTCGCGCGCCAGATCAGCTTCACGTTCTCGACCTCGTGGAAACGGAGGAAGGCGCGAACGAGCGGCGCCGCGTCCCGATAGCAGCGGAGGATCGCGCGGTACCGGGCGATGAGACGGTTGAAGCGCTTGCGTTCGGTGTCGATGGCGAGCGCCGACGCAGCGCGCGATGACGACTGCGGATCGCTCGTCAGTCGAAGAGCGCTGATGTCGTCGCGCGACAAGAGCGAGCTTCGCTGCGCCGACAGTCGCGCAAAACCGTAAGCGCGGTGCGTCATCGCTCCCCTCCTTCGGCCTCGCCGCGAACGATGCGCGCGTACATCTGCGCAGCAGCTTCGAAACACTCCTCGCCTCGTTCGTCGAGCCGCCTCAGGTAATCGTCGAGTGCAGCGCCGCGCACGGCGATCCTTGCGTCGCCTTCGGCGCGCACCGCCGCGAGTTCGCGCTCGAGTGCTTCAGCCACGGCGCGTTGCTGTTCCGCAATCGCGCGCTCCCGTTCTCGCGCCGCTTCTTCGAGCTGCCGCTCGATCTGGTTCTGCGCGAACGCGAGCCGCGACCGGCACTCCTCATCGGCGGCGAAAATTCGATCGAGCTCGTCGGCCATCGCAAGCCTCGCCGATTTCATCATCCCGCCGCGTGGCGGGTACGGTTGCAGCGGCGGTCACACCGGCCATGTCCAGTGGTCACACCTGACTCCTCGGTCCGGCTCGACAGAGGAAGGCCTCGGCGATGGGTGTCTTCAGAATGATCGGCCTGCTCGTCGTCGCACTC
>DASWBH010000386.1:0-4438 GCA_036390755.1 Thermoanaerobaculia bacterium
GTCGGCAAGCTGCAGCTGCTGCAGGGCAAGCAGCAGGTTCCCATCACCGAGCTGCGGGCCGGTGACATCGGCGCGGTCGCGAAGTTGAAAGACGTGCACACGGGCGACACGCTCGCGTCGAAGGAACATCCGATCGTCATCTCCCACGTCGATTACCCGGAAGCGGCGATCGCGTTCGCAGTCGAGCCGAAGGCGCGCGGAGACGAAGACAAGCTCTCCAGCGCGGTTGCACGCATCATCGAAGAAGACCCGATGATCAAGTTCCACCGCGACGAGCAAACCAAAGAGTTCCTCATCAGCGGTCAGGGACAGCTGCACGTCGAGATCATCGTCCAGAAGCTGAAGAAGAAGTACGGCGTGGACGTCATCCTCCATCCGCCAAAGGTTCCGTATCGCGAGACGATCACCCGGCCTGCCGATGCTCACGGACGGCACAAGAAGCAGTCGGGCGGCCACGGACAGTTCGCCGACTGCAAGATCACGATGGAGCCGCTGCCGCGCGGCGCGGACTTCGAGTTCGTCGACGAGATCTTCGGCGGCTCGATCCCGCGCCAGTACATTCCGGCCGTCGAGAAGGGCATCCAGGACGCGCGCATGAAGGGATTCCTGGCCGGATTTCCTGTCGTCGATTTCCGCGTGCGCCTGAAGGACGGCCAGTATCACGACGTCGACTCGTCCGAAATGGCGTTCAAGATCGCCGGCTCGCTCGCGTTCCAGCAAGGCATGGAAGCGGCGAGGCCGACGCTGCTCGAGCCGATCATGCACGTCGACATCAGCGCGCCGGCGGAGTACGTCGGCGATCTGATGGGCGACCTCAACTCACGCCGCGGACGCGTCGAAGGCGTCGATGCGGAAGGCGACACGCAGACGATTCGCGCGCGGGTCCCGCTCGCGGAGATGCTGACGTACGGCTCGACGCTGCGCTCGATCACACAGGGTCGCGGAAGCTTCCACATGGAGTTCAACCACTACGAGGAAGTGCCCCGCAACCTGCAGGAGAAGATCATCGTCGAGCACAGAAAAGACAAAGGAGAGAGCGGAGCAGCGCACGCTGCCGCGCACTGACGTTCATGTCCTCCCCCTCCCGCGTGCGGGAGAGGGTGGCGCACCTTCTCCCCGCCTCGCGGGGCGAAGGCGGAACCGGCGGTCACTGTTTGTCCAGCCTGACCTGGATCGTCGCAACCTCCGCTTTCGCGTTCTCGTCTGCCGTCACGACGAACTGCCGTTCCTTGTAACCCGGCGCGACGAGGCGGATCGTGTAACTTCCGGGCGCAGCGAAGTCGTACTCCTCGTTCTCCGAGTCGAACTGGTTCGCCTGACCGATGGCGAGACCGTTGACGTAGACGACGGCGTCGGGTGGCGTGACGCTCGTGCGCAGCCCGCGCCGCGCCCACAGCTTGATGACACCCGAGACACCGCCCGGCCCCCCGGTGATCTCCGCGCGCGAACCGGGCGCGACCGGCTCGTGGGCTGGCGGAACGTTCGACGCGTCGCCGGGGAACATCAGCGACGCGCCCGGCTCCGGCTCACCCGGCGGCGCCGGTGCCGTAGGACGAACGGTGTGCTGCTTCGGCTGCACGATCCGGACGAGCGTCTGATCGCGGTACCGGAGGCCGGTGATCACCGCGAGCGAAGCGAGCGTGACGAGTACGACGCCGATTGCGATCGGCACCCATCGCGGCATCGGCGCGGCTTCGTCGAAGTCGTCCTCCCCGCGCGGCCTGATCGGCGGCTGATCCGTCATTTCTCGTTGTCGTTATCCGCCATCGCTGACTCGTCGATCTCCGCGGGACCTTCGTCGGTCACCAGCGTCTCCTCATCATCGTCGAGGCGGTCGTACTCCTGATTGCGGCGGCGCAGCAGCTCCATGGCGCGCTGCTCATCCTGCGACCTTACATAGACGCGAATGTCGCCCATCGTTCCGAAGTTGATCGGCTCCATGGAGAATTTGACGTTCTCGACGTGCGCATCGACACCTTCGGCGTCCAGAAATCCCTGCAGCAGCCGCGCTTCATCGTCCGTTCCCGTGCTGGCGATCTCGATCCAGGTGGTGTTGTCGCCGCGGATGGCCTGGAACGGCAGCTCGTTGACCAGAGCGGTCTTATCGTCGGAACACTCTTTCGTCCCGGCATCGTACGCGCGCTTGCATTTGGGACAGTACGGCATCGACGTCTCCTTCACGCGACGAGGGACACGACTCCCCTCGCGCCAGTCATCCGGCCAATCGTTGCATAGAACAGACCGCTTTGACGGAAACGACGCTCGAGATCGCCAGCGCGCTCCGGCGCGATCGCGATCAGCAGGCCGCCGCTCGTCTGGGCGTCGCACATGAGCGCGAGCTCATCATCGGAAACGGTTGTGGTCACGCGCCGGCGAAACGTCTCGACATTGCGGTTCGTGCCGCCGGGCTTGTAGCCGCGGGCAAGAAATTCGCGCGCTCCGGCGAGCACGGGAACATCCTTGACGCGGATCTCCGCACCGGTCCCCGCGCCGTCGCACATCTCCAGCAGATGGCCGACGAGTCCGTAGCCGGTGATGTCGGTCGCGGCGCTCGCGCCTGCGTCCACCATCGCTTTCGCGACGTCGCGGTTGAGAGCCGTCATCCAACGCACCGCTTCGTCGAGGTTCGGCGGCTCACCTTTGAACAGCTTCTTCGAGCCGTACGCGCGATACGCGCAAACGAGAATGCCGTTGCCGATCGGCTTCGTCAGATAGAGGATGTCGCCGGGCCGCGCCGTGGAGTTGCGCACGATCTTGTCGATCGCGACGCTGCCGGTGACGGCGAGTCCGTACTTCGGCACGTCGTCGATGATCGTGTGACCGCCCGCGACCGGGAACCCCGCCTCCGCCGCTTTTTCCGCGCCGCCGCGCAGGATCTCGTGGAGCGTCTCCAGCGGCAGCTTGTCGGTCGGGAACGCAGCGATCGCGAGGCCGAGGATCGGAATGGCGCCCATGGCGTAGACGTCGGAGATCGAGTTCGTCGCCGCAATCGCGCCGAAGAGGTACGGATCGTCGACGATCGGCGTGAAGAAGTCGACGGTCTGCACGATGGCCGTGTCGCCGCTGATGCGCAGCACGGCCGCGTCGTCGTTCGTGGCCGTACCGACGAGAAGATCCCCCACTCCTTCCTGTGCGGGAAGGCCCGAGAGCACCGTGCGCAGGTCATCCTGACCCAGCTTGCAGGCTCAACCCGCCGTCGTGGCAAACGACGACAGCGCGGGATACGAGGTGTGGAGCTTGTGCTTCACGCGCCTATTAGATCGCAGATCGCGGAGGGCGGAGGGCAGAGCGCAGTGATCTGCCCTCTATTCGGCCAGAACGCTGGCCGAGGCCTGCTCCACCGCCGCGAGGATCTCGAGATACACCTGATACGCGAGCGTGGCGCGGAGCGGCTCCGGTGCGCCGCGCGCGATGATCTCCGCGATCTGCGATGCGTAGTGCGTGGCCACCGGCAGCCGGTCGCCTGCGCTCCTGATCATCCGGAAGCCGACGAGGAGCTCCTCCGCGAGATCGCTGCGGAACGTCCCGCTCAGGAGGTTCTGTTCGAGGTTGTCGTAGTCGACGTTCATCGCGCGAGAAACCGGTCCATCAGGGGACGGTCAGCTCCGTAGGCCACGCGGACCGAAGTGCCGTTCACTTGCGACAGCGAACCGACTCCGGCGGCCTCCAGGAATCGAGTGTACCCGTCCGCAAACCTCCGCGCATGCTCCTCGGAATCCCACTTCGTGTCGACGAGGACGGTCGGCTCGCAGAACCGGTTCTGCGCGATCGTCACGCGGTCCGACACCCAACCGTCGCCGCTTCCAGCGAGAAACCGCCAGTGCCATTCGCCGAGGTGCTCGACGGAGAGGAGGTGGGGAACGGGGAGGACGGGCGTGGGCGTGAACGGCCGCGGCTTGAAGCGATGGTCGAAGTAATCGGCCGGATGCAGGATCTCTCGCGTCGAGAGCGGCGGATCGGCGTACACGCGATCGAGCGCCTTCCAGCCGCCGCGGCGATATGCCTCCATCACGAAGCGGAGGCCATCGATGTACGGGAACTTCATCATCTCGACAAAATAGCGCGGACTCTGGACGCCGATGTTCTGCGAGGTCGCCGCGGCCAGCGCGCCGCTCAGGAGGTCGTTATTGACCAGGTCGTCGAGCGATGAACCGCTCTGCTCGAGCATGTACGCGAGCATGACCAGTGAGGCCTCACCTTCGACGAGCGCGTGGAACGCGAGGCTCGCGTCGGCGTCGTCGCGCAAGGCGACGTCGGTCCTGCCGATGTGGAAGTGCTGATCCTGCAGCGCGTGCGTGAGCTCGTGCACGATGACACCGTCGCCGAGGACGCCGGTCATCGGCACGCCGTTCAGCGCCTCGGGCAGCTGTTTGACTGTGTAGAACGTCCTGCTCGGCGGATCGTAGTAGGCGAGCACCTGCGACTGATACAGATCGAG
>DASWBH010000387.1:0-56313 GCA_036390755.1 Thermoanaerobaculia bacterium
TGACCGCGGTCGATCACTTCGCGCATGTAGCGGAAGAAGAACGTCAGGATCAACGTGCGGATGTGCGATCCGTCGACGTCCGCGTCGGTCATGATGATGATCTTGTGATAGCGGAGCTTCGTGACGTCGAAGTCGCCGGTGCCGATGCCGGTGCCGAGGGCCGTGATCATCAGGCGGATTTCGTCGGACGAGAGCATTTTGTCGAGACGTGCCTTCTCGACGTTGAGAATCTTGCCCTTCAGCGGCAGCACGGCCTGGAAGCGGCGGTCGCGGCCCTGCTTCGCGCTTCCGCCCGCCGAGTCACCTTCGACGAAGTAGATCTCGCAGAACCGGGGATCGCGTTCCTGACAATCGGCGAGCTTGCCCGGCAGTGAGCCCGAGTCGAGCGCGCCTTTGCGGCGCGTGAGATCGCGCGCCTTGCGCGCCGCTTCGCGACCACGCGCGGCATCGACGATCTTGTCGACGATCCGCCGGGCTTCCTTCGGATTCTCTTCGAAGTATTCGCCGAGGCGCTCGTTCATGACCTGCTCGACCCAGGTCTTCACGTGCGAGGAGACGAGCTTGTCTTTTGTCTGCGACGAGAACTTCGGGTCCCGCACCTTGATCGAGATCACAGCCGTCAAGCCTTCACGGATGTCGTCGCCTTCCAAAGACAGCTTCGCCTTCTCCAGCACACCCTGGCTCGTCGCGTAACGGATGACGGTGCGCGTCAGCGCGGCCTTGAATCCGACGAGGTGCGTGCCTCCGTCCGTGTTCTTGATCGTGTTCGTGAAGGTGTAGATGTTGTCGGTGTAGCCGTCGTTCCACTGCATGGCGATCTCGATCGCTTCGCCGTCCTTCTCGTCGCGGATGAAGATCGGCTGATCGTGCAGCGATGTCTTGTTCTTGTTGAGGTCCTTCACGAACGAGACGATGCCGCCTTCGTAACGGAACTCGTGATGCTTCTCGGTGCGCGCGTCGCGAATCTCGATGTGCACGCCCGAGTTGAGGAAGGCCAGCTCGCGGAGACGCTGCGAGAGCGTCTCGTAGTTCATTTCTTTTACGGAGAAGATCTCCGCGTCCGCCTTGAACGTGACTTTCGTTCCGCGCTTCGCAGTCTTCTCGCCCTTCTCGACCGGATGAACGGGCACACCGCGCTCGTAGCGCTGCCGCCACACGAATCCGTCGCGGTGAATCTCCAGCTCCAGCCACTCGGACAGAAAGTTGACGACCGAAACGCCCACGCCGTGGAGTCCGCCGGAGACCTTGTAGGAGTTGTTGTCGAATTTTCCGCCGGCGTGCAGCTCGGTCATGATGACTTCCGCCGCCGAGCGATTTTCTTCCTTGTGCAGATCGACAGGAATGCCGCGGCCGTTGTCTTCAACAGTCACGGAGTTGTCCGGCTGGATCGTGACGGCCACGCGGTCGGCGTAGCCGGCCAGGGCTTCGTCAATCGCGTTGTCGACGACCTCGTACACCATGTGGTGCAGGCCGGTGAAGTCATCGGTGTCGCCGATGTACATGCCCGGACGCTTGCGGACGGCGTCCAGACCCTTGAGAACCTTGATGTCTTCTGCTGTGTAGTGTTCTGCTGCCATCCGTCGCTTTCCGGGCGTTATGTCAGCGATTTCTGTGGGGAGCGGGCGCCATCGCGGCGGCCGAAAATCGCGGATTTTGCACCGTCGAATCTAACCCAAAATTGTACCGCATTATTGCGTTTCTAAGGGAAATCTCTCGAGGTAGTAACTCTCCCTTTTTCAAGCATTAAGCGACGGTGCGGACCGGCCTGGAGCGCCTGGAGAAACGCCTCCTTCGCGGAGGTCGCGAAAACCTGTGTCGAAGCAGGTAATTTTGCGAGGAGCCGCTGCAAAATCTCGAGGTCGAGCTCGGCGTCGATGTCGTCGAGCAGAAAGAGCGGCGGCTCATCGAAGCGGCGCCGGAAAACGTCGAGTTTGGCGAATTTCAGGAAGAGCACGATCGTCTTCAGCTCGCCGCCTGAAAGCACTTCCGCAGCGGGTCGTCCGCCGGCCGTGAACTCGAGAACGTCACGCTGGGGACCCGAAAGCGACATGCGCGCGCGGAGCTCGTCGCGGCGATTTCGCGGATCAGGAACGCTCGGCTTGTATGCGAGATCGACGTCGCTCACGTGATAGCCGTGCGCGGCGACGACGCTCGCGAACGCAGCCGCGATCTCGGTCGCGTACGCGGCTCGTTTTGCCTGAACGGCGTTGCCGACCGTGACGAACTCCTCATCCCATGCGTCGAGCGATGAGGCCGCCGCCGCGCGCGAGGCGATGTCGTGAAGAAGCGCGTTGCGCTGCTTGAGCACGCGCGTGTACCGCGTCAACTCCTCGAGATAAGAAGCGTCGATGCTCGCGATCCCGCGATCGAGAAATCGACGCCGCTCCTCCGGCGCGCCGCGAATGATGTCCAGCCGTGCGGCCGAGTAGGCGAAGACCGTCAGCGCGCGAAGGTATACAGGCAGTGTGACGCGCTCACTCTGGATGAGCAGGACGCGCTTCTTCGACTCGCCGCTTTCCACGCCGACCGAGATCGTTCGCGTGAGGCCGTCGCGGTCGACCGTTCCGGCGACGAATACATCGTTGGCTCCGAACCGGATGAGACTGGCCACGCGCGACGTGCGGAACGACTTCGTCGTCGCGGCAAAGTAGATCGCTTCGATGAGATTCGTCTTCCCCTGGCCGTTGCGGCCGACGACGATGTTCACCGCCGGATGAAAGTCGACGGCGGCCGGTGCGAGGTTGCGGAAGTTTTCGGTGGTGAGAGATTCGAGGAGCACCCGGAAATTACCTGAGCGAAGCGAAGGCTCCGTTGCCGGTGTGCAAGGTGTGCTTCAGGAGATGCGCGCGCAACTCAAGACATTCGCCGAGCCGCAGGAGATCCCTCGTCGCTGCGCTCGTCAGGATAAGCTTCACGCCAGCCGCATCGGCATGACGACGTAGAGATAGTCGTACGGCAGATCGTCGGCGGTGTTGGCCGGCTTGCCGATGCATTGGCTGTTCTCGTCCTTCAAGTCGAGCGACACCTGCGGCGTATCGACGGCGCTCAGAAAATCCGTCACGTACGCGGCATTGAGTCCGACGAAGAACGGGTTGCCGGCGTAGTCGATGGGAACCGTCTCGCGCGCGTCGCCGAGCTCCGGATTCGTCGACGATACGGTGAGCTTGCCGGGCGCGAAGTCGAAGCGCACCGCGCGGGTCCGCTCGTTCGCGACGAGCGAGATGCGGCGGATCGTCGACAGTAACCGCTCGCGATCGACCATCACGTGGCGGTCGTTGTCGCGCGAAATCACTTCCATGTAGTTCGGGAAGTTCACGTCGATCATGCGCGCCATGAGCCGCCGGTCGGCGGCCTCGAAGAACAGCTGGTTCTCGGACACGCCGAACTTCACCGTGCCGTCTTCGCCGCTCTCGAGCCGCAGGATCTCGTCGAGCGCTTTCCGCGGAATCAGAATCGTGAGGTCGTTGCCTTTGCGCCCCTTCCCGTTGCCGCCTTTCGGAAAATTGATCAGCGCCATGCGATGGCCGTCGGTCGCGACCATCTCCATCTTCTGGGGCTGCACTTTCAACAGCGCGCCGTTGAGCTGGAAGCGCGTTTCCTCATGCGTGATTGCGAACTTCACCTTGCCGACCATCGTCTTCAGCTCGTCGAGCGAGATCGAGTACGCGTCGGCGACATTGACCGTCGGCAACGTCGGGTAGTCCTCCGCAGGAAGTCCCAGCAGGCGGAACTTCGCCGTGCCGGACTCGATGAGCATCGAGTTGTTTTCCTGCAGATTCATGTGCACGTCGTCGTCGGGAAGCGAGCGAACGACGTCGAAGAGCCGCTTTGCCTCGATCGTCACGCCGCCCGGCGTCGTGATGCGCGCGGGACAGGAGCTCAGAATCGTGACATCGAGATCCGTCGCGGCGATCTCCAGGCGGTCATCGGCGGCCTTGAGCAGCACGTTCGACAAAATAGGAATCGTCGATCGCTTCTCAACGACTCCCTGACAAAGCTGCAGCTCTTTCTGAAGATCCGCTTTTCCGACGGTCAGCTCCATGGTCCTTCCTTCAAACAGGATCTTTCTTACTTAGAAGTAGTGGCAGTAGGTCCGTGCGGAAATTCTCTGGACGTGCCGCAAAGCTCTCGAAAGTATAGCGCCTATTGATCACGTGAACCTGCGAGTTTTTCTGATGAAAAGCGGAGGAGAACGGATGAGTTTTCCGCAGTGAGTTGGTCGGTCGAGTCGAAGGGCCGAGTTCTCCGCAGGTTTTAGCAGTGATCATCCGCAGGAGTTCGAACAGCTCACCGGAACTGCTTCGCCAGCATGTCGAGCGTCCGTTCCAGATCGCTGTCGTCGGCTTTGAGCTGCTCGATCTTGTCGACCGAGTACATCACGGTCGAATGATGCTTGTCGTTGAAGAGGCGTCCGATCTCGGGATACGAAAGGTCCGTCAGCTCCTTGCAGATGTACATCGCGACCTGGCGCGGGAACGCGATCGTGCGCGCGTTTGACTTCGATTTCAGGTCGGCGACTTTGAGACCGTAATGAGCCGCGACGACTTTCATGATGTCCTGCGGCGTGATGGGCTTGTTGTCTTTCGACAGCAGGTCCTTGAGCGCTTCGCGCGCGAGCTCGATCGTGATGCGGTTGCCGGTGAGCGACGCGAACGCGGCGACGCGGTTGAGATGGCCTTCGAGCTCGCGGATGTTCGATCGCACGCGTTCGGCGATGAACAGCGCCACGTCGTGCGGCAGATCGACTTTCTTCTCTTCTGCTTTCTTGCGAAGGATCGCGACCTTCGTTTCGAGATCGGGCGCCTGGATGTCCGCGATGAGTCCCCACTCGAACCGTGAGCGCAGCCGTTCTTCGAGCGTCGGGATGTCCTTCGGCGGAGCGTCGGAGGTGAACACGATCTGCTTCTGCGCTTCGTACAGCGCGTTGAACGTATGGAAGAATTCTTCCTGGGTTCGCTCCTTTCCGGCGAGGAACTGGATGTCGTCAAGCAGCAGCGCGTCGACCGAGCGGTACCGATCGCGGAACGACTGCATGCGGTCGTAGCGAATCGACGCGATCAGCTCGGTAACGAACGAGTCGGCCGACATGTAGATGACTCTCGTCGCCGGCTTGCGGTCGCGCAACTGCTGGCCGATCGCCTGGATCAGATGCGTCTTGCCAAGCCCGGCACCGCCGTAGATGAAGAGCGGGTTGAACGACCCGCTGGGGTTTTCGGCGATCGACTTCGAGGCTGACCAGGCAAGCTCGTTCGACTTGCCGACGACGAACGTCTCGAACTTATAGCGCGGATTGAAGACTGCCGCGGGCAGATCGTCCCGTGGAGGCGTGGCGGGAACCTGCACGTCTTCGATCGGCGCTTCGGTGTCGATCACGTAGTGCACCGAGATTCGCTCCGGGCAGATTTCGCCGAGGATGTTGCGGATCTGCTGACCGTAACGCTCGCGGATTTCGTCGACGAATCGCTGCGAGGGGACGGCAACGTCGACCGTCTCCCCTTTTTGAGCGAGGAAGCGCGTCGGAGCGAACCATTGCACATAGTCCGTCCTGTCAATTACTTGCTCGAGTCGCGTGAGGACCTGGTTCCACATGTCCATGGCGGAGCGCGGTATGTCGTTGAAAATCCACAGCTTTTCCACAGTTGTGGAAAAGATCTGGTTGGAAAAAGGTGGCGAGTCTAGCACACGATTTCCACAGCCACAACGCATGGAATAAGGCTTCCAAAGGTGCCGTTTGGCCGCTTGCTCCGGGGGCCGCGGTTTGACCGCGTCTGGCGCGGTCGCTATACTCCCCGCTTTCTTTTCAAAAGGTTAGAACATGAAGCGTACTTTTCAGCCGAACAACCGCCGCCGGAAGCGCACACACGGCTTCCTCGTCCGCATGCGGACCAAGGACGGACAGGCCGTGCTGTCGCGCCGCCGCCGCAAAGGTCGTAAGCGCCTCGCCGTCTAGACGGCGCGAGATGCCTCCAGGCCGCGTGACCGAAGCCGGCTCGCATCCGGAGGCGTTACCCAAAGCGAAGAGGCTGGCGAAACGGCGCGAGTTTCTTCACGTATACGAAACCGGCCGCAAGCTTTTCTCGCGCTATTCAGTCTTGTTCTTCGCCGCGAATAATCTCCCCTATTCACGCGTCGGCATCACCGCGACGAAGAAGATCGGCAAAGCGAACGTGCGAAACAGACTGAAGCGGTGGACGCGTGAGATCTACCGGCGCGAGCGCGAGTCCCTTGCGCTGGACGCAAAATCGCTCGACGTGGTCGTGAACCTCAAACCGAACGCCGCCGCTGCCACCTTCGCCGACTACCACCGCGACCTCGGCCGCGCGCTCGCCCGCGTCGCGGAGCAGGACCGCGGGTGAGGCGATGCGCACCGTGGTGCTGTTCCTCTTGCGCATCTACAAGCGGCTCATCTCGCCGATTCTGCCGCCATTGTGTCGTTTCGAGCCGACCTGCTCGATGTATATGATGCAGGCCATCGAGAAGTACGGCGTTCTGCGCGGCGGCTGGTTGGGCATTCGCCGGTTGTCGCGTTGTCACGTCTTCAATCCGGGCGGTTGGGACCCGGTTCCCTGAAATGGAAAAACGAATCTTTGCGGCGATCGGGATCTCAGTCGCGCTTCTGTGGTTGTGGGCCGTCATCGCTCCGCGGCTGTTTCCCGAGCTCGCCAGACCGAAACCTGTTTCGCCGCCGGCGAAAAGCGTTGCCGCACGGCCGTCGCCGACGTCATCGGCCAACCCATCGCCGGAGGTTGCGGCAGCTCCGGCGCCGCCGACCGCTCCGGTTGCAGCGTCTTCACGCATCGAAACGGAAGTACGAACCGACGAGTACATCGCCCGGTTTTCGAATCGAGGCGCGCAGCTCGTCTCGTTCAAGCTGACGCGATACCTCGACAAGAGCAATCAGCCGGTCGAGCTGGTGAAGGCGCGTCCCGCGTCGCGCACGGATTTCCCGTTCGCGATCGAAAGTTCGAACGCGGCGCTGAACTCGCGCATCAACCAGGCGCTGTATGACGTGAACGTCGACGGCGATAACGCCGGCCATGTGCGGTCGATCGAGTATCGCTACGCCGCTGACGCGGTGTCGGTCACCAAGACGTTCAAGTTCGGGCAGCCTTACCTGTTCGACGTGAGCATGGCGATATCGCCGGCGCTGCGGTATCGCACCATCATCGGCCCGGGCCTGCGTACTCTCGCTCCCGAGGAGCACGACAACCGGATCATCATCACGGGCAATGGCGTCCTGCAGCGCGACGGCAGCTTCAGCGCGATCAACCGCGAGAAGGGCGATCGCCTTCGCATCTTCGATCATGTCGATTTCATCGGCATCGAAGACAACTACTTCCTGAGCGTTCTCCGTCCGCAGAAAGCCGACGGCGCCGTACTGCGGCGCGTTGACTTCAAGACGTCAAAGGACGACCGGGAGGAGCTGTACGCCGGCGTGAACGCCGCGCCGGACGGTACGCTCGTCGCGAATGTGTTCTTCGGTCCGAAGGAAACAAAGCTTCTCGACCGCTACGGCCTCGCGTCGGCGCTTCAGTTCGGGATGTTCGGCATCATCGCGCGATTCCTTCTCGAGGTTCTCGTCTGGATCAACCAGGCGACGAAGAACTACGGCTGGGCGATCATCGTGCTGACGATCCTCATCAAGATCGTTCTCTATCCGCTGCAGCACAAGAGCATCGTCTCGATGAAGAAGATGCAGAAGCTGCAGCCGAAGATGGACGCCATCAAGAACCGTTACAAGAAAGCGCGCACCGACGCCGACCAGCGCCAGAAGATGAACGTCGAGATGATGAAGCTGTACCAGCAGGAAGGGATCAATCCGATGAGCGGATGCTTCCCGATCGTGCTGCAGCTTCCGATTCTCTGGGGCTTTTACGGCCTGTTGTCGCGTGCGATCGAATTGCGTGGTGCACCATTCATCGGCTGGATCCACGATCTGTCGGACAAGGACCCGTATTACGTCACGCCGATCCTGATGACGATCACGATGTTCATCCAGACCTGGATCACGCCGCAGACAGGCGATGCCTCGCAACGCCGCGTGTTCCTGATCATGCCGCTGGTGTTCGGGTTCATCTTCAAGGACATGCCGAGCGGCCTGGTCCTGTACTGGCTCGTGCAGAACGTGTTGACGATCGTGCAGCAGATGATCATGAATAAATGGTGGAAAGATCATCCGGCGGAGTTGCAAGCCGCCACGTGAGGCGTCATGGCGCAGCGATTCGAAGGACGCAACATCGATGAGGCGCTGACCGCCGCCGCCGATGCTCTCGGCGTCGAGCGGTATCGGCTCCTCTACCACGTCGTGCTCGAGAAGCGCGGCTTCCTCGGCGGCATGAAGCGGGTCGTCATCGAAGCCGAAGTGAATGATCAGGCGTCGGAGCCGGCACCGCAGCCGGCGGCAGCACCGAGCGCATCGCCGCTTGCACCTCGCAGCCGTGAGTCGAGACCGCGGCGCGAAGGGCATGGCGGCGGGGGTGGTGGTGGCGGACGGCAGCGTGGCGGCCGGCGAGGCGGCGGAAACGATCGCGATCGCGGCGACCATCGTCGCTCGCGTCCGCGCGACGAAGACGAAGCGCCGGTTGTGCTCGAAGAAGTTCCGCCGCAGGGGCCGGAGTCGGAAGTCGTGACCTCGGTTCGCAAATGGTGCGAAGAAGTCCTCCGCCTCGGCGGCTTCGACGTCGAGCTGCGCACGTCCGAAAACGAAGAGCAGATCCACGTGCGGCTGTACGGCCGCGACACGAGGCGCATGCTCGATCGTCAGGGCGAGCTGCTCGATGCGTTGCAGGTCCTCGCGAACAAGGCACTCGTCGGACGGCAGGTCGAGAAGGACATCGAGCTCGATTGCTCGGCGTTCAAGGAGCGACGGGCCGAGGAGCTTGGCGAGAAGGCCAGAGCGACGGCGGAGCGCGTGCGTCGCGACGGCCGCGAGCAGCTGCTGCCGGCGATGAGTCCGATCGAGCGCCGCATCGTGCACCTCGCGCTGCAGGATGACGCGATGGTGACGACCGAGTCTCGCGGCGAGGGTTTCTACAAACGCGTCGCGATCAAGCTGCGTCCACAGGAACAGACCAGCGAGTCGTGAACGCCGCCGACACGATCGTCGCGCCCGCTACGCCGGTCGGACGCAGCGCGTTGGCGATCGTTCGCATCGATGGCCCGGACAGTTCCGCGATTCTGCGCTCGCTCGTCGGGGTCGCTCCGCCGGAGCGCGTTGCCACCCATACGGAACTCCACCACAAAAGCGAGCTGATCGACGACTGCATCGTCACGCGGTTCGCTGGGCCGCGCTCGTTCACGGGAAATGATCTCGTCGAGCTCACGCTGCACGGCAATCCTTTGATCGTGCAGCAGGTCATCGCGGCCGCAGTCGACCTCGGTGCGCGCATGGCCGAGCCGGGCGAGTTCACCGAACGCGCGGTGCTCAACGGCAAGCTCGATCTGGTGCAGGCGGAGTCGATCGCCGATCTCGTCAACGCGCGCACGCCGCTGCAGGCCAGGCTGTCGCTGCACAACGTCGAAGGACTGCTCAGCCGCACGGCGACAGAGATTCGCGAGGCTCTGCTGCACGTGATCTCGCGGCTGGAAGCGGCGCTCGATTTCGCTGAGGAAGGCTACGAGTTCATCGCGCGCGACGAGGCGCGAAGGCGGATCGAGCGCGCGCTCGACGACGTGAGGAGCATCGCGTCGTCGTTCCGCCGCGGCCGCGCGACACGGCACGGCATCAGTGCCGTCATCCTCGGCCGGCCGAATGCCGGCAAGTCGACGCTTCTGAACCGGCTCGTCGGATCCGATCGCGCGATCGTGACGCCGATCCCGGGTACGACGCGCGACATCGTTCGCGAAACGATCGAGATCGGAGGCTTGCCGGTGACCTTCGCCGATACCGCAGGTCTTCGTGAAAGCGTGGACGTGGTCGAGAGCATCGGCGTCGATCGCGCGCGCGCTGCGGCGCGCTCGTCCGACCTCGTGCTCTACCTGATCGACGCGTCATCGGGCCCAACTGTTGAAGATCGCGACGAACTCTCGGGACTCGGCGAACATATCGTGATCTACACGAAAGCCGACATTGCTGACGCACCGGCCGCCGAGATGTCGATCAGCGCGACCAGCGGCGCCGGCATGGAGGAGCTTCTGGCGCGGCTCGACGCAATTGTCCGCGATCGGTTCGCCGCACCGGAGCAGTCGCCGACGATCGTCAACGAACGGCAGCTCGCGGCAATGACCGAAAGCGCTGAAGCGCTCGAACGCGCGCTCGATTCGATTCGAAGCAAAGCGAACGAGGAGCTGATCGTGGTCGATCTCTATGCTGCCGCGAGCTCGCTCGCTGCACTGACCGGCGGCGTGTCGCGCGAAGACGTGCTCAACGAGATCTTCTCAAAATTTTGTATCGGAAAGTGACGTTCCACGTGGAACTGAGATGAACGAGTTCGACGTCATCGTGATCGGCGGCGGACACGCCGGAGCAGAAGCGGCGCGCGTCTGCGCGCGCGGTGGCGCTCGCGTCGCCATGGTCACGATGCTCCGCGACGCCATCGGCCGCATGTCGTGCAACCCGGCGATCGGCGGACTCGCCAAGGGCAACCTCGTCAAGGAGATCGACGCCCTCGGCGGTCTCATGGGCGAGGCCACGGACCGTGCCGGCATCCAGTTCAAGGTGCTCAATCGATCGAAAGGCCCGGCCGTTCAGGGTCCGCGCGCGCAGTGCGATCGCGAGCTGTACGCGAAGGCAGTCCAGGACATCCTGACCGCGGAGCCGAATCTCGCGATCGTCGAAGGTTCGGTGAAATCGGTCGCGCCCGGCTTCCTCATCACGCTGACCGACGGAACCGAGCTCCGCGCGCGCTCCGTTGTGATCACGACCGGTACGTTCCTGCGCGCACTCATGCACTCCGGCGAGAAGAAAACCGTCGGCGGGCGTTTCGGCGAACCGTCCGCAGAAACGCTTTCGGACTCGCTCGTGAGATTCGGCCTGCACCTCGGCCGCCTCAAGACTGGAACGCCGCCCCGAGTTGCTAAAGACTCGATCGACTATTCGCGGATCGAGGAGGCTCCGGGCGACGACGTTCCGCGTCCCTTTTCGATTCTCACCGACGCGCTGCCGCTGCCTCAGGTCGTGTGTTACCTGACGTACACCGGCGCTTCCGCGCACGAGTTGATCCGCGCGAATCTCCATCGTGCACCGATGTACTCGGGACAGATCAAGGCCACGGGCCCGCGCTACTGCCCGTCGATCGAGGACAAAGTCGTCCGATTCGCCGAAAAAGAGCGCCACCAGGTCTTCGTCGAGCCGGAAGGGCTCGACCACCCCTGGGTGTACCTCAACGGCATCTCGACCTCTCTGCCTCCCGACGTGCAGGACGGAGTCGTCCGCTCGCTGCGCGGATTCGAGAACGCGACGATCACGCGCTACGGCTACGCGGTCGAGTACGACTTCGTGAACCCGGAGCAGCTCGACCCGACTCTCCAGGTCCGGAACGTCGAAGGCTTGTTTCTCGCCGGGCAGATCAACGGCACATCGGGCTACGAAGAAGCCGGCGCGCAGGGTCTGCTCGCCGGAATCAATGCGCTCCAGTCCGTTCGAGGCGCGGAACCGGTCGTGCTCCGGCGCGACCAGGCCTACGCGGGCGTCATGATCGACGACCTCGTCACTCTCGGCACCGAGGAGCCGTATCGCATGTTTACGTCGCGCGCCGAGCACCGTCTGCTGCTCGGATGCGACTCGGTCTATGAACGCCTGTCGCCCGTCGCCGATGAGCTCGGAATCCTCGATGACGAGCGGAAGCGGCGCATCGAGGCGCGCCTGTCGCGCATGCGGCGAGCGTCCGATCTCGCCGAGGACACCGTGCTGAATCCCGACCGCGCGACGCAGGCGTGGTGCGCCGAGGCGGGCCTCGAGCTCACGTCGCCGACGACGGTCGCGCGGCTGACGCAGCGCGCGGAATTCGACCTGCGGAGATTTGCCGATGCTCTGCCGCTGGCGGATGTCGCGGAAGCGCTGAAGGCGCTCTCCGAAGAAGAGGCCGAAGACGTCGCCAGCGCGCTCCGGTACGCCGGCTACATCGAGCGTCAGCGCCGCGAGGCGGAGAAAGCGTCCTTCGACGAAGAGGTCGGGATCCCGAACGCGATGTCCTTCGCGCTGCCCGGCCTCTCGCGCGAAGTCGTCGAGAAGCTCTCGAAACTGCAGCCGCGATCGCTGGGGCAGGCGAGCCGAATCCCCGGAGTCACGCCGGCTGCGATCTCGATTCTCCGTATGCACCTGCGCCACCGTCCGGCGGCGCACATCCGGCCGTGAAGGAAACCGGGCACCGAGGGCCGGGGACCGAGGACGAACGCCTCGAGCGCTACAAGCGTCTCCTGCTGACTTGGACAGAGAAGATCAACCTGATCGGCCCCGAGGCCCGGCAGAATCTCGATGAGCATATTGATGAGGCGCTCGCTGCGGCGGCGGTTCTGAAGCCGGCGGGTGAGGTGCTCGATTTCGGATCTGGCGGCGGATTGCCGGCGATTCCGATGGCGATTTTCTCGCCCGATGCGCGCTTTCACCTCGTCGAGGCGGACCAGAAGAAGTGGGCGTTTCTCAAACACGTGGTGCGCGAGTGCTCGTTGAATGCGGTCGTTTACGGTGATAGATTGGCCCGCGCTCTCGGGCGGTTCCCTCCCGATCTCCGGTTTTCTCTCGTCGTGTCACGTGCAGTCGGAAAGGCGGAGGAGTGGGTTCCGACGCTTGTTGAGCATCTCGTCGATGGCGCTCGCGTCGCGCTTTTCCAGTCAGATCCCGAACCGCCGCGCATCGCCGGTTTCAGGCCTGATGAGGCTGTCCGGCTGCCGCGCGGCCCGTCTAACTGGCTCGTTCCGCTTACGTTCCACGTGAAACATTGATGGGCCGGATCGTTTCACTCGCAAACCAGAAAGGCGGAGTCGGAAAGACGACGACCGCCATCAACCTGGCGGCCTCGCTGGCCGCGTGCGAGCGGAAGGTGCTTCTTGTCGATCTGGACCCTCAGGCCAACGCAACTTCCGGCGTGGGAGTCTCCAAAACTGGCCGGAATTCGATGTACCCGGTGCTCGTCGACGGGATGGATATCCGCGGCATCATCCGAGAGACGGAGTTGCCGGCGTTCCACATCGCGCCGTCTTCTGTCGATCTGGTGGCGGCGGAGGTCGAGTTGAGCGACGCCATCGGCCGCGAGTTCCATCTCAGGCGAGCTCTGCAGCCGGTTGTTTCCGAATACGACTACATTTTGATCGACTCGCCGCCGTCGCTGGGCTTGCTGACCGTGAACGGCCTCACGGCGGCGCATTCGGTCCTCGTCCCGATGCAATGTGAGTACTTCGCGATTGAAGGAGTCGCACAACTCCTGACTACGATCGATCGAGTGCGCGACTTTCTGAATCCGGCGCTGGAGATCGAAGGCATCGCGCTGACGATGTACGACGAGCGGATGAACCTCGCGCGGCAGGTCGCCGAAGAGGTCCGCGGCCACTTCGGGGCGAAGGTCTACCGCACCGTCATTCCGCGCAACGTTCGTTTAGGCGAGGCTCCTTCGTTCGGGAAACCGATTATTCTCTACGACATCCGCTCGCGCGGCAGCGAGGCTTACATCAATCTGGCGAAGGAGTTCATCGGGCGCGCGGAGCAGCTTCCGGCATGACGATGCAGAAGAAAGTTCTCGGCCGCGGTCTCGGCGCGTTGATTCCGGCGAAGCAGATCGACGCTGCGCCGCCGGTGACCGACGGCTTGATGCAGTTGCCGCTCGATCAGATCTCGCCGAATCCGTATCAGCCGCGCAAAGTGTTCGACGAGACCTCGATCGACGAGCTTGCGCGCAGCGTGCGCGAGCACGGCATCGTCCAGCCGCTCGTCGTGACGCGCGCGGGCGATCGCTTCAAGCTGATCGCCGGCGAGCGGCGATATCGCGCCGCGCAACGTGCCGGCCTTCACACCGTGCCGGTCATCGTGAAGGAGATGCTGCAGGACGGCGACGCGCTGCAGATCGCGCTGATTGAAAACATCCAGCGCGAGGACCTCAACCCGATGGAGGAGGCCAGCGCGTATCACCAGCTTCACCAGGAGTTCGGACTCACGCAGGAAGAGATCTCGAGGCGTGTGGGCAAGGAGCGCTCGACGGTCGCGAACTTCCTTCGGCTTCTGAAGCTGCCGGAGCTGGTGAAGAAGCTGTTGGCGTCGGGACAGCTGTCCATGGGTCACGCGCGGGCGCTGCTCGCGCTCGACTCGGCGAAGAAGCAGGAGCAGCTCGCCGAGCGTGTCGTGAAGCGGAACCTCAGCGTGCGCCAGACGGAAGTGCTCGCGTCGGAAGGCTCGCCGAAATCCGCGGAGAAGAAGGAGAAGGAAAAGGACGTCTTCACGCGCGACGCCGAAGAAAGATTGACAAGAACTTTGCGGACAAAAGTGGAGATCGACCGCAAACGCCGCGGAGGGACGATCCGCATCCGATTCACCAGCGAGGATGACCTCATTCGCATTTATGATGATCTGACCGGGAGACGACGATGAAGGGAAAGGCAAGTGGTGAGCTGAACGGGTTCCTCGATCGTGGGGCCTCATTCAAGGGGGAGATGGAGTTCGAGGACACGATGCGTATCGACGGCAAGTTCAACGGCAAGATTGTGTCGAAGAACGAGTTGATCGTCGGCGAGAGCGCGCACATCGAAGGCGACGTATACGTCGGCCGGATCGCGATCAGCGGAACAGTCGTCGGCAAGATCATCGCCACGCAGCGCGTCGAGATTCACCGGAACGGCAAGGTCTTCAGCGACATCGAGACGCCCGCGCTCGTGATCGAGGAGGGCGCGATCTTCCAGGGCAACTGCCTGATGGGCGACCGCAAAGGCAACGTCACCAACATCGCCGCCAAAGCTTAAGACCAGATCGCGATCTAAACCCATCCTCGCAACCGCGCCGCCAGCAGGATCGCCTCGGGCACGGTGTATTCGTCCCCGGGTCCGATCTCGTCTTCCCAGCGCAGATCCCACGCGGCGCGCGTCTTCTCCTCGTCCGACGCTTCGTTGAAGTTCAGCTCGCAGATATCGCCGATGTAACGCTCGTCTTCTCGCAACGGCAGACCGAAGGTGCGGCAGACCAGGGGCCGGGACTCGTAAATCATGCACTCGCCGGCGTCCGATAAATTCGGACACGGCACCGACGCCGTTCGATTGAAGAACAGCTCCTTCTCGACCGGCGAGCACTCGCGCAGATTGGGGTGGCGGCTCTCGGCGATGATCTCGACGGCACGGCGGATGATTCTTTTGCGCCGCATCGGATGCAATCCGGCGAGACCGTCCGCGATCATCGGCACGTCGCCTGAGCCGATCTCGAAAAGGCCGTAACAGCAGAGCGAGCAGCCCCGCCCGCACTGCAGGTTTTCCGGCTGCTCGGCCATCACGGATGCGAAGAATTGATCGGCCCGGCTGAGCACCCGCTTGTAAGAGTCGTCGGCCATCGCTGTAGGCAAACCGGAACGGTGACAACGTTCTTTCGTTTGTGGTAAAAAGCCACGCCGCCGCGGGCCGCGCGTGAGCTGCGGTGCGCGCTGCAGCGATTCCTCAGGACTCGCATTCTCCACAAAGAAACCGTATGCAGATCAAGCTGGCGCCCGATCTATCTCTGTTCGCGATCATCGTGATCTTCATCATTAATTATCTCGTCGTGCGCAGATTCTTCTTCGGCCCGATCAGCCAGTTGATCGAGGAGCGCGAGACAGAGCGGCGCACGTCCGAACAGCTTTATGAGGAAGCGATCGCGCGCTTCAACGAGGCGACCGCGCAGATGGAGGCGCAGCTTCACGTCGCCAAGCGCGACGCCGCAGCGGTCCGCGACCGGTTCCGCGCCGAGGCGGGTGCGCATCGCAGCTCGGTCCTCGAGCGGACGCATGGCGAGGCGAAGCAGATCGTCGGCCAGGCCGAAGAGAAATTGACTGCCGAGGTGCAGCAGGCGCGGGAGAAGATCGTGCGCGATGCCGAGTCGCTGGCCCGCCTCGCCGCCGAACGAATCCTCGGGAGAGCGGTGTGATGCGAAAGCTGATCCTGTTCGTCCTGCTGCTTTTCGTCGCGTCGTACGTTGCCGCGCAGCCGAACGAGCCAAACGCCGCCGCGCACGGCACCGAGAAAAAAGCGCACGAACAAGTGCATCCGTCGGAATCACACGGCGGAGAAGGCGAAGCGCCGAAGACCTACTTCGGCATTCCCGGCTGGATCCTGAAGCTCCTCAACATGATCGCGTTCATCGGACTCCTCGGCTACTTCGTCGTGAAAGCGGCGAGGCCGGCGCTCGCCGGACGATCGGAGCAGATCCGCCGCGAGGCGCAGGAAGCGCGCGAACGCCGCGAACGCGCAGACCGAACCGCCGGCGAGATTCAAGCGCGTCTGACGCAAATCGAGGAAGAAGTCAAAGCGATCCGCGCGCGCGCCGAGACGGAAGGGCAGCGTCAACGCCAGGAGCTGATCGCCGCCGCCGAAGCGGAAGCGGCGAAGATCCTTCAGTCGGCGCGCACGGAAGTCGAAAACCGGTTGAAGAGTGCACGCCACGAGCTGACCGAATACGCGGGGCAGCTGGCGAGCGAGCGCGCCAAAGACATTCTCAAAGAAACGATCACCGAGTCGGATCAGCGCAAGCTGTTCGACGAGAGCCTTCGCGAAGTCGGTGAGGTGAAGGCGTGATCCGCCGGTTCGCGCGGCCGTACGCGCACGCCATCATCGATGTCGCCGGTTCGGCTCAACGCGCGAACACGATCCGTGCGGAGCTCGAACGCTTCGACGAAGCGCGGCGCGACTCGATCGAGCTGCAAGGCCTCTACGCGAATCCCGGCATCGACCTCGACGCCAAGTTCAGAATCACGCATGCGATCGCGAGCCGCCTCGGCCTTTCCGACCTGACCGGCAAAGTGCTGGAAGTCCTCATGCGCAACCACAGGATGAACGACCTCGGCGACGTGGCCGACGCCCTGACGACGATGATCAACGACGAGCTGAACGTCGCCATCGCCGACGTGCGCAGCGCACACAAGCTGACCGAGCAGGAGCTGGCGCAGCTCCGGAAGACGCTCGAGCAGAAGTTCGGCAAGCGCATCGAAGTGCGGGCCACGACCGATCCGTCGCTGCTGGGCGGCTTCGTGGCCCGGGTCGGCAGCGAAGTGTTCGACGCGTCGGTCGTGGGCAAGATCAACCGATTTCGCGAGCAATTAGAGTAGATATTTACCGGAGAGCTTATGGCCGCCGATTTGAAAGCAGAAGAAATCACGGAGATTATTCGTCAGCAGTTGTCGGGGATCGGACGCGGCGTCGACGTATCCGAAGTCGGCACCGTGACGACTGTCGGCGACGGCATCGCCCGCGTGTACGGCCTGGATCGCGTCATGGCCGGCGAGCTCGTTCAGTTTCCGCACGATGTCGCCGGCCTCGCTCTGAACCTGGAAGAAGACAACGTCGGCGTCGTGATGCTCGGTGAATACCAGGCCATCAAAGAAGGCGACGAGGTCAAGCGCACTGGAATCATCATGTCCGTTCCGGTCGGTGACGAGCTGGTCGGCCGCGTGGTCAATCCGCTGGGCGTCCCGATCGACGGCAAGGGACCCGTGAACACGAAGGAGCGCAACCCCATCGAGCGCATCGCTCCGGGCGTGGTCGACCGCAAGCCTGTGAAAGAGCCGCTGCAGACCGGGCTCAAGGCGATCGACTCGATGATCCCGATCGGCCGCGGTCAGCGCGAGCTGATCATCGGCGACCGCCAGACCGGCAAGACCGCGATCGCCATCGACACGATCATCAATCAGAAGGGGAAGGACGTCATCTGCATCTACGTGGCGATCGGCCAGAAGAAGTCGACCGTCGCGCAAGTCGTACGCACGTTCGAAGAGCATGGGGCGATGGATTACACGATCGTCGTCTCCGCATCCGCGTCCGAGCCGGCCCCTCTGCAGTACCTCGCGCCGTACGCGGGCGCGGCGATGGGCGAGTTCTTCCTCTACAACGGCAAACACGCGCTCTGCATCTACGACGATCTGTCGAAGCATGCGCAGGCGTACCGCGAGATCTCGTTGCTGCTCCGCCGCCCGCCGGGCCGCGAGGCGTATCCGGGCGACGTCTTCTACCTGCACTCGCGACTGCTCGAGCGCGCCGCGAAAATGGCGGACGACAAGGGCGGCGGGTCGCTGACCGCGTTGCCGATCATCGAGACGCAGGCCGGCGACGTCTCCGCGTACATTCCGACCAACGTCATCTCGATCACGGACGGCCAGATCTTCCTCGAGACCGATCTGTTCCACTCCGGCGTTCGTCCTGCCGTCAACGTCGGCATCTCGGTCTCCCGCGTCGGCGGATCGGCGCAGGTCCGGTCGATGCGCTCGGTGTCCGGTACATTGCGACTCGACCTGGCGCAGTACCGCGAGCTCGCGGCGTTCTCGCAGTTCGGCTCCGACCTCGACAAGGTCACGCAGGCGCAGCTCAACCGCGGCCGCCGTCTCGTCGAGATTCTGAAGCAGGGTCAGTACTCGCCGATGCGCGTCGGCCTGCAGGTCGTGTCGGTGTTCGCGGGCACGCAGGGATTCCTCGACAATCTCGCCGTCGATGCTGTGCGTCCGTTCGAGGGCGCGCTGCATCAGTACATGACCGACGAGCACGCCGATCTGATCGATCGCCTGGAGAAGGCGCCGAAGTTCGACGACGCGCTCTCGGGCGAGCTGAAGAGCGCGGTCGCGGACTTCAAGGACAACTACGTGAAGGACAACGCGAACGTCCTCGCCGCATAACTCGAGATGCCCAGCACGATCGACATCCGCCGCCGCATCCGCAGCGTGAAGAACACGCAGCAGATCACCAAGGCCATGAAGATGGTTGCGGCGGCGAAGCTCCGCCGCGCGCAGGAGCGCATCTACGCCGCGCGTCCGTACGCGGCCGGTTTGCGCGAGGTGCTCTCGTCCGTGGCCACGCGCGTCGACGCGTCCAAGCATCCGTTGCTGGCACCACGCGAAGACGAGAAGAGCGTCCTCGTCGTCGTCGTGACCGGCGACAAAGGCCTCGCCGGCGCGTTCAACGCGAACGTGATCAAGGCGGCGCTGACCGCGATCCGCGAGCACAAGTGGGAGAACGTCGAGCTGCTGCCGATCGGCCGCAAGGCGAATGATTTTTTCAAGCGCCGTACGCTGACTGTTCGCCGCCAGGCGCCGCAGGCGATGCAGGCTCTCTCGGTCGAGACCGCGCGCGAGCTCTCGAAATCGATCGTCAGCGATTTCCTCAGCGGCGAGATCGACGCGGTCTACGTCGCCTTCAACGAGTTCCGCTCGATCATCTCGCAGATCGTTCGCGTCGAGCGTCTCCTGCCGATCGATCGGGACTGGGACGAGCAGGCCAACGCAATCGAATATCTGTACGAGCCCGGCCCGGAGGAGATCCTCAACGAGCTCCTGCCGAAGCACATCGAATTTCAGCTGTACCGCATCCTCCTCGAGTCCGCGGCCGCCGAACAGGGCGCGCGCATGACCGCGATGGAGGCCGCGACGAAGAATGCGTCGGAGATGATCGATCACCTGACATTGACGTACAACCGCATCAGACAGGCGGCCATCACCAAGGAGATCATCGAGATCGTCTCGGGCGCGGCAGCACAGAAAGGGTAACTACGGTTAACCGTTAACCGGAGACAACATGGCAGACCAGAAACAACACAACGGCAAAGTCATCCAGGTCATCGGCCCCGCGGTCGACATCGAATTCGAAGAGGGTTACCTCCCGCCGATCTACAACGCGATCCACATCGTCGACGACGGCGAGTTCGGCAAAGTGAAGATCGACGTGGTCGTCGAAGCGGCGAATCACATCGGTGAGTCGCAGGTGCGCTGCATCGCCATGAAGCCGACCGACGGCATGGTCCGGGGCATGAAGGCGATCGACACCGGCGGTCCGATCACCGTTCCCGTGGGCCGCGAGACTCTCGGCCGCATCCTCAATGTTCTCGGCGAGCCGGTCGACAACCTGGGACCGGTGAACGCTGAAGCGCACTGGTCGATCCACCGCCAGCCGCCGAAATTCGACGAACAGTCGACCAACATCGAGATGTTCGAGACCGGCATCAAGGTCATCGATCTGCTCGAGCCGTACACCAAGGGCGGTAAGACCGGCCTGTTCGGTGGCGCCGGCGTCGGCAAGACCGTTCTGATTCAGGAGCTGATCAACAACGTCGCCAAAGAGCACGGCGGATTCTCCGTGTTCGCCGGCGTGGGCGAGCGAACGCGCGAAGGCAACGACCTCTGGATCGAGTTCGCGGAGTCGGGCGTCATCGTTCCCGGCGATCCGTCGAAGTCGAAAGCCTCGCTGATCTACGGTCAGATGACCGAGCCGCCGGGCGCGCGCCTGCGCGTCGGGCTGACCGGTCTGACCGTCGCCGAGTACTTCCGCGACGTCGAGAAGCAGGACGTGCTTCTCTTCATCGACAACATCTTCCGCTTTACCCAGGCCGGCTCGGAAGTGTCGGCGCTTCTCGGGCGCATGCCGTCAGCCGTCGGATACCAGCCGAACCTCGCGACGGAGATGGGCGAGCTGCAGGAGCGCATCACGTCGACCAAGAACGGCTCGATCACCTCGGTGCAGGCCATCTACGTTCCGGCCGACGACCTCACCGATCCTGCTCCGGCGGCGGCATTCGCGCACCTCGACGCGACGACGGTTCTGTCGCGTCAGATCGCGGAGCTCGGCATCTATCCGGCCGTCGATCCGCTGTCATCGACTTCGCGCATCCTCGATCCGCGCATCCTCGGCGACGAGCACTACAACACCGCCCGCGCCGTCCAGGCCGTCCTGCAGAAGTACAAGGATCTGCAGGACATCATCGCGATTCTCGGCATCGACGAGCTCTCGGAAGAGGACAAGATCATCGTGTCCCGCGCGCGCAAGATTCAGCGCTTCCTCTCGCAGCCGTTCCACGTCGCCGAACAGTTCACCGGCATCAAAGGCAAGTACGTGAAGATCGCGGACACGATTCGCGGCTTCCGGGAAATCGTCGAAGGAAAGCACGACGACGTTCCGGAGCAGGCGTTCCTGCTGCAGGGCACGATCGAGGACGTCGTGGAGCGCTCCGAGCAGATGAAGAAAGCGGCGGCGTAGCGAGCACATGGCCGACATCCCGCCGATCCCGAGCAAGATCAACCTCACAGTGGTCACGCGTGAGCGGAAGATCCTCGAAGTCGAGGTCGACGAGGTCGAGTTGCCGGCCAGCGACGGCGAGATCGGCATTCTGCCCGGACACACGCCGCTGCTCGCGCTGCTTCGCGTCGGTCAGATGCGGTACCGAACTGGCGGCACGGTCGAAAAACTCGTCATCTCCTGGGGTTTCGCCGAGGTGCTGCCGGACCGCGTCATCGTCCTTGCCGAGCGCGGATTCCTGCCGGAGGAGATCGACGCCGCGGCCGCGGAGGAGCAGCGGCGAGAGGCCGAGCGTGAGCTCGCCGACCTTTCCTCGCACGATCCGGAGTTCGCGGTGGTCGAGGGACGGCTCGAGGAGTCGATTGCGTTGATTAATATTCATCGTTAGGAGCTCGCAGTTCGAAGTTCGCGGTTCGTCAAACCGAACTCCGAACTCCGAATCCCGAACTCGATGGAAAAATGGCTCGAGAACTTCGCTCGCACGAGCTTCGAGCGCAGCGCTGACACGGCGCACGACCTGAAGACGCCGCTCAACGTGGCCGTGCTCAATCTCGAGTTGTTGCGCATGAAGGTGCGCAAGCTGGTCGAAGGCTCCGACGATCAGAAGTTGCTCGATTACGCGAAGTCGATCGAGACCGAGCTGCGCCGTATGGCCCGTATCTTCGACGCGTACTTCCTTGTTTGCGCGCCGCCGAAGGGCGAGGACGGTCCGGCGATGATCGACGTTTCGGTGATCTGCTCGGAGGAAGCTGCGCGCGCCGGCTTTCGCATGGATCAGCTCGAGCGATCCATGGCCCTCATTCACGAATCGAGAATCCGTGAGGCGTTTCGTCTGTTCTTTCAGGAAGCAGCGAAACTGTTTCCGACCGATCAGCGCGAGTTCGCCGTGTCCCGTGACGCTGAGCGCATCAGCGTCGTCGTCTCCGGCCCGAGGCCGCGGGAGGATTTCGAGCCGACGAAGCTTTTCAAGTTCTACTACACTGACTCATCCGGCCAACCCGACCTTTCCATGGCCACCGCCCGACTCATCCTTGAGACGTACGGTGGCGGGCTGAATGCCACGGAGGAAAGTGATAAGGTCGAGTTACGGTTATCGCTCCCGCTAGGTGAAGAATGAAAAGAGTCCTCATCGTTGATGATGATCGCGCCACGAGTGCCGGAATGGCCGACGTGGTCGAGGAATGGGGGTACGAGCCGGAAGTTGCCGACACCGTCAAAGCCGGCTGGAATGCCGTTTCGAAACTCGTTCCCGACGTCGCGATCGTCGATCTGAAACTCCCCGATGGGTCGGGCCTCGACCTGCTCCATCGAATCAAGGAAACCTACCCCGACGTCTCGGTCGTCATCCTCACCGGTCATGCCACGGTTGATTCCGCGGTCAAAGCCCTGAAGGTCGGCGCCGAAGACTACGTGACCAAGCCGGTGGATCTGCCGCGTCTGCAGGTGATCCTCAAGACCGTCGAAGACAAGCAGTTGATGAAGCAGGAGATCCTCGAGCTTCGTCGTCAGCTCCAGAAAATGGGCGCCCTCGGCCACCTGGTCGGCAAGTCGCCGCGGATGCAGAAACTCTTCGAAGAAATCGAGATGGTCGCCAACACGGACGCGAACGTCTTCATCGTCGGCGAGTCCGGATCGGGCAAGGAAGTCGTCGCGAACACGATCCACTCGCTCTCCCGCCGCAAGATGAAGCCGTTCATCGCCTTCAACTGCGGCGCGATCTCGCCGACGCTGATCGAGTCGGAGATCTTCGGGCACGAGAAGGGCGCGTTCACCAACGCCATCAAGCGCCGCGAGGGTTACTTCGAGCTCGCCAAGGGCGGCACGGTGTTCCTCGACGAAATCACGGAGATGCCGATCGAGCTTCAGGTCAAGCTGTTGCGCGTGCTCGAGGAGTCGAAGTTCCGCCGTGTCGGCGGCAACGAGGAGATCACGATCGACGCGCGCATCATCGCGGCGTCGAACCGCGATCCGCAGAAGGCCATCGCCGACGGCAAGCTCCGCGAGGATCTTTACTATCGGTTGAACGTCTTCCCGATCGAGGTCCCGCCGCTTCGCGAGCGCCTCGAAGACATCCCGCTCTTCTCGCACTTTTTCCTGCAGAAGCTGAACGAGACCGAGGAGAAGAAGGTCGAGAACATCGACGGCGACTTCATCGAGGCGCTGCAGCAGTACGAGTGGCCGGGCAACGTGCGCGAGCTGCGCAACGTGATCAACCGCGCCTTCATCATGGCCCGCACGAACACGCTCACGGTCGAGTGCCTGCCGGACAAACTCCTCGGCGCTCGCAAGCGCCGCTCGAAGAACGCGGTCACGATTCCTCTCGGCCAGCCGATGGAGGAAGTCGAGCGGCTCATCATTGAAGAGACGCTGCACATGACCGACGGCGACCGCCGCAAGACCGCCGAGATCCTCGGCATCTCGTACAAGACGCTGTACAACAAGACCAAGAAGTACAAGTCGGCCGGCGGCGACGAAGAGGAAGAGGACGAGTAGATCGCAGATCGCCGTTCGCAGGTCGCAGTAACTAAACGGGTTACCTGCGATCTGCCATCTGCGATCCGCGATCTGATCGGAATAACGCCGCTCGGCACGTCAGTTTGCGCGGCACTGCATGGCCAAGAATCTCGTCATCGTCGAATCGCCCGCGAAAGCGAAAACGATCAACAAGTTCATCGGGAAGGACTACGTCGTCAAGGCGTCGGTCGGACACGTGCGCGATCTCCCGAAGAGCGAGCTGGGCGTTGACGAGGAGACATTCGAGCCGACGTACCAGATTCTCGAAGGCAAAGAGAAAGTCGTCAGCGAACTGAGAGCGGCGGCGAAGAAAGCCGACACGATCTACATCGCCTCGGACCCTGATCGCGAAGGCGAAGCGATCGGCTGGCACGTGCTGGCCCTCCTCGAGCACGACGCAAAGAAAGTCAAACGCGTCCTCTTCCACGAGATCACGAAGAACGCCGTCCGCAGGGCGATGGAGCATCCCGGCGACATCGACATGAACAAGGTCAACGCCCAGCAGGCGCGCCGCGTTCTCGATCGCCTCGTCGGCTACAAGCTGTCGCCGCTGCTGTGGGACAAGGTGCGCCGCGGGCTCTCGGCTGGCCGCGTGCAGTCGGTCGCGCTGAAGATGATCGTCGACCGCGAAGAAGAGATCAAAGCGTTCCAGCCGGAAGAGTACTGGACGTTTGCGGCGAAGCTCGAGGCCGGGACGCCGCCGCCGTTCGTCGCGCGTCTGACGAAAGTCGAAGGCAAGAAGGCCGAGGTTCCGAACGAAGAGGTCGCGCGAGGGATCGAATCGCAGCTGAAGCGGGGCGACTACGTCGTCACGACCGTCACGCGCAAAGAGAAGTCGCGCTCATCCGGCCCGCCGTTCATCACCTCGACGCTGCAGCGCGCCGCGTACAACCGTCACAAGTATCCGGTCAAGCGTACGATGCAGATCGCGCAGAAGCTGTACGAGGGCAAAGAGCTCGGCAGCGAAGGTCTGGTCGGTCTGATCACGTACATGCGCACTGACTCGGTGCGTGTCTCCGACGACGCGTTGGGCGAAGTCCGGGACTACATCGCCACAAAGTACGGCGCCGACATCGTCCCGGAGAAGCCGAACTACTTCAAGGTGAAGAAGGCTGCCCGGGCGCAGGAAGCACACGAAGCGATCCGTCCGACGTCGACCGAATTCGAGCCGGATCGCATCAAGGACTTCCTCACCAAAGAGGAATACAACATCTACAAGCTCGTCTTCGAGCGCTTCGTCGCGTCGCAGATGAAGCCGGCGCTCTTCGATGTCACCGACGTCGACATCGCGTCGGGCAATCTCACGCTGCGCGCGTCAGGCGAAGTGCAGAAGTTCGCCGGATTCCTCGCGGTCTTCCAGGACGGCAACGCCGCCGAGGAAGATGATGAGGAGAAGGTCGACGAGAAGGCGCTCCCGCCGCTCAACGAAGGCGACCGGCTGAAGCTCCTCGATCTCGACACGAAGCAGAACTTCACGCAACCGCCGCCACGCTACACTGAGGCGACACTGGTGAAGGCGCTCGAGGAAAACGGAATCGGACGTCCATCGACGTACGGCCAGATCCTCACGACGATCCAGACCCGCGACTACACCTACAAACACGAAGGCAAGTTCCAGCCTACGCACCTCGGCGTCATCGTGACGATGCTGCTCAAGCAGTCGTTCGGCGACATCCTCGACGAGAAGTACACCGCCCGCCTCGAAGAAGAGCTCGACGAGATCGAAGAGGGGAAGCTCGAGTGGACCGACTCGATCCGCGAGTTCAGCGTCAAGTTCAACTCCGACCTCGAGCGCGCCAAGAGCGAGATGATGCAGGTCAAGGGCGAAGGCATCGCCACCGACGAGGTCTGCGAGAACTGCGGCTCGCCCATGGTGATCAAGTTCGGCCGCTTCGGCGAGTTCCTGGCCTGCTCGCGGTATCCGGAGTGCAAGACGACGAGGGAAATCGCGAAGGGCGATGCGGCTGACGCCGGCGACGAGACGCTGATCTGCGACAAGTGCGGCAAGCCGATGCAACTCAAGCGCTCGCGCTTCGGCCAGTTCTTCGCCTGTACCGGCTACCCCGACTGCAAGAATACGAAGGATCCGCGCCTGCTGAAGGCGAACATTCCGACCGAGCCGCAGCCGCCATGCGAGAACTGCGGCAAGGAGATGGTGCTCAAGAGCGGGCGATACGGCCCGTTCTTCTCGTGCTCGGGATATCCGGAGTGCCGCAACATCCGGAAGATCGGCGGAGGGAAGTCGACACCGCCGAAGCCGACGGGAGTCAAATGCCCGAGCTGCGGCGAGGGCGACCTGCTCGAGCGCCGGTCGCGCCGCGGGATCTTCTACTCGTGCTCGCGGTATCCGAAGTGCGACTTCGCGCTGAACAACCGTCCCGTGCCGCGGTCGTGTCCCAAGTGCGGCGCGCCGTATCTGCTCGAGAAAGAGACGAAGCGCGAAGGGCACATCGAGTTCTGCAACAATCCCGAGTGCGACTACCGCGAGAAGATCGCCGGCACAGCCGCGAGCGCGTAATCGCATCGGGCGCGCGTGACTGACGTTTCATACGGCGATCTTTTGAGGACCGCCGCATTTCCTGCTCACGCGAAAGCTAAGTGACAGCGACGGCCTTGCGGCTCCAGTACGAAACGGCCAGCAGGAAATCACCGACATTCGTCGAGGCGAAGATCGGCGCGAGATCCGATGGTGCAACGATTCCGACGACTTTGCCCTTTTTGTCGACTACCGGGAGCCGCCGTACCTGCTTCGTCTTCATGAGGTTCACTGCGTTCTGAACGTCGTCATCGTCGCGAACAGTGAAGACCGGTTTGCTCATGATCTCGCTTGCTGTGCTCGCACCCGTCCTCGTTCCGGTTGCCACCGCACGGCACACGATGTCGCGATCGGTGATCATTCCGACGAGCCCGGTCGACGCGAAGATCGGAATTGCGCCGCAATCGTGCTCCAGCATCACCTTCGCGACCTGCTCGAGCGTGTCAGTTGGCGCGCAGCAGATCGGCGATTTCGTCATAATTTCTTTGACAAGCATGAGAGTGTCCTCCGCGTATGTATCTACCGCTCTCGCCTGAAACGGACGCGTAGGCCGGGCACCCGCCCGTTGTAATCACTGTCACACGTGTGTCTGCGTCAGACGCTCGGCCCGTGCCAGTCCGAACACTTACGTGAACTCGACGAGGTGCGAAGCGAGGTAGTACCAGACAGCGGCGGTCGCCGCAGCAAGAATAAAACGCGGCGCGGCGCGTGAATGCAGGACGGCCGCGATACTCACGACAGAATAGTCGCCGAGGACGCGCATGTAAGCGGCGTCATCCGACCATGACTCCTGCGGCATCGTAGCCGCCAGAGCGAGATAACCGACGAATGCAAGCCGCCACGAAAGCGCCACAGAGCCCGCCCAAAAACTCATGAGCGCCAGCACCGTCAGTAGCGCCAGAAAGGCGAGCTCCGTGAAGTGCAGCCGGTGCTCGTGCCGGAGCGACGACGCAGCCACAACGTCACTCCAGTATTTCGCGAACGGGAAGGTCAGCGATCGTGCGCCGGCGATCAATGGCGTCACACCCCAGATCATTCGTAGAACGAGCTGCCAGATTACAAAACAAGCCAGCGGAATTGAGAAGACGGCTGCTGCTGCAGGCGGCGCGCCATAGCGGAAGCGCGACCACAAATACGCGGCACCGTACGCGAGTGCCAACAGCACGAATGTCTCTCGCGTAAGAATCGCCGCAGTAAGCAGAGCGCCTGCGGTCCACGGACGCCGGCTCGCTGCCGCTGCCATTGCCGCAATGCCGAAAGCGCACGCGAGCGGCTCGCACAAATCGCGCGAGACCGAGTAAACGAATCCGGGATACAGCGCGAACAGCAGGCCCCACAGCGGATGTTGTCCGATCCGAACGGCCAAAATCGACCCGGCGCCGCCGAGGCACGCGACTGCGGCAATGTTAACGGCAACCAGGAGCCAGGGCACGAGCGACACGTGCCCGGCTGCGAGCAGCCAAACGAGAAGCGGATAAAGAATTCGTTGTTGCCGGTATGGGGGCGCGTCGAGCGTAATGCCGAACTCCGTCCGCTGCCGCGTGAACGGATTGAGCGCCAGTCTGTAGAACGCGGTGCCGTCATAGCCGCCCACTTTGTGAGAGACGGTGACGCCGGAAGGCACCTGCTTCTCGTCGACGCTTTGCGCGGACAGAACAATGAATCGCGATACATCGCGATCGCGCGCCTTCCAGACGAAAAAGACGAACGTACCGTAAAGCAATGCTGCGATCGTCGCCGTCGTGACGGCCCACTTCATTACAGAGTCGCCAGAAACCGTCGCACCGGCTCGGTAATCAGGTGATAGTCGATCAGGAAGGTGTCGTGTCCGTTGACCGACGAGATGTGCTCGTGATGGACGCTGATGCCGAGGGAGCGCATGGCGCCGGCGACGCTCTCGACTGAACCGACGGGAAACAGCCAGTCGGTATCGAATGAGACGAGCAGCGTCTTGCCGCGCCACCGCGAGAACGCTGCTTGTAATGAGCCGTACTGCTCATCGAGATCCATCTCGTCCATTGCAGCCTGCACGCGGATGTACGAGTTGGCGTCATAGGACGACGCAAATTTCTTTCCCTGATGCTCGAAATAGGAGTCGATCTCGAACTGACGGGTATTGCCGCGGCGGCGCCGCCCGAATTTCGCTTGAAGACTCTGTGCGGACATGTACGTCATGTGGCCGATCATGCGAGCGACCTGCAGGCCGCGCAGCGGCTCGCCCTCGTCGTAATAGTCGCCGCTCTTGAAGCGATCGTCCGCTTCGATGACCTTGCGTCCGATGATGTGCCACGCCACTCCGGTCACCGGCACCGACGCGCCGGCGGCCATGCTGATGATCGAGTCCATGAACGTCGGATAGATCGCGCACCACATCAGCACCTGCATCCCGCCGAGCGATCCGCCGGCGATCGACTGCACGTGCGGGATGCCGAGGTGGTCGAGGACGCGTTTCTCGGCGTGGACCATGTCTTCGATCGTCGGCCACGGAAACCGCGAGCCGTATGGCTTGCCTGTCGCCGGATCGATCGAGTGCGGCGCGGTCGTTCCGAACGGCGATCCGGGAAGGTTCACGCAGACGACGAAGTGCTTGTCGAGCTCGATGCCTTTGCCGTAACCCACCAGCCCGTCCCACCACCCCGGCCGCTCGTCCTCGTCCTCGGTGTATTTGCCGGCGACGTGCGCGCTCGCCGACAGCGCGTGGCAGACGAGGATCGCGTTCGACTTGTCCGCATTCAGTTCACCGAATGTCTCGTAGACGATCGTGAACGGCGCGATGGTCTGCCCGTGCACGAACCGGAAGCCCTTGGTGAGGACGAGCTCCTTCGGCGGAGCGGAGACAAACGTGTTTTGCAGCAGCCGCGGCATTGAACGATGAAGAATAACCCGCGCGTCATCCTGAGCGAAGCGAAGGTCCTCGTTCCCGTCAGGACGACGAACCCTCCCGCTTCAGCTGCCCTTCGTAGATGCGGCGCACTTCATCGATCGTGGAAATCTGATCGACGGTTTTGTCGTCGCGGATCGCGGCGATTCGTGGAAACCGCAGCGCGTATCCGGATTTGTGCCGCTTCGACTCCTGGATGCGATCGAACGCGATCTCGAGCACGATCTGCGGCTCGACCTTGTGCACGCTGCCGTATCGCTCGATGGTGGTGCGCTTGAAGTGCTCAGTCAGATTCGCGATCTCCGCGTCGGTCAGACCGGAGTAAGCCTTGCCGATGTTGACGAGCTCACCGTCGCGGCTCACGGCGAACGTGACGTCAGAGAGGACGCCTTTGCGCTTGCCGTGTCCGTATTCGGCATAGGTGACGACGCAGTCGAGCGTTGCCAGCGCCTTCTTGTATTTCAGCCACGACTTGCCTCGCCGTCCGGGCGTGTAGAACGAATCCGGATCCTTGACGACGAGACCTTCGTTGGCGCGTGCGCGGGCGGCGTCGAAGATCTCGTCAACGTGCGCGGCGTCGCGGATCGGAGTCTGACTGGACAAGCGGATCGCCGCCGAAGCCGGCGGCGCCACACTGAGAACCTCGCGCATGCGCGACAGGCGTTCGTGCAAAGAAGTCTCGAACAGTGGCTCGCCGTCGAGGAACAAGAGATCGAAAGCGAAGAACGCCACCGGCGCTTCGGTGAGCAGCTTCTCCGTGATCTTCTTCCGTCCGAGGCGGGTCTGGATGATGGCGAAGGGGAGGATGCGGTCGCTGAAGGCGACGATCTCGCCGTCGAGGATCACGCTGTGGGCGATGCGTTTCGCCGCCGCCTCGACTTCCGGAAACCGCTGCGTGACGTTGTCGAGCGTGCGCGAATAGATACGGACCTGTTCGCCGTCGGTGTGGATCTGGGCACGGATGCCGTCGTACTTGTCGTCAGCAAACGCACCTTCGCCCAGTGCCGCAACGATCTCTTCGGGGTCTTCCTCCGGCTGCGCGAGCATGAAGGCGAACGGGTGGAACAGCGACATCTTCGCGCTCTCGAGCGCGTCGCCCTTCGCCAGCAGCGCGGTCGCGCCGATGTCGCCGGTGAACATGTTCGCGCGGCGCACCGGCCCGAGCTCGCGGCTGAACGCCTTGGCTACCGCGGACTCGACGAGACCTTCCTGCAGGCCGATGCGCAGCTCGCCGGTGAGAATCTTCACGATGAAGCGCGCGCCCTGCGCGTCGACTTTGCGCAGCAGGCCGGCGAGGACGGCCTTCTTTTCCGAAGGCGACTGCGCCGCCGCGATCCGGTCGAAGTGCTCACCGAGTTCGGACAATGTCACGTCTGCGCTCTGCGCTCCGCGCACTGCGCTCTTCGAAAAATGATCAGCGATCGTGTCCCCCGCGTCGCCGTACTTCGACCACGACGACCAGATTTCTTCCGGCTCGTGGCCGGTCACTTCCGCAACGGCCTCGGTGATCGCCGCGCCGCCAACGCCGGTCACTCGCTCGTCGCGCTGCGGGAACGGCGAGCCCGAGAAGAACACCGCCGCGCGTTCGAGCGACGCGTCATCGAGCGAAGCCAGATAGTCGGCCAGGAGGCGCTCCTTTACGCTCTTTCGCGTGGTCTGTGCAATGGCGTTCGCCACAGCCGTGAAGTCGGAGAGCATGCGATAGAATCCGGCGCAAATTACACACCTGAAAGGACTCGCGCATGAAAACCAAGGTGACGGTCGTCGGCGGAGGCAACGTCGGAGCAACGGTGGCGCAGGGCATCGCGCTCAAGGAGCTCGCGGACGTCGTGCTGGTCGACATCATTGAAGGCGTGCCGCAGGGCAAGACGCTCGACCTGATGGAGACCGCACCGGTCGAGAAGTACGACTCGATCCTGCGCGGCTCCAACTCGTACGACGGTACCGAGAGCTCGGATGTGGTGGTGATCACGGCCGGACTGCCGCGCAAGCCGGGCATGAGCCGGGACGACCTGCTCTGGAAGAACGAGGAGATCGTCTCGCAGGTCACGCGCGAGGTCGTGAGACGTTCACCGAACTGCATTCTCGTCGTCGTGTCGAATCCACTCGATGCGATGTGCGAGGTCGCGCGCCGCGTGTCCGGTTTCCCGCGCGAGCGGGTCATCGGCATGGCCGGCGTGCTCGACTCCGCTCGCATGCGCTGCTTCATCGCCATGGAGCTCGGGGTCTCCGTCGAGAACACCCACGCCTTCGTTCTCGGCGGCCACGGTGACACGATGGTGCCGCTGCCCCGCTACTCTACAGTCGCTGGAATTCCGATCACCGAGCTGATCTCGAAGGACCGCATCGACGCGATCGTCGACCGGACGCGAAACGGCGGCGCGGAGATCGTGAATCTGCTCAAGACTTCGGCGTGGTATGCGCCCGGCGCGGCCAGCGTCGAGATGGTGGAAGCGATCCTCAAAGACAAGCGCAAGATCCTTCCCTGCGCCGCGTACCTGCAGGGCGAATATGGCTACGACGGCCTGTTCGTCGGCGTGCCGGTGAAGCTCGGCCGCAGAGGCGTCGAGCAGGTCATCGAGATCAAGCTGACGCCGGAGGAGAAGACGGCGCTCGACAAGTCGGCGGGAGCGGTGAAGGAGCTCGTCGACAAGCTGAAGATCGGCGCCGTCACCGCGTAGACGCTCACGTCATTCTGAGTCGCGGAGACGACGAAGAATCTGGGTGGTGGAATCGCGCCGCCGCCCAGATTCTTCGCGCTCTGCGGCGCTCAGAATGACGCGTCGCGGGGCCGCTGTTACAATCACCGCGGTCCCGCTATGAAAAAACTCGTCATCGATATCGAGACTGTCGGTGTTCCCTGGGAGGAGCATGACGCCTACGTCCGCGAATACCTGATCAAGGGAATGAGCGAGGCCGAAGCGGAAGAAGAGAAGCGCCGCGGCGCGCTCTCGCCGTTCACCGGGCGCATCGTCGCGATCGGCGTCGTCAACGCCGAGACCGGCCGCTCCTGCGCGATGTATGAGGTACCGGGGCAGACCGAAGTCATCACGCGCCGCGACGGAAATCGCACCCTGATCTCCGGCAACGAGAAGCAGATCCTCGAGAAGTTCTGGGACTATCTCGACAGAGCGGACCGCTTCATCTCGTTCAACGGACGTCAGTTCGACGGGCCGTTTCTGATGATCCGCTCCGCGATCCATGGCGTCCCTCCGAAGCGCGATCTCATTGGCAACCGTTATCGGTTCCATCCGAACTGCGACCTGCGGCAGGTGCTGAACTTCAACGGCACCGTCAACCCGCGGCAGATGAAGTTCAACCTCGACCTCGCGTGCAAGGCGTTCGGGATCGTGAGCTCGAAGCGCGACGGCATGGATGGCCGCTCGGTAGAGGCGCTGTATCGGGCCGGACGTTACGAGGACATCGCGCTGTACTGCCTCGAAGATGTCCGCGCGACTTCGGAGCTGTATCTGAAGCTCGAGCAGACGCTGCTCATGTTCGATCAGTACTTCCGCGAGGCGGAGGAACGCGCACAGAAGAAGCTGCCGATGATGCCGGCATCCGAGAGCGCGTTCGTCGAGAGCGTCGTGCAAAGCTCGCTCGCGCTGCCATCGGCGCTCGAGAACATGGACCTCGCCGCGCCCGATGCGGACCTCGCGAAGGCGCGTCAGCAGGCGTTCGTCCTCGAGAAGCTCATGAAGCCGCTCGAAGAGGAAGAAGAGGAGCTGCAGGGCGGACTGTAGAATCCCCGCGTGAAGATCTACCGCGCGCGCGTATTCACGCCGGTTTCGGATCCCTTCACCGCAGGCGTCGACTCGAGCTACGCGGCCTACGACGACGGATTCCTCGCCATCGACGGCGATCGCATCTCAGCCGTCGGTGACTGGTCCAGGCATCCTGACGGCGACATCGTCGACCTCGGACACGAGGCGTTGATCGCGCCCGGTTTCATCGACACGCATCTTCACGGGCCGCAGCTCGAAATGATCGGGTCGTACGGCGGTCACCTCCTCGAGTGGCTGAACCGGTACACGTTTCCGACCGAGGCGAAGTTTGCGGACCCCGAGCATGCGAGGAGAGTGGCACAGGCGTTCTTCACGCAACTGCTGATGAACGGGACGCTTTCCGCACTCGTGTTCTCGACGATTCACGCGCAGGCGACGGACATCTTTTTCGAAGAGGCGGAGAAGAGCGGTTGCCGCGCCATCATCGGCAAGACGATGATGGATCGGAACGCGCCGGACTTTCTGCTCGAAAAGGCGCGCACTTCGTATGACGAGAGCCGGGCCCTCCTGCAGAAGTGGCACAAGCGCGGACGGCTGCATTACGCGATCTCGCCGCGATTCGCGCCGACGTCCACGCCCGAACTTCTCGAAGCGGCAGGTTCGCTCAAGAAAGAATTCGCCGACGCGTACGTGCACACGCACATCTCCGAAAACGCGGCGGAGGTCGAGTGGGTGCACGAGTTGTTTCCGGAGGCGGAGTACGCGGATGTCTACGATTGCTACGGTTTACTCGATGATCGCAGCATCCTCGCTCACGGCGTTCATTTGACCGCGGAGGAGCTCGATCTGCTGAGCCGCCGGAAGTCGCGGATCGCCCACTGCCCGAACTCCAACCTCTTCCTCGGCAGCGGACTGTTTCGTCTTCACCGCGTCCTCGACGCCGGCGTCCTGGTCGGACTCGGCACCGACATCGGAGCGGGTACGACGCCGTCGATGTTCACGGCAATGGCCGACGCGTACAAAGTCCAGCAGGTACAGAACGTCGCTCTCAGCCCGTTCCACCTCTGGTATCTCGCCACGCTCGGCGGGGCGAGGGCGCTGTCGCTGGACGCGGAGACCGGCAGTCTCGAGGCAGGCAAGTCCGCCGATTTCATCGTGCTCGATCTGCATGCCACGCCGCTGATCGCGATGCGAAGCAACCAAGCCGGCTCGATCCAGGACCTGCTCGCGGGCCTGATTTTCATGGGCGACGACCGCGCTGTTTCCCGGGCGTTCATCGCCGGCGCCGAAGTGTGGCGAAAACCGGTGTAGCGTGGCGTGCTCTTTGCGCGTCTAAAGCGAGTCAGGAGGTTCAGATGAGGCGACATCTCCTCGTTTTTGCGGTTGCAGCCGTGTGCGCCGTACCCGTAGTTGGACAGGACCGTAGCGTCTGGCGGACAGCGGCGGACGTCCGCGAAGGCGCGTCGGGCAGCATCGTCGGCACGGCGGTTGACGTCGACGAAGCGAAGAATCAGGTGACGATCGCCGCGGATGACGATCGTTACGGCCGGATCACCGTCGTGACCGACTCCGTCTCTACCCAGTACAACGGCTTCGGCGACGTGATCAATGGCAAGCCGGAGATTTTCATCGGCAGCAAGGGATTCTCGAACATCCGTTCGGGCGACCGGCTCGAGATTCGCGGCCTCGGCCGCGCTTACGGCGAGGTTCGCGCCGACTACATCACGCTCCTCGGGCGTTCGGTGGCTGCGCCGCAGACCGGCGTCGGCGAGACGCGCGCGCCGGGCCGGGTATCGACTCCGACGGTGGGCAGCACAACGACTGTTTACGGCCGGATCGAAGGCGTGGTGCGGTCGGTCGACGCTGCTGACAACATGATCACCGTCGAGACTGATCGCCGCGAAATCTTCAATATCCGGACGACCAGCAATACGCCGGTGACGTACCACGGCGACTCGTATCGCGTCAGCAATCTCGAGCCGGGCGATCGCATCCGGGTCGACTCCGATGGCGGCACGACGAGCGACCGCGAGATTCGCGCGCGATCCATCGATGTTGTGACGAGCGTGCAGGACAGCGGCGCAACCGCCGCGCGCAGCGTCTCGACGCTCTCGGGCCGCGTGACGCGCATCGATCGCACGGCGGATGTGATTCGCGTCGACACCGGCCGGGGCGAAGTGCGCGTCGACATGAGCCGGGCCTATGACCCGACCGGCCGCCGCGTTCGCGCAGCGGACGTGCAGGTCGGCGATCGCGTCGGCATCACCGGCGGCTACGGCTCGAGTGCCGATGTGTTCTCGGCAAGCACGGTCCGTTTCAACGAAGATGTGTTTGCCGGTGATACGGGTGGCGCGGGAACGGTGGGGCCCGGGACAACGGGAGCGGGACAGGGGCCGGATTACGGCACCGAGCTCGTCGTCGTGACGATCCAGGGAACCGTCACCGACACGCTGCAGAATGCGACGGCGATCAGCATTCGTGAGCGCGGAACCGGCCGCATCATTTCGCTGTATGCGACCGACGACTTCCCCGTGCGAACCCGAAGCGGCAGCTACACGACCGCCGACCACGTGAACGTCAACGACAGCGTGATCGTGAAGGCGTACCGCGATGCCGAGGGGAACTACATCGCGCAAACGATTCGGGTTCGGTAGGTCGAGGAATCCGGGCGGTAGCGAGCTCAACGGCCGCCCGGATTCCCTCGCGCTCTGCCGCTCAGAATGCCGCAGTTATTTGGAATTTCTCTCCTCGTCTGAGTGTCGAAACGGGCACATGGCGAGGAGAGATTTGCTTCCAGGCGTCGCGACGGCCGACTGCCCGCCCGCGGTCGTTTTCGACTCCCGGCGGGCCATACGCCGGGCCCGTCTTCGCGCGACGATCGCCGATGCCGCGCAGCTCATTCTCCTCATCGGCGTCGACTGGTTGTTCCTTCACTGGCCGATGTCGCACATCCCGTCGCTGACGCGCGACTCGTCGCTGCTGATCGTCGCGCTCCTGAACGCGGCGCTGCTCACGCATGTGATCGTGATGCGCACATTTCCGCGCTGGTCCGCGCAGCGGATCGCATCGACGTGGTGCTCAGCTGAGCGGACGCGTTTCCTCGCGCAGAGCCGGCGCGAGCAGGCGCGCTAGAAGCGCGAGCAGGACGATCGCGGCGGCCGCGATCACGATCCAGAAGTACTTCGCGCCGTTCATTTCGCTCGTGCCCGTCGCCGTGGTGACAGGCTTCGCAATCGCGATCGTTCGCGCGGGTTCGGTCAGCAGCCGCGGTGCGAGCAGAGCGAGGTCGTAACGCGGCGCGGACGCCCTGTTGCTGCCGTAGACGATGGTGAGCGCGCCGCCGGGATGATTGAAGCGCAGCGCGTACGACGGTAGCAGGAGCTCCGCGGAGGCGATCGGCAGCGGCGCGTTGTCGCCTTCGCTCACGACGAGATCGATCGATTTCGAGCCGTAGAGCGGGACGTCGAAGGTCAGCGGCGCGGCGGCCGTTTCCGGCGACGCGTTCCGCCATTCGGCGCGCGCGAGCTCGAACTCGTCGCGCGCGCGACGCTCGTCAGCGCGGCGCATGAGGCGCACGGTCCGCTCGAATACGCGCGCGTTGGTCGTCAGCACGAGCCGCGTTCCGCTCGGCAGAGTGTCGTACGGGAGCTGAACGTGGTACCGCGACTGGCCGGTTTGCGTTTCGGTTCGCGGCGGCAGTGCGATGCGAATCGTCAGCGGCTCATCGCGCCGCTCGACGACGTACGGCACCTGCCGCGCCGACGCATCGATGATCCGCACGTCGCCGAGGTCGCGGCTGATCGCGAGTACATCGGCGTCGAGCGGCAACACGACGAGCCCGGGCGCTGCAGTTTGAAGCGGACGCGCGACGCGAAACGACTTGCGATCGATCGCCGGACCGAACGCCGGCATCGGCGCGACGATGGCCGCCTGCTGCGTAGTCACTGCCCGTGCGCCGCTCCAGTGCGCGACGGCGACGGGCGCACGTCCGGCGAACGGACGCGCCGCCTCCAGGTCGTACTGCGGCGCGGGAAGGCGCTCGTTGCCGTAGCGCGCAGTGAGCGGCGAGGCGTCGGCCGACTCGAAGTAGATCCACGGCTGCGGCGCAAATCGCGCCACGATCTCCGCGATCGGCAGCGGCGGATTCGCGCCGTCGTCGATCGCGAGGTCGACTTCGCGTCCGGTCGGCTCTGCGATCGGGACCGCCGTCTCCGATGCTGCGTAACCGTCGCGAACCGCTCGACGGAGCAGCGCGCGGCCGAGGGTGATGGGGACGATCGCGCCGTTGAGGAGCTGCGGCTCGGTCACGATCGCGCTGCGGTACACGTCGCCGCCGTTCACATGCACTTCAATCGCAGCGATCGGCAGATGGGGGCCGGGCAGGTCGATGCGATAACGGCTCTTTCCCGGCTCGCTCGACAGTCTCGTGAATGGGAACGGCGCCCGTAGCGGTTCAGGTGCACCGGCGGCATCGTGCAAGCGCGCTTCAACTGAGGCGACGCTTGACACACGCGCGCTCGTGCGGTCATCCCATGTGACGCGCAGGTAGCGATAAGCCCCGGCGGCAAACGCGATTTCAGCTCGCCGCAGGTGCTGATCGGGCAGGTCGAAGACCGTCGTATCTGCGACGAGCGTCCAGTGCGCGCGGTCGCCGCTCGCTTCGAGCGTTACGTGCTTCAGGTACGGCGGATGAATGCCGTTCAGGCGAAGGCGGTCGACGTTGCGGATTGCGTCGAGGTCGGCTTCGAATCCGCTGGTTGTTTTCGTCGTGGCGATGGCGAGCATCGTCGCGCGCGACCAGGACGGCTCGCGCGCGGGCGGTTGCACGCTGAGGTACGCGACTTCGCGGTCCGACGCATCGAACAGCCGCAGGTCGCGAAATCCGGGAGCGGATCCCGCCAGCAGCGGCACGTCGACGTCGAGTCGATTCGGTCCCGCGGCTCCGGGCGTCATCGTGCGGCTCTGTGTGGCGGCGCCGATGTCGGCGGCGAACAACAGCGCCACGATCGCGAGCCGCAGTCTCACGCGGCCTCTCCGGCCGGTTCCGTCGCCTTGCTCATCACGAACCTCTGCAGCAGCACGCCGACGAGGACGAGCGACACGGCGAGGCCGAGCAGCGATCCGACTCGATAGAGACCGCCGAGCCGCGCGAGGTCGTGCAGGAAGCACTTCAGGATCGTGACAACGAGCAGAAGGATCGCCGCGACGCGCGCCGCCCGCGTGTGCAGGGCGATTCCGGCGACGAGCATCGCGATCGCGAAGACCGCCCATCCCATCGTGTACGTCAGATCCTGGGCAAGCGACGACGAGAAGAAGTTGAACGTGAGCGCCCGGCCGGTCGAGAAGAAGTCGGCGATCTCGATGTTCAGCAGGAAAAACAGGATGATCGTGCCGGCGACATTTCCCGTCGCCACGCCTCCGGCCACACTTCGCGGCCACAGGTATGCGGCGACGAAGAACGCGATCGCCGAGATCAGGTACGTGTAGAGGTACCAGTTGAAGACGGCGACGTGACTGGCCGAGTGGTATGTGAACACCGCGGGATTAAAGACGAGCCGCGCGAACACGATTGCGAGAAGTCCGCTCGCCCACACGAGCAGACCGCGATGCGGAATGCGCGTGAACAGCCAGACGAGGGCAGCGCCTTCGAGCGCCCACGCGATCGTGATCCACTGCTTCTCAAGCTGCAGCGGAATCGCCAGCGTGATGAACGCGAGCGATGCGCCGGCGACGGTGGCGAGCCGCGTCAACTCACGCCGTCCCGGAGCTTCGATGCCGAGGAGTCGCAGGAGCAGGACGATCATGAGCAGCGCCTGCCCGACGGGCAGCGCGCCGATCATCCATTGAAGGTCCGCGTTGATCATCGCGCCGCGTGCGAAGACGAAGAACGGGACGCTTGCGAGAACCGCCGCGAGATACGGTTCGAACGCGCGCTTCGACCGCTTGCCGAGAAGCAGCGGGTACGCGATGAAGAACGCGTAGAGAACCGCCGCGAACATGAATTCGTGCGCGGGAGTGGTCGTACGCGCGAGCACGGTCGCGGCCGCGATGATCGGAACCGCGAGGATCGCGAGGACGTGCGTCTCCGTCACCCACGCGATGGCGAGGATCGCGAGGAGCAGCACCGCGTGCGTGCCGAGCAGCGTCACGAACGGAGGGTCCTTCGGAACGAGACCGGCGATGATCGCGACGAGGTGACCGGCGAATGCCGCGACGATCGCCGCGTTGCGGAAGGCTGTCGCGCGCTCGATCCGCAGCCGGTCCGACAGCGCGTACCAGACGAGCGTGTACGCGGTGACGAGCACCGTCGCGAACAGCGCGACGTCGGACCACGGCATCATCGACGCGCTGGCCGCCCACACCGCGAGGACGACTTGCGAGCCGATCGCTGCGCCGATCACGAACGAGCCGCGCCTCAGATAGAGCGCCGCCGTTCCGATCGCCACATCGAGCAGCGCAAGGACCGCGAACATCGCCCACGGCGGAATCGACAGCTCGCGCTGCGATGCGACGAAGATCAGGAACAGATGACCTGCAAGCGCGAGGTGCGCGGTGTTGGCGAACTCAGGATCGCTGCGTACCGCCCAGATACTGCCCAGAAGCGCGATCACGGCAAACATCGCGACGAGCGCCAGCGCCGGAATCAGCGCGTCGACGACCGGTGCCGCCGCCCACCACGCCGCGAGTACGAGCCAGCCGAGGACGATGACTGCGGCAGCGAGGAGAGGTCTGCACGATGCGCTCGCCTCGACGAACGTTCCGATGAGAATGATTGCCAGGAGGAGCGCGAGTCCCCACAGCGCATCGGCGGCGATGCTGTGACCGGCGAGGAAGAACAGAACGGCCAGGCTGAGAATCGCCGTCATCGCCGTGCCGCCGGCCGGCTGCAGCTCGCGCCGGAAACGGCGCGCGATCACGGGTACGCCGAGAAACAGAACCGCGAAGGCGCCGTAGATCAGCAGCGCTGCGTGCAGGTGCTCGGGCGTCAGGTGCTTCGCCGACCAGATGCCTTCGGTCACGATCGCAAAGAACGCCGCGACGAAAAAGACGAGGCCTTCACGCCGCACGATCGCAAACGCGGCAACGAGCGCGACGAGCGCGAATAGAACTGAAAAAAGGATCGCCGGCGAGGCGGTCGCGGCTTCGCGGACCGCGAGCACCGGGAACATGAACATGACGACGCCCGCCGTGACGGTCGCCGTCGACTTCATCCGCATTCCGGCGGCGAGGTACAGCACGACGAACACCGCGACCCATCCGAGAACCGCCGGCCACGCTGCCTGCGTGTACGAGACGGCGGACCAGATCACAAACGTGATCACCGTCGCCACCGCCCCCAACCCGTGCAGCCACTCCGGTCCTCGGATCATCGCCACGGCGGCCAGTCCGCCGGCCATCAGCAGAAGGAACCCGAAGAGCACGTTGTATCGCGCGCCGTATGCTGGGACGGCCGAGCCGAACACCGCGAACGCGAGCGGGAGAATCGCGCTCGCCAGAGCGACGTGGTTGAACTCTTTGCGTTTGTCAGCCGGCACGAATCCGCCGCGCAGCCACAATGCGCTCGTGCCGGCGATCGCAAAGACGAGGAAGATCGCCGCGGCGAGCGGCAGTTGCGAGGCAGTGAGGAACTTCGCCGTCCATCCCCACTGGTACATGACCGTGAAGAGCAGACTTCCGGCGGTGAGCAGCGGCCAGCCTTTGCGGAACGCGACCCACGCCAGTCCGGCGTTGAGCAGCAGGAGGTACGAGAAAAGTCCGATCGGACGGTTCTCGCCAGTCGACAGAAGCGCCGGCGTCGCGAAGCCGCCCATCAGGCCGAGGAGAGCGATGAAGACGGAGTCGCGGCGGATCGAGAGCATGACTGCGATGGCCGTCACGACGAGCATGAGCGCGAAGACGATGGTCGCCGGCAGCAGATGCCACAGCGCGTACGTCGCGAAGAATGTCGAGTAGAGAATGGCGATGCCGGCGCCGTGCAGCGCATTCGCGGTCGTGGCGTAGCCGCGCGCGACGCGCAACTCGCAGACGATCAGCAGCGAGACGCCGGCGATCGTGCCGAGCGTCGCGCGAATCACGGGACTCAGCCAGCCGTGTTCGACCGAGTACTTGAGGAAGAACACGGTGGCGAGCACGAGCGCGATTCCAGCGATCCACGAGAACAACTTGACGCCGACGAGACTCTCCCAGTCGAACGCAGGGCGGGCAGGTCGCGGTGGTGTTGGCGGCGCAACGGGGGGCGGAGCAACCGGCGGCGTGACGGGCGGGCGCGGCGGCGGGGGCGGGGGTGGAGGCGGCGTCGCTTCGGGTGCGGCAGCGGCGGGTGGGGGTACCGGCTTCGGCTCAGTCCGGAGTGCGGCGGCTTGCCGCCGCTCTGGCTCGGCCGCGCGCCGCGGTTCACTCTCGCGTCGCAGCGCCCCGAGCTCACCGCGCAGTTGCGCGATGTCGTGTTGAAGTTCCTGCGACGTCTTCCGGAGATTTCCGATCTGCGAGAGCGCGACGAGCAGACCGATGACGAGAATGATGACGACGAACGCGAGCATTGGACGTCCGAAAAGGATACTCGGGCGTCCGTCAACGAGTCATGAAAAGGCCCGCCGGAGCGGGCCAGTTTTCAGACGTTTACCTCCCGGTGCGCGAGAATTTTCTCCCGTCCCGTCAGGTAGAGCAGAGCGATCAAGATTACGAACGGAATCAGAGCGAGCACGTCCGACGCGCCGCCCGTGTAGAACGGATTGGCGCTCGATTTCGTCTCGATCCAGTCGTTGAGCGATTTCATCTGTGGAACGCCGGCGAGGATGGCGATGATGATTCCGGCGATCGCGCCACCGGCGATATATCCCGACGCCATCAGCACGCCCGGACTCTTGTCGCCCTCGGCCACGAGCTGCTCCTCGGAGATGTTGCGGTCGGCAAACTTCTTCCCGATCCACCGATCGACGAACCAGCGCACGAGGCCACCGATCAGAATCGGCGAGGACGAGGACAGCGGCAGGTACACGCCGACCGCGAATGCCAGCGAAGGAATGCCCGACATCTCGAGCACGATCGCGATCATCGCCCCGAGGATCACGAGGCCCCACGGCAGTTTGCCGCCGAGAATTCCTTTGATGATGTACGACATCAGCGTGGCTTTCGGCGCGTCGAACTTCGTCGAGAGTTTTTCGCCGCTCAACAAAGTCCTGTACGTTCCGTTGATGCCCGGGTCCACGAAGTAGGCTGGCCGGCCGGTCTCATCGACCAGATATTTCTGGGCGTTGCCACCGGAGGGATCCTGACGGTGCCATACCAGGTACGTCTTCGTATCGCCATTCGACTGGTTCCCCGGCACTGACTCACGCGCGTGCAGCTGCGAGATGTCCGCGCGCTCGTTCGGGTTGGCCGAACCTGCCGCAAATCCGGCTGGTAGCGGCTTGCCGACAGGGACGTAGACGGAGCTTGCTCGATTCAGCACGAGCAGAATCGGTCCGAGCATCAGCGCCGAGGCGAGCGCGCCGATGAGAATCGCGATCTGCTGATACTTCGGCGTGGCACCGACGAGGAATCCGGTCTTGAGATCCTGCGATGTCGTGCCGCCGTTCGACGACGCGATGCAGACGATGCCGCCGATCGACAGCGCGGTCACGAAGTAGTTCGTTCCGGTCCAGCGCAGCACGACGAAGATCAGGCAGGTCAGGAGCAGCGTCGCGACGGTCATGCCTGAGATCGGATTCGACGACGAGCCGATCTCGCCGGTCAGACGCGACGATACCGTCACGAAGAGGAAGCCGAAGACGACGATCAGTATCGCTGCTCCGATGCGCGCTCCGAATCCGGTTCCACCGATGTACAGCGGATTCGAGACCGCGATCGCCAGAACGAGCGCGATGATGCCGACGAGCACGAACTTCATCGAAAGATCCTGATCGGTGCGTGGAACGACGACGCGCGCACCGGTCTCGTCGCGCGTGCCGCGAAGGTCGGCCAGTCCGCCTTTCAGTCCGTGCCAGATCACCGGCAGCGAGCGGCCCACGCTGATGATTCCGCCTGCCGCGACAGCGCCCGCGCCGATGTACAGGACGTACGAGTTACGGATCGCGCCGGGGCTCATGTCCTTGATGAGCGCGGTCGTCTCCGGTGCCAGTGGCGTCGTCAGGCCCGCGCCAAAGAACTTGATCATTGGAATGAGCACGAGGTAAGCGAGCACGCCGCCCGAGCACATGATCGAGGCGATGCGCGGTCCGATGATGTAGCCGACGCCGAGGAGCTCCGGCGAGATCTCCGCGGAAATCGATCCGGCAGCGAAGGGCGCTCCGAACACTTTCTCCGGCGTGTCTTTCCAGACGCGGAACGCTTCCATCGCCGACTTGTAAACGAGACCGATGCCGAATCCGGTGAAAATCGTCTTCGCGCTGGTCGTGGCGCCGCCGAGCGCTTCCTGCTCGCGCTTCGCTTCGTCGGAAGCGGCGTCCATCGACTCCTGCGACGCGCCGGCTTTCAGCACTTCGGCACACGCCGTTCCTTCCGGATACTTCAGGAGTCCGTGCTGCGCGACGATCAGGGCGCGGCGCAGCGGAATCATCATCAGAATGCCGAGCAGTCCGCCGAGAACGGCGACGAGCATGACGCGCGTGTTCTCGAGGTCGAAGCCGAGAATCAGGATGGCCGGCATCGTGACGCCGACGCCGAACGCGATCGACTCGCCGGCCGATCCGGCGGTCTGCACGATATTGTTTTCGAGGATCGTAGCGTCGCGCGCGCCGAGCTTCGAGAGGATGCGGAACAGCGTGATCGAGATGACGGCGACCGGGATCGACGCGCTGACCGTCAGGCCGACCTTCAGCACGAGGTACAGCGAGGACGCGCCGAAGATCATGCCCAGGATCGTTCCCATGATCACGGGGACGACGGTGAGCTCGCGCATGCGCGTCTCGGCCGGGATGTACGGCACGAACGTCAGGTGCTCAGGATGGGCGCCGACGATGTCGGGGTACTCGTTTGGGAGCTGCTGCTGAACGGTGCTCATCAACTCTCCTTGACTGCCCCAATGCAAGACGGGTGCGCCATTGTACAGAGCGCAGAGGGCGGAGGGCAGAGCGCAGATCGGTTACTTTGGCGGGATGCGACGGTTTTCCCACGTCATCGCGTTCGACGACTGCGCGTTCGACCGCGAGTACCGCGGCGACATCGGCCTTGTCGGTGCGGTGTTCGCGGGCGGGCGTCTCGACGGCGTGGTCTCCGGACGCGTCCGGCGCGACGGCGCGAACTCCGCGTCCGTGATGGCGGGAATGATTTTCGAATCGCGTTTCGTCGAGCATCTGCAGCTCGTCATGCTGCAGGGCATCGCAGTCGCAGGCTTCAACGTCGTCGACGTGTTCGAGCTGCACGCTGCGACCGATCTGCCGGTCCTGGTGGTGGCGCGCAAGGAGCCCGACCTCGAAGCGATCCGAGACACGCTCACGCTCCGCATCCGCGGCGGCTCGCGCAAATGGCGCATCATCGAGCGGCTCGGGCCGATGGAACGGGTGGGCGGCGTGTGGGTGCAGCGGGTAGGACTCACGCCGGGAGACGCGGCCGCGATCGTCGGGCGGTTCGCGATCAATGGTAACTATCCCGAGCCGCTACGAGTGGTGCATCTGCTCGCCAGCGGCCTTACGTCACTCTGAGCCGCGCAGACGGCGAAGAGTCTGTGTGGAGGCGCGATTCCGCCGCCCAGATTCCTCGCGCTCTGCGGCGCTCCGAATGACTAGCCGGTCGTCTCCGGAATCGGCTCGAGGATGCCGCGTTCGACGTAGATCGGCCGGATCAGAGCGGCGAGCGCGGGGCGGCGGAACGCGAAGTACGCCGCTCCGATCAGGCAGCCGATCGCGCCGGCGAAGATCGTACGCTCGGCGCCGATGCGATCGGCGACGATGCCGGCGATCAGGCTGCCGATCGGCATCGCGCCGAGCACCGACATGCTGTAGAACGCCATGACGCGTCCGCGCATGTGCTCCTCGACGATCGTCTGCAGAATCGTGTTGGCCGACGCGGACATCAGCATCATTCCCGCGCCGACGACCGGAATCACCAGGATCGCCAGCCAGAGCGTGCGCGTGAACGAGAAGGCGATGAGCCCTGCGCTCAAAGCGACGGTCGCGGCGACGATCACTTTTCCGAGACCGACGATGGTGTGCCGCGACGCCAGATAAGCCGTGCCGAGCAGCGCACCGACACCCGACGCGGTCATGAGAATGCCGAGCGTGTGCGGTCCTCCGTGGAGAACGCTCGCCGCGATCGCCGGCATCAGCACGATGTACGGCGTGCCCATGATGCTGACGATGCTGACAATCAGCAGCAGCGCGCGGACCGGCGCGAAATGCCCGACGTAGCGGAAGCCGACGCGCAGGTCCTCGAGCGGGTGCGACTCCGGCTTGACGCGCGGCTGCCGTGCGAACCGCATGGCCAGCAGGGAGAGGATCACGGCGATGTACGAGATCGCATCGACCATGAAGCACCACCCTTCGCCCACAACCGCGAGCATGACGCCGCCGATCGACGGCCCGATAATGCGCGAGCCGTTGAACATCGCGGAGTTGAGCGCGATCGCGTTCGGCAGGTCCTCGCGATCCTCCACCATCTCGACGACGAACGCCTGCCGCGCCGGCGTGTCGAACGCATTGATGATGCCCTGCACCACCTGCAGGATGACGATCTGGATGACAGTGATGTGCGTGAACGCGAGGATCGCCAGCGCGAGCGATTGCAGCGCGGAGAAGAGCTGCGTCCAGACGAGCAGCTTGTGACGGTCGATGCGATCGCTGACGACGCCGCCGATCGGTCCGAGAACGAGCAGCGGAATCTGTCCCGCAAAACCGACGACGCCGAGAAGCAGCTCGGATTTCGTGAGCCGGTAAACGAGCCAGCTCGTAGCGATTCGTGTGATCCACGTGCCGACGAGTGACACGGTCTGCCCGCCGAAGAAGAGCCGGTAATTGCGGTGGCGCAGCGCGCGCGTCAGTCGGGGCACGCGGGCGATGACGCAAGCGTCATTCCGAGCCGCGAAGACGGCGAGGAATCTGGGCGGAGGAACGCGCCCGCCGCCCAGATTCCTCGCGCTCTGCGGCGCTCGGAATGACGGTTTCTCAGCGCGATGACACGGGTGCCGCCTTCAAGTACCTGCCCGTGATGCTCTTCTCGTTTTCCGCGATCTGCGCCGGCGTTCCCTCGGCCACCAGCTCCCCGCCCCCCTCGCCACCCTCGGGGCCGAGATCGATGACCCAGTCGGCCGCCTCGATGAACTGCACGTTGTGCTCGATCACGACGACCGAGTTCCCGCGGTCAATCAGATCGCGGAACGTCTTGATCAACTGCTGGACGTCGGTGTGATGAAGCCCGGTGGTCGGCTCGTCGAAAAGGAAGAGGCGGTTCACATCACTTTTCGTGTTCTCGGCGAGGAACGAGGCGAGCTTCAGCCGCTGTGCCTCGCCGCCGGAGAGCGAGTCGGTCGACTGTCCGAGGCGGAGGTATCCGAGGCCGACGGAGCGGAGAGAGTCGAGCTTGCGGACGAGCGGACGCTTGTCGACGAAAAACTTCATCGCCTCGTCGACGGTCATCTTCAGAATCGCGTCGACGTTCTTTCCCTTGTATGCGACCTTCAGCACCTGATCGCTGAAGCGCTTGCCTTCGCATTTGTCGCAGATCACTTCGACATCGGCCAGGAACTGCATGTCGATCGTGACCGTGCCCGCGCCTTCGCAGGTGTCGCAACGCCCGCCCGGCGTGTTGAACGAGAACATGCCGGCGGTGACGCCGTTGAGTTTTGCGGCAGTGGTCTCGGAGAGAATCTTCCGGATCTCGTCCCACGCTTTCACGTATGTCGCGGGATTCGAGCGCGTCGAGCGGCCGATCGGTGACTGATCGACGTAGAGCATTTCGTAGATGAAATCGGTGCCTTCGATCGCGTCGACTTTGCCGAGCTCGAGCCCGCTGACACCGCGGAACTCACGCTGGTATCGGTTGTACAGGCAGTTGCGGATCAGCGTCGACTTGCCTGAACCGGAAACGCCGGTGATCGCGACGAGCTGACCGAGCGGGATCCTGACGTCGACGTCTTTGAGGTTGTGCTCGTGAGCGCCGACGATGCGAATCGAGCCGTCACTCCTCCGCTCGGATTCCTCACCGTCTACGCGGCTCGGCATGACAGGCCGCGGCTTTCCCTCGTACATCACCTGACCACCGAACTCTCCCGCTCCCGGGCCCAGCTCGATGGTGTGGTCGGCGCCGGCGATGATCGTCGGATCGTGTTCGACGACAACGACCGTGTTGCCGGCGTTGCGCAGACGTTTGAGCACCGCCAGCAGCCGCTCGCTGTCGCGCGCATGCAGTCCGACCGTCGGCTCGTCGATGACGTACATCGTTTCCGTAAGCGAGCTTCCGAGTGCCGCGGCGAGATTGATGCGCTGCGACTCGCCGCCGGAGAGCGTGCGCGTCTGGCGATCGAGCGTCAGGTACGACAGGCCGACCTCGTCGAGATACACGAGACGGTTCACGATCTCGCGGCGCAGATGTCCCGCCATCGCCTCTTCCTGCTTCGACAGCGGCAGGTACTCCCAGAACCGACGCGCGGACTTCACGTCCATCGCGAAAAGATCGGCGACGGTGAGGTCGCGGAACTTGACGTTCGACGCGGCGGTCTTCAGCCGCGATCCGTGGCAGTGCGGGCACGGCTCGTAGCTGCGGTACTTCGCGAGTTTCACGCGGACGTGGATCTTGTACTTCTTCGTTTCCAGCCAGTCGAAGAAGCCTTTGATGCCGTACCACTTTCCGCGTCCGTTGTAGAGAAGGTCCCACTCCGCCTGCGAGAGCTGAGCGATCGGCACGTCGAGGCGCAGTCCGTATTTGTTCGCTGCGCGGTCGAGGTCTTCGTACGAGTCCTCATAGCCGGGCGAGTTCCACGGCGCGATCGGCTTTTCATCCAATCGCAACGAGCGGTTCGGAATGACCTTGTCCATGTCGATGCCGATGATCCGGCCGTAGCCCTGGCAATTCGTGCAAGCGCCGAGGGGTGAGTTGAACGAGAAGAGGTGCGGAGTCGGTTCGACGAATTCGGTCCCGCACTTGTTGCACGCGAATCGCGACGTGAATCGATGGCTGATCCAGCCGTCCGGCGCCTCCTCGAGCATGTTCACGGTCCCCTTCGCCAATTCGAAGGCCTGCTCCACCGCTTCGGTCACCTGGCCCGGCTTCTCCGGATCGACGCGCATGCGCGTGATCACGAGCTGCAGCGACGTGGATCCGGTCGTGTCGACTTCCTTGAGGTCGGCGACCGCGCCGTCGATCCACGCGCGATAGAACCCGGCCTTCATCAGCTGCTTGAGCACCTCTTCGCGGTTCATCGCATCGAAGAAGATCGGCGCGAGCGCGACGATGCGCTTGCCGGCGAGCGACTCGACGACCGTCGCGGTGACCGACTCGGGCGTGTCCTTGCGGACGAGCACGCCGCAATCGGGGCAGCGCGTCTCGCCGCAGTAGGTCATGAACAGGCGGATGTGGTCGGCGAGCTCGGTCGCGGTGGCGACGGTCGAGCGCGCGTTCTTCACCGAGTTCTTCTGTTCGATGGCGATGGCCGGGAGGATGTTTTCGATCTCGTCGACGTCCGGCCGGTCGATACGCTCGAGGAACTGCCGGACGTAGGTCGACATCGACTCGACGAAGCGCCGCTGGCCTTCCGCGTAGAGCGTGTTGAAGGCGAGCGACGACTTTCCCGACCCGGACGGACCGGTCAGAACCGTGAGCTGGCGCTGCGGAATCTCGACGGAAATGTTCTTGAGATTGTTCGTGCGAGCGCCCCGAATGGCGATCGTGCGATTAGGCATTCAGACGGACAACGCTTCGAGTGGGAGCGATCTTCCTGAACCGACGACTAAATCCGGATGTTGTGCCTCTGGTAAAAGTTGTAGTCCCGCAGTCGCGATCGGAGCTTCTCCACGACGTCATCCGGCAGCTTTCCATCGCTGGCGGCCGCGTTGGCCTCGACCTGATGCACGTTGCGGGCGCCGGGGATCGCCGCCGAGACCGCATCGTTCGCCAGCACGAACCGCAGCGCTCCCTCGGAAATGCTCCTGGCGGCGCCGCCGATGATCGACTTCACTTCGTCGACGCGCTGCGTGACCTCGGCGAGGCGGCGCGGCGTGAGGAAGTTCTGGCGGATGTCGTCGGCCGCGAAGACCGTGCCCTCGCGATACTTGCCGGTCAGCAGGCCTGACGCGAGCGGAACGCGCGCGAGCACGCCGAAGCCGCGCTGCTTCGCGAGCGGCAGGAGCTCGTCCGCCGGCGCCTGGTTCAGCACGTTGTAGAGCACCTGGATCGCGTGCCCCCATCCGTGTCGCACCACTTCGAGGCCTTCTTCGATCGTCGAGACCGAGACGCCCCAGAAACGGATCTTGCCGGCGTCCTGCAGCAGCTCCATCGCTTCCTGGATCTCGCCGCGATGCAGATCGGCGATCGTCGGGTTGTGGAGCTGGTAGAGATCGATGTAGTCGGAGCGCAGCCGTTTGAGCGACCCGGCGACGGCGTGGAAGATGTGCTGCTTCGAGAAATCCTTGCGCAGCGCGCCGGCCGAAGTGCGCAGGACGCCGACCTTCGTGGCGATGACCATGTCCTGCCTGCGCCGTGACAGCACGATGCCGAGGAGCGACTCGCTGCGGCCGAAGCCGTAGCTGTCGGCCGTGTCGAACAAGTTGATGCCGAGGTCGCGCGCGCGCCGGATCGCCGCGAGCGATTCGTCGTCGCTGCTCTTCCCCCAGCCGAGCGGCGTGCCCGAGGCCTCGGCCGTGCCGCCGATCGCCCACGCGCCAAAGCCGATCTCGCTGACTCTGATTCCAGTGCGGCCGAGGATCCGGTACTGCATGTTCGAGTTGCGCAATTGTACCGACTGGCGCCCCTCTACAGCCGGATCTGCTTGACCTCTTCCATCTCGCGATACGAGCGCAGGAAATGCAGCGTGTTGTCGTCCAGGCGCGAGTCGATCGTGATGATGGCCATGGCCTTTCCGCCGCTGGCGTTGCGGGCCAGGTTGTACTCGGCGATGTTGATCTCGCGGTCGCCGAGGAGCGTGCCTACTTTCCCGACGACGCCGGGAACGTCCTTGTTGATGATGTAGATCAAGTGCCCTTCCGGCTTGAATTCAACACGGAAATTGTTCACAGAAACGATGCGTGCATTCTTTTCACTGAAAACAGTGCCTGAAACGCAGACTTCCTGGGTCCCGGCGCCGGCGCGGAAGGTGATCAGGTTCGTGTAGTCGTGCGGAACCGGGTGGGTGGTCGAGCTGATGGCGATTCCGCGCGTCTGTGCGACCGACTCGGCGTTGACGAAGTTGACCGATTCCGCCATGTGCGGCGTGAGCACGCCTTTGAGCGCGGCGACGGAGAGGATTTTCGTCAGCCGCTCTTCGATCCCCCACAGCTCGATCGCGGCCCGGTTCATCGGCGCGTTCATGATCTGCGCGGCGAACAGCCCGAGCTTCTCGGCGAGATTGATCATCGGCGCTGCCTCGGCGTCGGCTCCGCCTTCGAACGGGAGATTGACCGCTGAGACGAAGATTGACCCGCGCAGCGCTTCGACGACCATCTCCGAGGTCTGCACCGCCACGCGGTCCTGCGCTTCGATCGTGTTCGCGCCGATGTGCGGCGACAGGACCGCATTCTTCGCGTTCAGCAGCGGGTGATCCTTCCCCGGCGGCTCATTCTCGTAAACGTCGATCGCCGCGCCGGAGATCTTCCCGGAATTCAGGGCGTCGGCCAGCGCGCGCTCGTCGTAAATCCCGCCGCGCGCGATGTTCAGGACGATCACCCCGTCCTTCATCTTCGCGATCTCGGCCGCCTTGATCATGCCCCGCGTCTCGTCGGTGAGCGGCGTGTGCACGGTGATCACATCCGACTGCTGCAACAACTGATCGAGCGTGACCTGCTCCGCGCCGACGCGCTCGAACACGGTCGGTGCGATATACGGGTCGTAGGCGATCACCCGCATTCCGAACGCGCGCGCTCGCGCGGTGACGCGCGTGCCGATGCGTCCGAGGCCGATGATGCCGAGCGTTTTGGCGTTGAGCTCGACGCCCATGAACTTCGACCGCACCCACTCCCCTCTCTTCACCGACGCATGCGCCTCGGGGATGTTGCGGCAGAGCGAGAGCAGCATCGCCATGGTGTGCTCGGTGGCCGAAATGATGTTCGCCGTCGGCGCATTGATGACGAGGATGCCGCGCGCGGTACACGCATCGACATCGACGTTGTCGAGGCCGACTCCGGCCCGTCCGATCACGCGGAGGCGCGAGCCCGCATGCACGAGCTCCTCCGTGACGGCGGTTCCGCTGCGCGTGATCAGCGCGTCGGACTCGCTGACGGCGCGCAACAGCTCGGCGCCTTTCAGACCGGGCCGATAGTCGAGATCGACGTCTTTCGCGGCGCGGAGAATGTCAAGACCCGATGCTGCGAGCGTGTCCGTGACGAGCGCGCGGTACGTCATCCTGCGGCCACCTCGCCGAGGACGTCGAGCATCGCGTTGAGCGAGTCGATCGTGATGTCGCCCATGTGCCCGATGCGGAACGTCCGCTCCTTCCACTCGCCGTAACCGCCGCCGAGGGTGAAGCCGCGCTCCTTCATCCGGTAGCGGATGATCTCCGCGTCGACTGCTGACGGCTCGAGCGCCGTCACCGTCATCGACGCGAAGGCCGGATCCGACGCGAGCCGCGCGTAACTCGCCGTCCGCTCGATGGTCGTGTCGCGCATGCGCCGATGACGGTCGTAGCGCGCCGGCAGCGTCTCGTCGCGAATGATGTGATCGAGCTGCTTCGCCAGCGCGTAAAAATGCGGGATCGAGGGAGTCGCAGGCACGCTGTCCTTCTCGGCCTGCTTGATGTAGTCGAGGAGATCGAAATACGTGCCGCGATATGGACGCTTGCGCGCGCGCTCGACCGCGTTGTCCGACATTGCCACGACCGTGATACCGGGCGGCAACGCGATTCCCTTCTGAACGCTGGCGAGGCAGACGTCGAGGTTCCATTCGTCGAACTGCACGGGGATTCCGCCGAGCGATGACACGGCATCGACGAGAACGAGCGTGTCGGGCGATTCCTCGTGTACGACCGACGCGAGGATCGCGACGTCGTTGGTGACTCCGGTCGACGTCTCGTTGTGCGTCAGCGTGACCGCGTCGTAGTTCGCGCGGCGCGAGCGCAAATGATTCGCGAGCGTCTCCGGATCGACGGCGTTGCCCCAGCCGCTGTCGAGGCGGTCGACCTCGAGGCCGAGGGACTGCGCGATGTGGAACCAGCGCTCGGAAAACGCGCCGCAGGTCGTGACGAGTAAACGTCGCGCGACGCAGTTCTCCAGCGCCGCCTGCATCACGCCGGTGCCCGAAGACGTGACGACGAACGTGTTCTGCTTCGTTCCGAACAGAGGCTTGAGCTGTTCATTAATGCCGTGGAACAGCGCGTGGAACTCCTCGCTGCGATGGCCGATCATCGGCCGCGCCAGCTCCTGCAGGATCTCTGGCCGAACCCACGTCGGCCCTGGCACGAAGTACTTGCTGTGTTTCGTCATGCGAGCAGATGTGACAGCACGGATCGGAAGTCTGTCACGAAAACGGCGGCATTTTCCTTCACTCGGGGCCGGACGTGAGCTCCTCCGAATCCGATGAAGAGGTCGACGACTCGTTTCGTTTCGAGATCGGTGACGCCGTCGCCGACGAACGCCGCTTTTCCCTTCGATCGCGCGCGAACGTCGCGGACGACGATCTCCTTGCCGCCCGATCGCGTCAGCGGCGACGCGCGATCGAAGTCGAGGTACTCGCCGTTCCCGTCGAAAGAAAGGATCACCGCGTGAACCGAACGCGGCGCGATGCCGAGGTGTGCTGCGAGCGGCGCGATCGCCTGCGCGATTCCGGCCGTGACCAGATGAACGGCGACTCCGACACTGCGCAGTCTGACGATTGCATCCGCGGCGCCGTCGACGAGTGAGGCCACGTAACGCGCGCCGAGCGCATCGATCGCCGCCCGCGATGGCCGGATGATCTCGAGCCGCTTCGCATACACCTCATCCACCGACACTTCGCCGTTCATCGCCGCCTCGGTCAGCTTCGCGATTTCGGGATTGCCACCGGCCAGCACGTCGATTCCTTCGATCGTCACCAGCGTTGAGTCGACGTCGAAGAACACGAGCCGGTACTTCGGCTCGGTCAAGCGGCCGCTCCGTTGCGCACGATCGCCACGAGGTCGGAGAAGCGCTCGAGCACGTGATCGGGCCGGGTGCGCACGAGCTGTTCGTACGTCGCCGATCCGGTTGCGACGACCGCGACATCGACTCCACTCGCTCGCGCCGCGGCGACGTCGATCGGCATGTCGCCGACGAACAGCGCGCCCTCAGCCGGGCAGCCGGCTTCCTCGAGCGTTCGCAGGACGTGGCGGCCGTCGGGTTTGCGCGCTCCGGCAAGGTCGGGCCCGACGATCGCGCGGAAATGCGGCGCGAGATTCAGGAAGTCGAGGATCTTCTTCGAGAAGCCGGTCGGCTTGTTCGTGCACACAGCCATCACCACGCCGAGCTGCGCGAGCTCGTCGAGTGTCGTCTCGACATCGTCGAGAACTTTCGACTCTGTGCAACAGATCTCGTCGTACCGCGACTCGAACGCTTCCGTGACGCCGGCGGGGACCGACTCGCATCCGAACGCGCGCTGGAGTAATCGTTCCAGACCATCGCCGACGAACTCCTTGATGCGATCGATGCCGAGCTCCGGCAACTCGTGCTGCCTTCTCGCGAAATTCACCGCCTCGGCCAGCGCGGCGTACGAGTCGACGAGCGTCCCGTCGAGATCGAACAGCACCGCGCGATACCGGAGCGCCGTCATGGGCGCCAGATTTTATCGAGGATCGCCAGCAGCTCAGCGGTCGAGCGACGCTCGGCTGCGTCGAGCTCGACGTGCGGCCACGCGTCGAAGGACTTGAATCCTTCGACGACGACGATATCGGTCGAGAAGTTCGCGAGCAGCTCGCGCGGATCGGCGAACGCAACCCGGCGAGTCGAACTGCGTTCGAAGACGACGGCTTCGCCATTCCCGGCCAGAATCACCGGCTCGGCGCCGGCGCGGCGGAATTTCGCCGTGTCGCCGCGATCCTCCTCGTTCAGCGGATGGTGCGTGTGCTTGATCGCGCCGACGCTCTGCCCTTCGCGCACGAAATGGTTGATGAGCGACACGATTGCCGTTGTCTTTCCGCTGCCCGAATGACCCGCGAACGCGGCGATCCTCACGCCGCTGCTCGGGCGCCTTCGGTGAACTGCAGCACGAGCGCCGTCCAGTCATCGGCAAGCGGCTCGCGCACTTCGCGGCGAATGCGCGTCAGCAACTCTTCGAGCCACGCGTCCGCGCCGGAGGCGGTGCCGATGCGCATCGCGTCCGCGAGCCGTTCGTAACCGAGCGGCTGATCGTCCCCGACCGGCGCTTCGGGAATCCCGTCGGAGACGAACAGGAGCCGGTCCTTCGGCTGCAGCGTGCACGTCAGCGTCTGATAGCTGACTTTGTCGCGGACGCCGAGCGGAAGACGAATGCCGGAGACCGTCAGCAGCTGAATGGAGTTGCCGCGCAGCAGATAAGGATCGGGGAAGCCGGCGTTCGCGAGTTGCAGGACGCCCGTCGACGGGAAGAAGCGCGCGAACGCGAGCGCGACGAACTCCCGGCGCCCGAGCTCCTGCACCAGCTTCGCGTTGAGCGCCGCCATCGCCTCTTCGACGCTGCCGCGCGCCACGAATGGCAGGACGGCCTTGACCGAAGCCATGATCAGACTCGCGCCCATGCCTTTGCCGGCCACGTCGGCCACGATGACCGCGACCGAGCCGTCGTCGAGCGCGACGACGTCGTAGAAGTCCCCGGCGACGAGATGCGCGGGGAAGTTGCGCGCGGCGATCGAGAAACCGTCGCCTTCGATCTGCTGTGGCGGCAGGAGCCGCGTCTGGATCAAGCGCGCGAGCTCGAGCTCCTTCGTCGCCCATTCCGTCGCCTTCAGCTGCTCGATCGATTCGGACAATCGGTCGCGCAGAGCCTCGTACGTGCGAAAGGCCAGCCCCACCACCACGACGAGTCCGGCGGTGATGGCGATGTACGGCAGCGCGCGAACGCGAAACATGCCGCTGATGTTGATCATCCTTCCGAAAATGAGCCGCGCCAGCAGCGCGCCACCGAAGTAGCCGAGAACGCCCGCCACCATGAAAAGCACGCCGTACCCGAGCTGGTGGTAGCTCTCGCGCATCCGGTGAATCGTCGGGGTGAAGAGAGCCAGCAGAATCGTGATCGTCACCCACATCCAGAAGCCGATCACCGCTCCGACTACCGCAACGATGGCGAGCTCGGATCCGTGAGAGCTGCCGAGGGAGAAGATCGTGGCGAAGACGGCGCCGAGCGGAATCGAGATCAGCGCGGATCTGAACCTCGTGCGACAGAACACCACGATCTGCTGACCCAGCATGATGAAATGGTATACGTGTCGCGTGGCTCCGCGTTTTCTGATCGCCGTCGCCCTCGCCTTCGTCTCGCTCAACGTCGTCGCGCAAACGCCGCCGCCTCCTGATCCAGGCAATCGCGCGAATCTCGCGATCTCCGTCGAGCCGCTCGGCGACAACGCCCAGGGCGTGGTTTCGCGCGTGGCCTTCCGGTTCACGGTTCCGTCCGATGTTCCGCCCGGTGTGCCGCTCGTCATCCAGGGCTCGATCATGCAGGGCGGTCAGGTCGTCAGGAACTTCCGCCTCCCTGTCGCGCCGGACCAGCAGGGCGTCGTCCGCACAACTCAGGCGCTGCCGGCGGGTGAAGCAGAAATCGAAGCGCGCCTCCTCGTCCCGCTCGAAGAACAGGCTCCCGTCATCCTCGGCAAGACGTCGAAGAAGTTCACCGTCGCCGCGATGAACAAGCCGTACGTCGCCTCGCCCGACGAAGGGGCCGAGGGAGTCCTTGCCGAAGGTGTGGTGCCGGAGAGCATGGGTGCGGTGAAGATCCGCACGCCGCGCCGCGATGTCGCGCCGAATCTGTTCATCGTCGACGTCGACGTGAAGGATCCGGTCAAGCGCGTCGAGTTCTGGGTGGAAGGGAAGAAGCTGCTCGTTCGCAACGCCGCCCCGTACCGCGCCGAGCTCGACCTCGGCAATTTGCCGAAGCGCGTCGAAGTCAAGGCGGTGGGATACGACGCGGCCGGCCGTTACATCGACGCCGACGCGTTCATCGTCAACGAGCGGGAGACACCGCTCGAAGTGAAGATCACGCGCACGGAGACGGCGGACGGCATCTCGCATTTCAAGCTCAGCGTGCAGAACCCGAAGAACAACGAGATCAAAAGCGCGGTGCTCTTCGCCGGACAGCACAAGCTGCACGAGTGGAAGGGACCGCCGTATGCGGTGGACATTCCGACGTCGCAGCTCGGGGGCGTCGAGTACGTGCGCGCGTCGGTGACCGACGCGACGAACTACGAGGCATCCGATCTTCTGTATCTGAGCGGCAGCCGG
>DASWBH010000388.1:0-2076 GCA_036390755.1 Thermoanaerobaculia bacterium
ACGTACTCCAACGGCGTGCGCGCCCTGCAGGACGTCACTCTGAACATCCCCACCGGCATGTTCGGACTCCTCGGCCCGAACGGCGCCGGCAAATCGACGTTGATGCGTACGCTGGCCACGCTGCAGGAGGCGGACTCCGGCAGCGCGACGCTCGGCACCCTCGACGTCCTCCGCGACAAGGACGACGTGCGCCGCATCCTCGGTTACCTGCCGCAGGAGTTTGGCGTTTATCCGAGGATCTCTGCAGAGACGATGCTGTCGCATTTCGCGGTGCTGAAGGGCATCACGAACCGGCGCGAACGGAAAGACGCCGTCGAGGCGCTCCTGCAGCGCGTGAATCTCTACGACGTCCGCAAGCAGAACCTCGGCACGTTCTCCGGCGGGATGCGCCAGCGGTTCGGCATCGCCCAAGCGCTTCTCGGCAATCCCAAGCTGATCATCGTCGACGAGCCGACCGCCGGACTCGACCCCGGCGAGCGCGTGCGCTTCCACAACCTGCTCGCCGAGATCGGCGAGAACGTCATCGTCATCCTCTCGACGCACATCGTCGACGACGTCAGCGACCTCTGCTCGCGCATGGCGATCATCTCCCACGGGCGCGTGCTGATGACGGGCGATCCGGCCGAGGCGATTCGAGGGCTGGAGGGGAAGATCTGGAGGCGCGTGATCGCGAAGAGCGAGCTCGAAGCGTATCAGCGCGAGTTCGCGGTGATCTCGACGAAGCTCGTCGCCGGACGAACGGTCGTTCACGTGTTGAGCGACGCCGCGCCGGGCGATCGTTTCGAGGGCGTCAACGGCTCGCTCGAGGACGTCTACTTCTCGACGCTGCATCGGGCGGAGGCGGCGTAAGTGCTTGCCGAGATCTTCCGCTTCGAGACGCGGTACCACCTCAAGCAGCTGCTGTTCTACGTCTCGGTCATCATCTTCTTCTTTCTGACCTTCGGCGCGGTCACGACCGATTCGGTGCAGCTCGGCGGCTCGATCGGCAACGTCAACCGCAATGCGCCGTACGTGATCATGCAGTTCCTCCTGGTCATGTCGGTGTTCAGCGTTTTCACGACTACGGCCTTCGTCTCGAACGCCGTGCTGCGCGACTACGATCTGGGCACGGACGCTCTTTTCTTCTCGTCGCCGATCCGGAAACGCGACTTCCTGATCGGACGATTCACCGGATCCGTGTTCGTCTCGATCCTCATCTATGTCGGTGTGGTCCTCGGCATCATGATCGGAAGCTTCATGCCGTGGCTCGAGAAGGAGCGCATCGGCGCGTTCAGACTGATGCCGTATCTCTTCTCGCTGATCGTGCTGATCGGGCCGACAGTGCTTCTGGTCGGCGCGATTTTCTTCGCGGTCGCCGCGCTGACGCGCAGCACGACGGCGACGTACGCGACCGCTGTGGCGCTGCTGGTCGGCTACCTCGTCGTCAGCAACATCGCCGGGAACAACCTCGAGAACGAGAAGCTGGCCAGCCTGTTCGATCCGTTCGCGCTCGCGCCGTTCGAGCTGGCCACGCGCTACTGGACCGTGCACGAGCGCAATACGCAGGTTCTGCCGATGCAGGGCGTGTTTCTGTGGAACCGCGTGATCTGGGTGTCGGTCGCCCTCGTGATCTTCGGCGTCACGCTGAACAGGTTCCGCTTCGAGACCGGCACGCGCAAGTCGCGGAAGCGCAAGTCAGCGGCACCCGACGACGCGGTCGCGCCCCCTTTCGCCGTTTCGCCTGTTGCGCTGAGCGCCGTCGCCGTGCGTGCCGCCGGCGGCTGGTTCACGCAGTTCTTCAGCACGATGCGGCTGGAACTGGTCAGCGTCCTCAAGAGCATCCCGTTCATCGTGATGCTCGTCCTCGGAATGGCGAACACGATCGGGGGCGCTGCGTTCGCAGATTCGATCTTCGACACGAAGATCTATCCCGTGACCGCGGTGATGATCCGCGTGATCGCCAGCACGTTCCTGCTCTTCGCGCTGATCATCATCACGTTCTACGCGGGCGAGATCGTCTGGCGCGAACGCCAGCTCAAATTAAATGAAGTGACCGACGCGATGCCGGTCCCGACTTCCGCCGTGTGGGCCGGCAAG
>DASWBH010000389.1:0-96775 GCA_036390755.1 Thermoanaerobaculia bacterium
ACGACGCGGTACTCCTTCTCGTCATAGCTGTCGAAGAGCGTCGAGAAGTTGTGGTCGATGCGCTTGCGAGCCTCGTGGCAGAAGACATCCGCGAGATCGAGCACGTTCTTCTGCCCTTTCTTCGCGAGCATCTGCGCGTAGCTGATCGTCGCCGCCATCGCGAAGAGGTCCGTGCCGACATCGACGATGCGGAACAACACCGACTGCTTACGCTCGAGCTTGGCCTGATAGCGCATCATCGCGTGGAAAATCGATCGCGACAGATGCCGCGATGACCGCTCGACGTACGCCATGTGCTTCGAGAGTTTGCCGAACTGGCCGTACTCCGGCTTGCGACTCCAGCCGAGGTATCGCGACGGATACCAGCCGGCGTAGAACGCGCCGGCTTTGGCCGCTGCCGACAACTTCTCTCCCGTGGGCGTCTCCGGCTGCAGGATCTTGTAGCCGCGCTTCATGTGCGGGTCGACCGCCTCGCGGGCGATGAAGAGATGCTGGATCTCGCTCGTCCCTTCGAAGATGCGGTTGATGCGCATGTCGCGCATGATCCGCTCGACCGGGTAGCCCTTCTCGCCGCGCGCCCGCAGCGACTCCGCGGTCTCGTATCCGCGACCGCCGCGAATCTGCACCAGGTGATCCACGCACTGCCACGCCACCTCGGTGTTGAACAGCTTCGCCATCGCAGCTTCCAGCCGCAGGTCGACTTTCCCCTGGTCCGATAGCCCGGACGTCAGCCAGACGATCGCTTCCATCGCCAGGACGTGCGAAGCCATCCACGCCAGCTTCGCCGCGACGGCCTCGTGCTTGCCGATCGGCGCGCCCCACTGCACGCGCTCGTTGACCCACTCCTTCGCGATCTCGACCATCCGCCGCCCGCCTGCTGCGCAGCCGGCCGGAATCGTCAGCCTTCCCGTGTTCAGCGTGATGAGCGCGAGCTTGAGGCCGTGCCCTTCCTTCCACAGCAGGTTCTCTTTCGGAATGAAGACGTCCTTGAACCGGATCAGCACGTTCCCGATGCCGCGCAGACCCATGAACTGGCAGCGATGCGCGATATCGACGCCCGGCGTGTCCATCTCCAGGATGAACGCGGAGATCTGCTTCTTCTCTTTTCCGTTGACGACCTTCGGCGGCGTCTGCGCCATGACGACGATGACTTCCGCCTTCAGCCCGTTGGTGCACCACAGCTTCTCGCCGTTGAGGATCCAGCCTTTTCCGTCGGGCGACGGCACGGCACGCGTCTGCATCTTCGCGGGATCGGATCCGACGCCCGGCTCCGTCAGCGCAAACGCGGAGATCGCACCCTTGGCGAGCCGGGGCAGGTACTTTTTCTTCTGCTCTTCGCTGCCGAACAGCTTCAGCGGCTGGGGCACGCCGATCGATTGATGCGCGGAGAGCCACGCAACCGTCGACCCGCACCACGTGGCCACGAGTCCGATGGCGCGGTTGTAGTTCGTCGCGCTGAAGCCCAATCCGCCGTACTCCTTGGGGATCTTCATGCCCCACGCGCCGAGCTCGTTGAATCCGTCGAAGAGCGAGTAGTCGTACTCGCCCTGCGCGTCGATCTTGTCGGCGTCGACGTTCTCAGCCAGGAAACGCTCGAGCCTGTTGAGGAACTCGTCGGCTTCGACCTTGTCGGCCTCAGGCTGTTCGGGGAACGGGTGGATCAGATCGAGATTGAGATTGCCCAGGAAAAGCTGTCCGACGAAGGACGGTTTTTCCCATTCTGTTTCGCGGGATGCCTCGGCGACTTCCATCGCCTCGACGGCGCCCTGGGTCTTGACTTCGGCCATGGTGTTACTCCTCACGTGCAGGCATTTACAGGTTTCATTCCGTTGATGAGTCAGTATGAATGAGCACTCATTCAGCTGTCAATTATGCGATCCGTGGGCCAAAGTTGCCTGCGAGTACACTGTGCGGCCATGAAAACCGAACTCGTTCTCACGAGGGAAACCGAGGCCCTCATCGAAGATCATGGGCTGCTCGCGAATCCGCGGCCGACGGTGGATCGCGACAAGCTCCAGGAGCATCTGCGCGAGGCGCTCCGGCTGCTCCACGTCGATCTCGACGACGAGAACCTGCGCGATACGCCCCGCCGCTGGGCAGAGTCGCTCGTAACGATGACGAGTGGCTACGACTTCACCGACGTCAAGAAACTCATGACACTCTTTCGAAAAGCGTGTTCGGCCGCCGACACCAACTGCCAGAACCTGGTGGTGATCGGCGGAACGTACAAGACGCTTTGTGCGCACCACATCCTGCCGTTCTTCGGGCACTTCATCGTCGGATACATTCCGGAGAAGATGATCATCGGCGCGTCGAAGATCCCCCGCATCGTGGAGGTGCACATGCGCCGGCTTCAGTCGCAGGAGCATCTCGCGCACGACGTCGCCGACACGATCCAGAAGATCCTCGAGCCGCGCGGCATCGGTGTGTGGATGGGTGGCGTGCACATGTGCATGGTCATGCGCGGCGTCGAGCAGGAGTCGTCGTTCATGGAGACGAACGTGCTCCGGGGCGAGGTGCTCGAGGATGAGCGCACGCGCGTGGAGTTCATGTCGATCGTCAACCGCCGCGGGCAGCACGGCTAACGAACTTTCGCAGGCAGCACCCGTAGAATCACATCGTGAGACCGAAGCGTCGCGTGATGCTCGCAGTGTCGCTGAGCGCGCTGCTGGTCGTCGGGATGATCTCGTTGACGATCGCCCGCGCAGAGCGGTGGCGACGCATCGGATCGGCCGGCTTCACGTACATGCAGGTCGTCAGGCCGAAGCAGCCGCGCGTCTTCGGACTTGGCGGCGGTCAGATCGTCATGGCCACGCCCGCCAGTCCCGCCGACCGGGCCGGCCTCAAGCGCGGCGACGAGCTTGTCAGCATCAACGGCGTGCCGATCACCGACGAGGCCGGCCTGCGGCGGCTCGACAGCTCGGTCAAGAGCGGCGACAGAGTCGTGTATCGCATCCGCCGCCGCAACGAGATCCGCGATGTCGCCATCCGGTTCGACTCGCCAATGCGGAACGGATATCTGCTCGCCACGGCAGTCGTGAACGGCTTCGTGGCGCTCGCCTTCATCGCCATCGGCCTGCTGGTGTTCTCGCGCCGGCCGGGCGACCGCCGAGCCAAGGTCTTCTACGCAATGGTGACATTCGGTGCGGTCACGCTGCTGAGCGCGACGATTTTCGCGCTCGACGCGTCGAACATGCGCGGAATCCTCACCGGCCCATCGTCGAAGGCCATCGTGGCCCTGCCGGTATTCGTGATCGGCTTCCTGCCGCTGACGCTGCACCTCGCACTGATCTTTCCGCACGACCGTCCGATCGTTCGAAAACACCCGTACGTCATCCGATGGGTGTACGGCATGCCCCTGACGGCGATTTTCATATCGATGGTGTTTGTCGGCCTGGCGATCTGGGCCCAGACGGCAGGCCGGTCCTCACTCGGCCGCATCGACCGGCCGCTCGACGCCATCACGATCGTTGTTTCGATCATCGGGGGCGCCCTCATCGTTCGCCTGGCGCTGCTCCGCCGGCGGGAGGGAAGCTGGCGCGCGATCCTGTCGCGGCCGTTTCAGACGATCTTCGCCGCGATCGGATTTCTTCTGGCGCTGCTATGGGCGTGCGTTTCTCTGAAGTGGAAGGTGCCCGCGTTCACGATCGGCATCCTCGCCGCCGTGCTGCCGTACCTTTCCGTCCTGAGCTATCCAATTCTGTCGTGCATCGCGTTGTACCGCTCGCATCGCGACGCCGGACTCGAAGAGCGCCGACAGGTGAAGTGGCCGCTCTGGGGAACGCTCATCGCGCTGATCTCGAAAATCGTCTTCAGCATCGCGCTGTACGGAACGATGTTCGCGATTCTGTTCGGCGAGCAGGACTTCGGAAACTGGTCCCGGATCGCGCAAATCCTGCAGCTCATCCCGACGATCCTCTATCTGCTGATTCCGATCTCGTTCGCCGTCGCGATTTTCAAGTACCGGCTGATGAACATCGACGTGATCATCAAGAAAACGGTCGCGTACGGAATCCTCAGCGGCCTGATCATCGTCATCTACCTCGTTCTCGTCGGCGGACTGGGAACGATGCTCGTTCACGTCGCCGGCGTACAGAACCAGACCATGGTGATCGCGTCGACGCTCGTCGTGGCGCTGCTGTTCGTTCCGTTGCGCAACCGGCTGCAGCATCTCGTCGATCGGAATCTCTTCCGTCAGAAGTACGACTATCCGCAGGCGCTGCGCGCGCTCGCGGCGGAGACTCTCACCGCGACGGATCTGCGCTCATTCTTCTCGTTCTCCGCGGAGTTGCTTCAGCAGGCGTTGCAGAACCGCTCCGTCGTGGTCTTCGAGCGCCGGCAGGAGGATCTCGTCAGCTCCGCGAAGATCGGCCTGCCCGACGCGATCCTCGGATCCGTGCGCATGGATGCGAGCGCAGCCGAGGCGATCGACCGGCCGCTGAATCCGGCGAGGCGGCACTTGCCGGAGAGCGCCGCCTCCGCGTTGAGGAGAGTCGATGCGGCGCTGGCCGTGCCTGTCCGATCGCAACACGTTCTGCAGGCGGTGCTGGCGTTCGGCAGCAAGCTGTCGGATCGCGAGTTCGATCTCGAGGACCTCGAGTTCATCAGCTCCGCGGCCGACCAGATCGCCGTCACCGTCGACCGGATTCGTCTGCGCCGCGACGAAGAGGATTTCGAGCAAGCCCGCGCGATGCAGCAGTCGCTGCTTCCCGCCGCTGTTCCGAAGATCGAAGGCGTCGATCTGTTCGGCACGTGGAAACCGGCGCGCGCGGTCGGCGGCGATTACTACGACCTGCTGCGGCTGAGCGACACCCAGCTCGCCGTCTGCATCGGCGACGTCGCCGGTAAAGGGATGCCCGCGGCGCTGCTGATGTCGGCATTGCAGGCGGCGGTGCGCGCGTCGGCTGCGCCGGACGTTTCACCGGCCGAGCTGTGCGAGCGCGTGCGGCGCGTCATCGTGCAGAGCCTCGCCGGCGGCCGCTTCGTGACGTTCTTCTACTGCACGATCGACACGGCCGCGCGGCGCATCCGCTACTGCGACGCGGGACACAATCCGCCGGTGCTCGTGCGCGCCGACGGTCGCGCGGTCCGTCTCGACCGCGGCGGCCCCGCGCTTTCGCGCCTCTTCAGCGGCACGGCGTTCGTCGGCGGCGAGGAGCCGCTGCTCGAAGGCGACCGCCTCGTCCTCTTCACCGACGGCGTCTCGGAAGCGCGCGATGCAGAAGGAAACGATTACGGCGAGGATCGGCTGGAAGCGTTCATCGCAGCGAATCGCCACTCCGCCGCCCGAGAGCTCATCGATCGGATCATCGACTCGGTGTCGACGTTCAGCGGCGGGCGAGTCGATGATGATTTGACGCTGGTTGCCGTCGCCGTGTCATCCTGAGCCGCGAAGGGCGCTCACTATGACACCGGCGCGAATCTCCCCTTCGCGGACTCGCGCAACGCCTCGATGTCCTCGCGCCGCGAGACTGACAGCGGCACGGTCAACCGCACAGAGTCGAGCAGCGCCTGCGTCGTGGGCTGCTGTTTCTGATGCAGGCAGCGATAAAGGGCCGTGATGACGACCTGCTCGATCTCCGCGCCGCTGAAGCCTTCGGTCGCCGCGACGAGCTTGCCGAGATCGAAGTTGTCCGGATCCTGCTTCCGCAATTGCAGATGGATCGAGAAGATGCTCTTCCGCTCGTCCGCGGTCGGCAGGTCGACGAAGAAGATCTCGTCGAAGCGTCCTTTGCGCAGAAGCTCGGGCGGGAGTCGATCGAGATCGTTGGCCGCGCCGACCACGAACACTTCCTGCCGCTTCTCCTGGAGCCACGTCAGGAACGACGCGAAGAGCCGCTGCGAAAGACCTCCGTCGGCGTCATTCGTTCCACCCTGCGCGAACGCTTTCTCGATCTCGTCGATCCAGAGGACGACCGGCGCCATCGCTTCGGCGAGCGCCGTTGCTTTTCGAAAATTCTTCTCCGACTCGCCGACGTACTTGTCGTACAGCCTTCCGGCATCGAGCTTCAGCAGCGGCATGTGCCACTGCCGCGCGATGAACTTCGCCGCGAGCGATTTGCCGCAACCCTGAACGCCGACGAACAGCACGCCCTTCGGCGGCGTGAGATTCATCGCCCGCGCTTCCGGCGTGAACCCGATCGAGGCGTTGTCGAGCCACTCCTTCAGCCGCGCGAAGCCGCCGAGCTCGAACTTGTTCCCTTCCGCCGGGTAGAACTCGAGCACGCCGCCGCGCTCGATGATCTCCCCCTTCCACTCCACGAGCTCGTCGATGTCCGCGCCGGTCAGCTCGCCGTCGGAAACGATCGCGCGCGCGATCGCCTGCCGAACCTGGCTCAGCGTCAGCCCCGAAAGCGATCGCACGAGCCGCTGTGCGTCGTCCTTCGACAAGTCGACGCGCACGCGCTGCCGCGCGCTCATCGACTCGACCACGCTCCGCACCATCTCGCGGATCTCGGCCGGATCCGGCAGTTCGAGGTCGAGCCGGACGGCGAGCGCCTCGAGATCGCGCGGCAGCTCGACAGGCTCGCCGGTGATCACGAATGCCGAGTGCGATGCGGTCAGGCGCATGACGATCTCGCGCAACGAACGGCAAATGTTCGGGTTGTTCAGATGCGGGGCGAAGTCTTTCAGCAGGTAGATCGCGTCGCTGTCGTGAATGTCACCGACTTTTCGCAGCAGCGTGAGAGGGTCGGTCGTTCCCTCGATTCCGATGCCGAACGAGCGCGTCAGCCCGCTCGTAATCGACCAGTCGTACATCGGCAGCGTGAGATTCCGCGCCACTTCGCTCGTGATCGAGCGGACGCGCTCCTCCTCCACCGTCTCCACGGCAATGAGAGAGTGAAACGAGAGCACCAGGGTCTGAAGCTCGTGGACCGCGCTGCGCCTGGTCATCCCTGTCGGGAAGTGTAAGACGATCGCCGTGGTTCACTGAACTGCGACGGCCCAGGTGAAACGGCGTCCCGGCCTGATTCGTAAGCTCCCGTGGCAGGAATGAACAAAAAGAAAGTCTTCGAAGAGCTCCGCATCTTCCTCGTGATGCTGCTCGTGGTCAGCTCTCTCCGTTCCGCTCTGGCGGACTGGAATGACGTGCCTACGGGATCGATGAAGCCGACCATCGAGATCGGCGACCGGGTGGTCGTGAACAAGCTCGCCTACGATCTCAAGATCCCCTTCACGACGATCGAGCTGATGAAGTGGTCCGATCCGAAGCGCGGCGACATCGTCGTCCTCTTCTCGCCGGTCGACGGCACGCGGCTCGTCAAGCGCGTCATCGCCGTCCCGGGCGACACCGTGTCGATGATCGACAACCAGCTCCTCGTCAACGGCAAAGCCGCCAAGTGGTCCGGCATGATGCCGGCCGAGGATGAGGAGCAGGGGCTGACGCTGATCACGAACGAGACGCTGTTCGGCCGCACGCATCCGATGATGCTCACGCCGCACGTCGCCGCGGTCCGCTCCTTCGGTCCCATCACCGTTCCCATCGGTCAATACTTCGTCCTCGGCGACAACCGGGACAACAGCAACGACAGCCGCTTCATCGGATTCATCTCGCGGAAGAGCATCATCGGGCGGGCCATGGCCGTTGCCTTCTCGCTCGACCGCGAGCATCATTTCGCCCCGCGTTTAGACCGTTTTTTCAAGAAGCTGCAGTAGACCAGGAGGCTCAATGCGCAGACTCGCAGTTCTAGGGATCTTCGCTGCGTTCGCTCTCACCGCGAGCGCGCAGAAGGTCATGATCCCGTCGCAGACGTCGAACCCGAACGTGGTGCTGACGCCGGCGCAACCCCAGCAGAACGTCGACATGAACCTCGACAAAGCGCGCCGCATCTCGCGCGACGAGGCCATGAAGCTGGTCAAGGAGCACAAGGCCGTCCTCGTCGACGTCCGCGGCAAAGAGGCGTACGACGCCGGCCACATCAAGGGAGCCGTCAGCATGCCGTGGAACGAGATCGTCTCCCGCGTGAAGGAGCTCCCGCCGAGGAAGATGATCGTCACGTACTGTGCTTGACAGAACGAGCACACAAGCGCCCGTGCGGTGCTGGAACTCAATGCTCACGGAATCAAGAACACGGCCGCGCTCCTCGGCGGCTGGAACCAGTGGACGGCTCTCGGACTGCCGACCGAAACGTCCTGGGACAAACAGGCCAAAGAGAAGAAGAAGTAGATCGACGCGTCTCAAACGGTCCGAAAGGCAGGTCGCAAGGCCTGCCTTTTTTGTTAATGTGCGCGCCGCATGTTCAAGATCGTCGAAGTCTACGCACGCGAGATCCTCGACTCGCGCGGCAATCCCACGATCGAAGTCGAATGCCTGCTCGCCTCCGGCGCGCTCGGCCGCGCTGCGGTTCCGTCGGGCGCATCGACCGGTTCACGCGAAGCGCTCGAGCTCCGCGACGGCGACAAAAAGCGCTTCCTCGGCAAGGGAGTATTGCAGGCGGTCGAGAACGTGAACACGGTCATCGCGGCCGAGGTCGAGGGGATGGATGCGCGAGAGCAAATCATGATCGATCTGGTCATGAGGAAGCTCGACGGAACCGAGAACAAATCGAAGCTCGGCGCGAACGCGACCCTCGGCGTCTCGATGGCGGTCGCTCGCGCCGCCGCCGAAGCCGCCAGTCTTCCGCTTTTCCTCTACCTCGGCGGTACCGGCGCACGCACCCTTCCCGTCCCGATGATGAATGTGATCAACGGAGGCGCGCACGCCGATAACAATCTCGACATCCAGGAGTTCATGCTCATCCCCGCGGGATTCGACACGTTCTCCGACGCACTGCGTGCGGGCGTCGAGACGTTCCACGCGCTGAAGAAGACGCTGCATGACCGCAAGCTCACGACCTCGGTCGGCGATGAAGGCGGCTTCGCTCCCGATCTGAAGTCGAATGCGGAAGCGCTCGATCTGATCCTCACCGCCATCGACAAAGCGGGCTACAAAGCAGGCGAGCAGATCTACATCGGCCTCGACTCGGCGGCGTCCGAATTTTTCGAAAGCGGCAAGTACGTATTCGAAGAAACGAAGCGCTCGAGCGACGAGATGGTCGAGTATTACAAAGGACTCACGTCGAAATACCCGATCATCTCGATCGAAGACGGTCTCGCAGAAGGCGACTGGGACGGCTGGAAAGTCCTGACGGAGACGCTCGGCGACACCACGCAGATCGTCGGCGACGACATCTTCGTCACGAACACGGCGATCTTCGCGAAGGGAATCGAGCGCGGGATCGCAAACGCGATTCTCATCAAAGTCAATCAGATCGGCACGCTCGCCGAGACGCTCGAAGCGATCGAGATGGCAAAGCGCGCCGGCTACCGCTCGGTGATCTCGCACCGATCGGGCGAGACGGAAGACTCCACGATCGCCGATCTGGCCGTCGCCACGAATGTCGGCCAGATCAAGACCGGTTCGGCCTCGCGAAGTGATCGGATCGCGAAGTACAACCAGCTGCTCCGGATTGAAGAAGAGCTGGGTGACGCCGCGATTTTTGCGGGCCGGTCGATCTTTCGAGCGCTCTAGGGAACCCTAGTCCTCGCCCTTCTGCCTTTTGACTTCTGCCCTCTGCCTTTATCTGTCAACATATTGACCATGGCCGAGGAGCGCGATGTCGTTGCCGGAGTGATCCAGCTCGGCAATCTGCTCGTGCGCCGGCTCGCTCCGCTGTTCGAGCACGCGAACGTCACGCCGCAGCAGTGGGCGGTGCTCTCGGCGATCGGCGATCAGCCGACCAATCTGGCCGCTCTGGCGCGCAAGCTCGCGGTGTCGAAACAGAACATGACCGGCATGATGGCGCGGCTCGAGCAGCTCGGGTTCATCGAGCGCTCCGAAAATCCGCAGGACCTCCGCGCATCGCGCGTTCAGCTCACGCGCCGCGGCCGCGCGCTGATCGAGAAGCTCCGCCCTGCGTACGAGGAGTGGAGGAAGACGCTCGGCCGCGCGTTGCCGGAGCGCGACCTGCAAACGCTCACGCGCGCGGTCAACCGCCTGATTGCGCAGCTCGAGGAACGATAGGGCCGACGACCACACGGTTGCGTCCGAGACGCTTGGCTTCGTAGAGACGTTCGTCGGCGGTATGGAACAGCACGTCGGCGAGCTCGCCGTCGTCGGGGAAGATCGCCGCACCGATGCTGATCGTGACCTGCGTTCCGTCGGCCGCTGCGGGAAGCCCGGCGACGTTCGCGCGAATGCGTTCGGCGACGCGCGCGAGCGCTTCCGCGTCGGCGAGCGGGACGATCACCGCGAACTCCTCGCCGCCGTAACGCGCCGGGAAGTCGACCGCGCGCACCGTCTCGCGGATCACCTGCGCGACGCGCTGAAGCGCCGCGTTCCCGGCGAGGTGCCCGAAGCGGTCGTTGTACATCTTGAATCGATCGAGATCGAGGATGAGGACGCCGAAGCGCTCGGCGTATCGCATGGCGCGGGCGATCTCGACATCGCTCCGTTCGCGAAATGCCCGGAAGTTCGGGAGTCCGGTGAGGTCGTCGGTCCGGGCGCGTGCGTTGAGCTCGTCGGCCATGTGGTTGAAGGCAACGCCAAGCTTCGCGACGTCGAGGTCACCGCCCACCGGCGCACGCGCGGTCACGTCTCCGGCGGCGATCCTGTCCGCGGCTTCAGCAAGCTTCTCGATCGGACGGACCACGCGGTGGTGCGTGAGCGTGGCCAGCGCAAAGCTGAGGATGACGATGATCCAGGCGACGCCGATGCCGGTCAGCATCATGCCGTTCGCGTCGTGCTCGAGGGTCGGGAGTTGCCGGGCGATCACGCTCTTGTGCGCCTCGATGAGGCGCTGAGCCTCGACCACGATGCGAACCGACTCGGCGTTGAGCTCGCCCTGCGGCGCGCGCGTAAGCAGCAGCATGCGATACGCGCGGACCCGCACGCGCAGGGCCGAAGTGTCGATGGATTGGACGGCGCGGGAGTCGAGGAGTTGCTCGACGGCGTCATAGCGGTCGACGGCGCTGGCGTCAGTTCCCTGCAGCTTTCCGCGAAATGCGTTCTGAGCGCGAATGAGCTCGTCGAGACGCCCGATCGCTTCGGTCTCGACCGAGATCAGGCGCGACCACCGCTCCTGCGACTGCCTGGCCCGCCAGCTCAGACCGAACGTGATCAGAAGGAGAGCGCACGCGAATGCGGCCGTCAGCCACGTCACCCGCGTTCGCAACCGGATCCTGGACACTTGAAACAAGGATAATCCGCCGCGTGATCGATTTGGAATCGATCTACCTGCAGGCGCTCGGGCAGTGCTCGCCCGAAAGACTGATCGCAGTGCGCAGAGCGCGGAGCGCAGGCTTCAAGACGGTCGTTGCCATCGGCAAGTGCGCCGGGCGGCTGGTGGACGGCCTCGGCGACTTCGAGCGAGCGTTTGTGGCGATTCCGAAGGGGTATCCGCCACCCGTCATTCTGAGCGCCGAAGAGCGCGAAGAATCTGGGCGGGGGCAAGCGAGCCACCACCCGGATTCTTCGCCGTCTTCGCGGCTCAGGATGACACGCGGCGGCCACCCCGACATCGACGACGACAGCTTTCGCGCAGGCGACCAGCTCCTTCGTTTCATCGATGAAAGCGACGATGTTCTCTTCCTCATCTCCGGTGGTGGCTCGGCATGCGTCGAGGTTCCGCTCGATCCTTTCACGCGCGACGAGATCGTCACGACGAACCGGCAGCTCGTCGCATCCGCGCTGCCGATCGGCGACATCAACATCGTGCGGAAGCATCTCTCCGCCATCAAAGGAGGCCGCCTCGCCGCGCGCGTACGCGGACGCTCGCTGACGCTCGTCTACTCCGATGTGTCGACCGGCGCGATCGGCGACGTCGCGTCCGGCCCGACCGTCGCCGACTCATCCACCAACGAGCACGCCGCGCAGCTCCTCGAACGGATCGGCGGTTCCGCGCGCGTCGTCGAAAAACTTCGCGATCCGAAGTTGCCTGAGACGATCCGCGACGTCGCGAGCTCGCGTGCGGAGATCATCGCGGACAACATGACGCTGACCGCCACCGCGGCGCGTCTCGTCCGCGGCGCCGGATTCGAGCCGGTCCTCTGGCCGGATCAGATCGAGACACCGGTCGACGAGGCCGCGCAGTTTCTTGCGGATCGCTGCAGGTCGCTTCGGCGACGCGAAGTGCTCGTCGCCGGGGGCGAGCCGACCGTCGCGCGGCGCGGCAGCGGACGGGGCGGCCGCTGTTGTGAGCTCGCCGTCCGTTTCGCGCTGGGCAGTGACAATCCTGCACTTTTCGGCAGCTCCGACGGCCTCGACGGAAGCAGCGGCATCGCCGGCGTCGTCGTTCATGGCGGGGCGGGGCGGATCGCCGGCACACTTCGCAAACTTCTCGACACCTCTGATTCACTCGAGGCCGCGCACTTGATCGGGCGAGCCGTTATCATTCCCCCGACGGGGAACAATCTCCGCGATCTCTTTCTCGTAGCGGCAGATAACGGCGTAATGGCTCAACCTTAGCAAGCGCCGCCGTCGTCACCGGCAGCAATGGACGAGAGCACACAGAACAGCCACACGCTGTTTCCGCACGAGACGGGTCCTGGACACCACCGCTCGGCACGCGAACGCCAGCGCCAGGGACCGATGTGGGGCTGTCTCAAGGCGATCGTCATCGTCGGCGTCGTCGGCTTCGTCCTCCTCTTCCTCATCATCGGCGGCGGCTGGTGGTATCTCGGCTCGCGCAGTTTCGCGGACCTTGTCTCGCGACGGATCGCCGAGACGCTCAAGGCGCGCCTCGGCCGCGACGTCTCGATTGGACTCGTCACCATCGATCGCGAGCATCTGCGCCAGGTCGTTCTGAACGACGTCCGCATCGCCAACGCACCCGGCGCCCTGAATCCGTACTTCGCCACCGTCAAACAGGTCGTCATCACCGGCGGCGTCGATTCGTTCTGGGGACGGAAGATCAAAGTCGGCCGCATCGATGTGGTCGAGCCAAAACTCTGGTTCGAGATCTATCCGGCCGGCTCGACGCTCGTCCACAACTTCCCGCGCTGGAACTCGGGGCCGCCCAGCCGTTACGAGATCGTCCACATCGAGATGGGCATGCTCTACGCGCGGAACGGCATGTTCACATTCCTCGACCGCCGCCATCAGATCACCGCCGTCGCGACGAATCTCACCGCGCAGATGAAAGTCACCAGAGCCCAGGATTTGTATGCGGGGGTGGTGGTGAGCCCGCTGATGACGGTGAGCATTCAGGACTACCTGCCCGTCAATGTCGATCTTCGCGGCGGATTCCGCTTCACGCCCGGCCGGCTCGAGCTGCAGTCGATCGCGATGAAAGGTCAGGGCATCCAGGCGTTCGTCTCCGGGAGCGTCGCGCCGCTGAGTGAAGCCGCATACAACCTGCGAGTGACTGCGCAGACGGATCTCGATCGCATCCGCCAGATTTTCCGGGTCAACAAAACACTCCAGGGCGTCGTTGCCATCGACTCGCGTCTCGCCGGCAAAGCGGGCACGTTCACGCTCGACGGCGGCTGGGTGTCGGCCGACATCATCGCCGACGCGTACGAGCTGACGAAGGCAAAGGGACACCTGAACGTCACCGGCGACCGGACGATCGTCGACGTCGAATCGGCCCGCTACGGCGGCGGAACGATCGCTGCGCACTACATCCTCACCAAGTACGCGGAGCCGTATCCGATGAACGTCGAGCTACGCTACAAGGGCGTCTCGGTCGAGCAGCTCTTCAACGACTGGACAATTCGCGACACCGGATTGCGTGCGGGCGCCAGCGGAACGCTGACGTACCACTGGAACAAGGACAAGATCCTCGAAGGCGCCGGCAGCGGAACAGCGACGCTCGCGAAGAACGCCGTCGCGTTCTCCGGCGCGACGTATCCGATTCCCGTCGGCGGCTCGACCGACTTCGAGCTCGACAACGGCGTCGTCACGTTCCGCCGCGCGGAGCTCGATACCGACGCGTCGCACATCAGCCTGACCGGCACGCTGCGCATCGCCGATGTCTACACGAACCTGCAGGCGAAGATTCACAGCTCGGATTTCAGCGAGCTCGATCGCGCCGGCTTCAACTTCGCCCACTCCGCTGGCAAGAAGACGTACACGCTCCTCGGCCTCGGCGGCGCCGGCGACATCACCGGCAGCGTGCGCGGAACGCTGAAGACGCCCGAAGTCGTCGCCCATGTCAGCGGCACCGGCACGAAGTACAACAACGTGCTCCTCGGCGCAGCGGACATCGATCTGCACTACGACGGAACGAAAAGCCTGCTGACGTTCGATCGCGCGATCTTCAGCGAAGCAGGCGGACGGCTCTCGCTCACCGGCACGCTCGTGTTCCCCGATCGCGGACCGTCGCCGCAGTTCGACATCGCCGTCGACGCGACGAACTACCCGATCGACCGCGCGATGGCCGCGGTGAATCTGAAGCTGAACGTCGGCGGCGGAGTGGGCACCGGGAAACTCATCGTGACCGGGACACCGGACGAGGGCAAAGTGACGTTCGTCAACATGACCGTCCAGCAGGGCGCATCGCAGCTGCGGCTCGCCGGCGACGTGAACTGGCTGCCGGGCAAAGGCAACGTCCGATTCAATCTCGACATCGCCGCGCGCGAGTTCCCGGTCAAGAGCATCCTCACGTTCCTCGACCTCGGCACGTTCCCTGTGACCGGCAATCTCACCGGCACGCTGCACCTCGAGGGGCCGAAGAGCGCGCTCCAGGGTGCCGGTGCGGTCACCGTTCGCAACGGCACGATCTACGGCGAGCCGGTGAACGCCGCCACCGCGGACATCAACTTCACGCAAGGCAAGCTGCGCGCAACGAACATCAACGTCACCGCGCCGGCCGGGAACATCAAAGGCGAGGCGGAGCTGAACCTGACCACGAATCAGTTCAGCTACAACATCACGTCGAGCTCGATCGACCTGTCGCGCATCACGCTGCTGCAATCGCTCAAGGGACTCCTCGGCGGCAACGTCGTGCTGACGTCGAGCGGCGGAGGCACGTTCGAGAATCCGGAGCTGGTCGTCGAGGCGACGCTCAACCAGACCACGCTGCGGGGGCTCAACTATCCCGCCGACGCGCCGCCGCCGTCGCTCTACATCGCCATCCGCGGCGGACGCCTCATCGTGCGCGGATCCGCCGCGAACGTGCTGACGATCGAAGGCGAGGGCGCAGTCGGTCAGGACATGACCGTCGACGGCACGGTGCGCGTGACGATCACCGATATCGCGAAGGTCCTGGCGATGTCGCCGAACACCGCGACGATTCCCGCGGCGGGAAACGCCATCGTCGACCTGCACCTCGGCGGGAAGCTCACCTCAATCGAGGCGCTGCGAATCGACGCGACCGTTCCTACGCTGAGCCTGCGCGTCTCCGAGCACGAGTTCACGCCGCGCGCGCCGCTGCGCATCGGCCTGCGCGACGGCCGGGTCGTCTTCGACTCGTTCGATCTGCAGCGGACCGATTCCGTCTTCGCCGTCACCGGCTTCGCGGAAATTACGGGAGCGAAACGCCTCGGCGTCGATGTTCACGGCGACCTCGAAGCGGCGCTGCTGCAGCTGTTCATGAAAGACGTTCGCGCAGACGGCCACGTGGCGCTCGCGCTGTCGATCCGTGGAACGCTCGCGGCGCCCGCACTGCACGGCACCGCCGAGCTGCAGAACGCGCAGGTGAAGTTCGCCGGCTTCCCGCAGCTGATCGACAACATCAACGGCACGCTCGTCTTCAACGGCGAGCGCGTCGACATCGACTCGCTCCGCGCGATGGTCGGCGGCGGCACAGTCGTCGCGGGCGGTTTCGTCACCCTCGCCGGAATGACGCCGAGCCAGTTCGGAGTGACGCTGCAGGGAACGAACGTCTCGATCCGCTACTACGAAGGGCTGACGGTCGAAGGGACGTTCAACCTGCGCGTCGGCGGCGATCTCGAGCGCATGACCGTGACCGGCGACGCGAACGTGACGCGCGCGCTCTACTTCAAGGACTTCAACTTCCAGCAGTCGCTGCTCAACGTCGTGCTGTCGCGCCGGGGAGTGACGCCGATCGTGGCGGCGTCGTGGCAGGATCGTGTGGGCCTTCGGCTTCACGTCGTCGCGCCGAACACGCTCGCGGTCCGGAACAACGTCGCGAACGTCACCGGCAGCGCTGAGGTCGATGTCACAGGCACCCTGGCGAATCCGGTCATCATCGGCGACGTCACGCTCAACGAAGGCGGCACGGTCACATTCCAGAGTGTCGATTACCGTGTCATGCGCGGCACGATCAACTTCCAGAATCCGTTTCGCATCGATCCCTACTTCGACGTCACGCTCGAAGGCCGGGTCTCCGGCGGCATCTCGGAGATTGAGACGGGCCCGCTCGACGTCACCGTCAACATCACCGGCACGCTCGACCGCATTTCGCCGACGATCACGAGCGACCCCCCCGCCAGCGACATCACGTTGTTCTCCATCCTTGGCTTCGGCTCGCTGTCGCGCCAGGGCACCGGAACGGCCGGAGCGCAAAACATTCCGGGCGTCGGTCAGTCGCTGCTGATCCAGAGCCTCGCGTCCGCGCTCGGATCGCGCATCTTCCCGTTCGCTGACTCGTTCACCTACGACCCCGGCCAGCTCGACACGTCGCTCGGCGCGGGCCGCAAAGTCTCGTTCGAGAAACGTGTCTCGAACGCCGTGCGGCTGTTCGTCGTCTACAACCTCGATAACGCGAAGGCGCGCGAAGTTGTGGAGTGGGCGGCGAACCGCGACTGGACGATGCAGCTGACGAACGATCAGTCGGCGAACCAGTACCGCGTCGACGCCCGTTTCCGCAGGCTCTACGAAGGCCGCTGGTCCCTCGGCGGTCACGGACGCGGCGCCGAGATCTTTCCGCTCGCCTCGATCACGGCCGTGCTTTCGCCGACGACGATGACTCCGGCGGCACCCCCGCTTCCGACGACCGCAGTCGCCGGCGTTCCCACGGGTTCTCCCGTGACGAGCGTGCAGTTCCGGTTCGATAAGCCGCTGGCGACGACGACGCTCGCGCAGTACGTCACGGTGAAAACCGGTCAGCCGCTTTCGCTGCGCGACGTGCAGAACACGATCAAGGCGCTGTTCGCCACCGGCAATTTCCGCGACGTTCGCGTCGATGCGACACCCGCAGCGAACGGAGTTCAGGTCACCGTTTCGCTGTATCTCAACTATCGCGTCGGGAAGATCGTGTACGACGGGATCAGCGGCTCCGGGCGAACCCGGGCGACGCGCGATCTTCGCGTCCACTCCGGCGACGTGCTCTCGCTCAACGCCCTCGACAACGGCGCGGCGTCGATTCAGGAAGAGCTGAACCGCGACGGCTACCTCGAAGCTGCGGTCGATCCGGAGACGACATTCCTTCAGGACCGCAATATCGCCGACATCACGTTCCACGTGACGACCGGACCGCGTGCAAAGGTCGGCAGCGTGACCGTTGCCGGAAATCTCGCGCCGTTCTCGGAGCAGGAGCTGATCGGACGGATGAAGGAGAAGCCGGGTGCGATGTTCCGGCTGCTCGACGCGCGATCCGACGCCGACCGGATGAAGAACTACGTCGTCCGGCGCGATTACCGGCGCGCAGACGTCGCCTTCGACTCCGATACGTACGACGCGGCGTCGAAGACCGTCGCGCTGCGCTATCACGCCACGATCGGACCGGTCGTGAAAGTCGAAGTCACCGGCGTGCCGCGCAGTGCGGTCCGCAAAGTCCTGCCGTTCGCGAGAAACCAGGAGTACAGCGAAGACGCCATCGACCGCGCCGCCGACAACATCGTCCAGCTCTATCAGGAGCGCGGCTACATCAACGCCGCGGTCGACACGGAGAACCACCAGACCGACAACACGTGGGTGACCACGTTCAACGTGCGGCCGGGCCAGCGCTTTCACCTGACCGGGGTCACGTTCACGGGCAACATCAAAGTGTCGGACAAGAGCCTCGCGGCGCAGATTCAGACCGCGCCGAGCGGCGGGATCCGGAGCCTGCTTTCAACCATCTTCCGCCGCTCGACCGGCGTCACCCGGGCACAACTCAGCGCCGATCGGGACGCGATCGAGTCGTACTACCGAATGCAGGGATTCTCGATCGCGACGGTCGCCACTCCGGTCGCGAACACGCATCCGGACGGCACGTTGACGATCGACTTCCCCATCGACGAGGGGCCGCAGACGGTCGTGGCGGGGGTGATGATCGAAGGCACCGCGCAGGTCGATGCTGCGAAACTGCCGCATCTGCAGGTCAAGCCCGGCGCACCGCTCAATCCGCAGCTCGTCCGCACCGACGTGCTCACGCTGCAATCGTTCTACGCCGATCGCGGCAACGCCGAAGTGCAGATCACGCCGCGCATCGACGTGAGCGCCGACAAGACCGCGGCGCATGTGTCGTACGTGATCGCCGAAGGACCGCGCATCAAAGTCGACGAAGTGATCGTCCGCGGGAACACGTACACGGATTCGGATGTGATCCTGCGTCAGTCCGAGCTCGATAAGGGCGATCCGTTCAGCTACACGAACATCCTCGAGGCGCAGCGCAATCTCTATCGCCTCGGCATATTCAACCGCGTCGACATTCAGCCCGAGCAGGCCGGGACGTCGCTGGCTGAACGCAACATCCTCATTTCGGTCGAGGAGGGGAAGGACGTCACCGCGAGCGGATCGCTCGGTCTGCTGGCCGAAAGCGGCAGCCAGAATGGACATCGGATCGTCTCGCCGCGACTGGCCGGCGCTCTCGCCCATCGCAATCTCTTCGGCACGGGCCGGTATCTCGGGTTCGAGGGTGTCTACGCGCCCGGGACGGATCGCGAGGCATACCTGACTTATCGCGAGCCGTTCGTCGGGCGGCTGGACATCCCGGTGCAGGTCACCATCTTCCAGACCGACGACTTCACGCGGAAGGAGGCGCGCATCCAGCAGCGAGGAACGGCGATCGAAGCGTCGCGAGTGGTCTTCCTGCGCACGCGCTGGTCCGTGCAGTACCAGTACAAGATCTCCGACTGTAAAGAAGGGCTGATCTGCGCGTCGATCAACAAGGATCCGAACGCGCCGGTCCTCGACCTGCCGCGCACGCTGCTGAACATCCAGATTTCGAGCGTCACGCCTACGTTCTTCTGGGATACGCGCGACGACATCGTCGACCCGCACCATGGCTTCTTCACCAGCGCCTCAGCGACCTACGCGTTCCCGCTGTTCGCGGCGAAGAGCAACTTCACGAAGGAATTCGCGCAGGGCGCGTGGTATGTGCCGTTCACCACGCGAACGGTGCTCGCGCTGTCGGGGCGCCTCGGTCTCATTCAGCCGCGTGGCTTCGGCGACCAGCGAATCATTCCGCTGTCGGAGCGTTTCCTCGGCGGCGGCGAGACTTCGCATCGCGCGTTCCCGCTCGATCTTCTCGGCGATCTCTGCACGGACCCGGATGAGACGCGCCGCGGCCGCACGTGCGTTCCGACGCTGGCCGATGTCGATCCCGATCCGAGGAAGGTTCGCCTTGCGCCGCTCGGCGGAAACGGACTGCTGATCGTCAATGCCGAATACCGCTTCCCGATCTTCGGACCTGTCGGCGCAGCGGTGTTCACCGATGTCGGCAACGTGTTCGGCACGTCGACGATCCACTTCGACGACTTGCGCTACGGACTCGGTGTCGGTATGCGCTACATCTCGCCGGTCGGGCCGCTGCGCTTCGACGTCGGCTTCCCGATCATGCGCCGCACGTACGAGCGGCCGTTCTCGTTCTCGCTGTCGCTCGGCTACGCGTTCTAGAACGACGGCTGCACGCTGTCGGCCGCGGCCTGTGCGCGCTCGCTCTCGAGCCGGGCCACGCGAGCGCGCAGTTCACCGATCTCGTTGTGCAGCTTCGTGAGCTCGTCTTTGACCGCTTCGCGCGCCATCTCCTGCAGCTTCGCGTTGAGGCGCTGCATCTGCTCAGACGAAAAAGTCGTCAGCCGGTTGAACGGCTCGCCAAAGATCTCGCGGAGGAACTGCTCGAAGTCCTGAGCCATGATGCCGAACACGGCAGCAAGCAGAATGCCTGAACGACTAACCGTGTGGTTTCTGATCCGGCTTCCCTTGCGGATTCTCCGGCGCCTTTGCCTCTTCGTCGACGCGCTTGCCGGTCGAAGTGTCGAATACGGCATTGCGCAGGAACGATTCGGTCGTCCACGGCGCCCCTCCACCACCCACGTACTTGTGGAACCACTCCAGATGCGCCGTGTAGTACAGCGCCATCTCGTACCAGTTCGGCCAGTGTCCCGACTCGGAGAAGACGATCAGGCGCGACGGCACGCCCATCTTCTGCAGCGACGTGAACATCTGCAGCCCCTGCGTGTATGGAACGCGGAAGTCGAGCTCGCCCGTCAGCACCATGCACGGCGTCTTGAAGTTCTGTACGTAATTCGACGGCGACCACTTCTGGTACAGCTCCGAATTCCAGGGCTGTCCCTTCAGGTCCCACTCCGGAAACCACAGCTCCTCGGTCGCGCCATAGAACGACCGCAGATCGAAGAGGCCCATCATCGACGCGATCGCCTTGAATCGCGTGGTGTGTCCTTCGAACCAGTTCATCATGTAGCCGCCGTACGACCATCCCATCGCGGCCATCCGGTCGCGATCGACATACGGAAGCTTCTCCAGAGCGTCGGTGACGAGCATGAGGTCGTCGAACGGCTTCCCGCCCCAGTCGCCGGAGATCTCGGCCGTGAACTCCTGGCCGAAGCCGGTCGAGCCGTGCGGATTCGGGAACGCGACTACGTAACCGGCGCCCGGATAGACCTGCCAGTCGCCGCGGAACGAATCGGCCCATAGCGACTGCGGTCCGCCGTGCACGTTCAGAATCAACGGGTACTTCCTGTTCGGATCGAAGTCGTGCGGCTTGACGATGAAGACCTGGATCCGCGCGCCGTCCGTTCCGGTCACCCACATCACCTCGGCGGGCCGGATGTCGACTTCGTTCACGATCGCGTCGTTCAGATGCGAGATGCGGCTGCGCGCCGGCGTCGTCGTGAAATCGGAGCGGTAGACCTCGCTCGGCTCGCCGACCGAGCGGCCGATGTAGTAGATCGTTCGGCCGCCGCCGGCGATCCGGAATGCGTCGACGGTGCGATCGGAGAACACGCGCGTGCTCGTGCCGGTCGCGACGTCGACCCTGAAGAATGGATTGATGCCTTCGACCGCTCCGGTGAAGTAGATCGTTCGCGAGTCGTCGCTCCAGTCGAAGTCGTCGATCCAGTTGTTGAAGCCGGGCGTGACGATGCGCGACGTGCCCGCGCGCCGGTCGTACACGGCCAGCTGAAAGAGGCTCGACTCGTATCCGGGATCGCGCTGCCGCCGGTAGGCGATGTAGCGCCCGTCCGGCGAGTATTTCGGACTGCCGTCGAATGCCTTGTTGTCGGCCGTGATATCGCGCGGGGTGCCGGGATTGGTTACCGAGATCAGATACAGATCGTTGTTGGTCGACGCCGCCGGGACCGGATCGGGATTTCCCGCGACCGCCAGCTCGGATCCATCAGGTGAAAAGTCGTATTGCAGAGGTCCTCCGAGCTGGAACGGCGGGAAGTCTTTCGATCCGGGAGTGAGATCGCGCGTCCTGCCGCTGTCGACTTCGACGATCCAGGTGTGCGTCACGGTCCCGTCTTTCCATGACTTCCAGTGACGATAGAGGAGCTGATCGGCTGTGTGCGCCTTCAGCTTCCCGTTGTTCCAGCGATCGGCAACGCGCTTGTTGCACGCGTCGTCGCCGTTGCACTCCGGATAGACGTCGGTCGAGAACGCGATCCGCTTTCCGTCGGGCGACCAGACCGGATCGGAGACACCGGTCGAGATGTTCGTCAGCTCGCGCGGCTCGCCGCCGCCGAGGGGCAGCAGATACAGATTTCCGAGGCCGTCCTTCGTGCGGACGAACGAGAGATACCGGTTGTCGGGCGAAAAGCCGGGCGATGAATCGAGATCGCCCGACGTGACCTGATGCGGATCGCTGCCGTCGGCTCCGGCCATCCAGATGCGCGTCGTGCGTTTGCCGTGCGGCAGATCGGTCGTGGCGACGGTGAACGCGACGCGGCGCTCGTCGTGCGAAAGCGCGAGCTCGGTCACTGAGCGGAGGCGGTAGAGGTCCTCGATCGTGAACGCGCGTTTCTGCGCGAACAGCGGCAGCGCGACGAGGAGAAGGGCGGCAGACAGAGCGAGTTTTCTCATCGCGCGACGCCGCAGCAATTCGCAGGCCGTCAGGCAAGCTGGGCTATCATCCGCGCTCATGCCGCTGCTGGAAGGCAAGACGGGCCTGATCTTCGGCGTCGCCAATAAGCGGTCCATCGCGTGGGCGATCGCCCAGGCGCTCTCGCGCGAAGGGATGCGGCTGGCATTCACGTATCAGGGCGAACGGCTGAAGGAAGGCGTCGAGAGTCTCACCACGACCCTGGATGGCTCCGTGCTTCTGCCGTGCGACGTCACGAACGATCAGGAGATCGAGACGGTTTACCGCGAAGTGGACGCGAAGTTCGGCCGTCTGGACGCGCTCGTCCACTCGGTTGCGTTCGCGCCGCGCGAGGATCTCGAGAATGAATTCGTGCGGACGTCGCGCGACGGCTTCAAGACCGCGCACGATATCTCCGCGTATTCACTCGTGGCGTTGACGCGCGCGGCGGTGCCGCTGATGGAGAAGAACGGCGGCGGCGCAGTGCTGGCGATGACGTACTACGGCGCCGAAAAAGCGGTGGAAGGCTACAACCTCATGGGCGTCGCCAAGGCGTCGCTCGAAGCATCCGTCCGCTACCTCGCCGCGAACCTCGGACCGAAGAACATCCGCGTCAACGCGATCTCCGCCGGGCCCGTGAACACGCTCGCCGCGCGCGGCATCAAAGGATTCACGGGCATGCTCCATCATCACGCCGAGAGAGCGCCGCTGCGCCGCAACGTCGAGCTCGAAGAGATCGGCAACGCGGCGCTGTTCCTGGCTTCTCCGATGTCCTCCGGCATCACCGGCGAAGTGATGTTCGTCGACGCCGGCTACAACATCATCGGACTTTAGGGAGAAGAGATGGCCGTCAATCCGCGCGAGAATGTCAAAAGCAAAGGTTTCTGGGATGGCGGAGGCTCCGGCCACGGCACGAACAAAGAATCCTCAGGCCGGCCGAGCGGTCTGCCCGGCACGCGCAAACCAAAAGTCGCGGGCGTGAACACCGACGTTGAATTTCCGCCGGACGACCAGAGCAAACCTCAGGAACCGAAGAGCTAGTCGTCTTGCTCGTGGCACCTCGGCGACACTCTCAAGAAGGCAGGAATGGAGCGAGCAATCCGGGCGACGGATGACTCGATCGTGCCGCCCGCCTCCCAGATCCCTCGCTCACGCTCGGGATGACAGATCACTGCTCGTGGATCGTGTAGTCGATCTTCACCGACCCGCTCGCGTCGATTCTCCCCTGGACCTTCACGGTCGACTTCTGCTTCATCACGCCGATGGCCAGACCCTCGCCTTCGAGCAGGAAGTCGTTGCTGTTGCGTCTGAGCGTGCCGGTCATCGTTCCCTGGAAGTCGTTCGCGTTCACCGTCGCGTTGTTGCGGACGACGATCTGGAACGCGGCGAGCTCGGCGCCATTTTCCGCGAGCGCCTGCGCCACGACGTGAGCGCGGAACCGCTGCGCTTCCCCCAGCGCGCGCGACGAATCCATCAGCAGCAGCTCCATCAGCGCGAAGTAGAGCATCGCGAGAACGAGCGCTGTGATGAGCACGTAACCGCGCTCGCGGCGGTCAGTCGTGGGCGCGCGGCTGAAGATATTGATCGATCGCAAGTTTTCCGTTGCCGTCCTTCGCTGTGAAGCGAACACCGAAAGGATGCCCCGGCGTCTCCACCGCATCGATGTTCGCGGCGAAGTCGGGAGGCAATCCGCGCGCGACCCACTCGGTCGCGACGCCCACGTTGTACGAGATTCGATGCACTTCGCGCGGCGTGTTGAAATCCCACACCACCGTCTGCACGCCATTGCTGACGATCGTGTCGATGATCAGCGTCTTCGGCGATTGCGTGTACTTCCCGTTCCCGGCATTGTCGCGATAAGGGTTGCTGCCGAATGCGTCGAGCACATCGCGACGCATGCGCGACAGCACCGCGATCACCTGCGGGTGCTGCATGAAATTCACGGGATACCTCCGCTCCTGCCTGCGCATCTCCAGCGACAGGACGCCGAGGATCATGAGGAACGTGCCGAAAATGGCGAGGGTGACGACGAGCTCCAGCAGTGTGAACCCGCGGCTTCGCCTTCTCACCACAGGTTTCCTCCGCCGGTGTCGACGCGCATGATCGCGAGCTTCGCCTGCTTCTTGCCGTTGCGCCACTTGATCATCATCGTGACCGTCTTCACGCCGGGACTCGTCGCGGTCACGTCGATGCTCGTGCTGTAGGGCTGCAGCGGCCGCAGCAGATCCGTCGACGTCGTGAACGATCCCATCGGCAGGACGTCGGCGAACGGCACGCGCCGCTGCAACTCCACCTCGTTCGCCAACACCTGATACGCGAGAATCAGCTCCGAGGCCTGCTGCAGGCGGCGGTTGCGCTCGATGAAGACAGCCAGCGTGGTCGTGATGACGAGCGTGAGAATCAGCAGAGCAAACAACAGCTCGACGAGGGAAAAACCGCGCTGGCGCATGGGACCGTCTTCGATTGTACGCAATCGACCGCCCCGGCCACTGTTCAGCAGTCACTTTGTTAGACTGCGCGGCCGATGAAGCTCCGCTTCGCCCCTTCGCCGACCGGCTTACTGCACGTCGGCGGCGCCCGCACGGCGATCTTCAATCTGCTGCACGCGCGGCGATATGGCGGCAACATGCTGCTGCGCATCGAAGACACGGACGTCGAGCGCTCGCGGCAGCATCACGCCGAGCAGATCGTCAGCTCGCTGCGGTGGCTCGGCATCGACTGGGACGAAGGTCCGGTCTACCAGAGCGATCGGCTGGCGCGATACCGCGAGCGCGCCGAAGAGCTCGTGCAGACGCGCAAGGCCTACCGCTGCTACTGCACGATCGAAGAGCTCGAGGCCGAGCGCGTCGCTGCGGAAAAAGCCGGCAAGGCGTATCGATACTCCGGGAAGTGCCGCGCGATCGCCGAAGCGGGCGAGGCGCCGCGCGAGATCCCGCACGTGATCCGGTACAAAGTCGGCCACGGCTCGATCGATTTTCACGATCTCATTCGCGGCGACGTCCACTTCGACGCCGATCTGATCGACGACTTCGTGCTGCTTCGCTCGGATGAGAATCCCACGTACCACCTGTCGGTCGTGGTCGACGACATCGATATGGAGATCACGCACGTCGCGCGCGGCGACGACCACCTGTCGAACACGCCGAAGCACATCCTGTTGTTCCGCGCGTTCGGCGCCGAGCCGCCTGCGTTCGCGCACCTCCCGCTGATCCTCGGACCCGACCGCAAGCGTCTCAGCAAGCGCACCGGCGCGACCTCGGCCGAGGAGTATCGGGAGATGGGGATTCTGCCGGCGGCGCTGTTCAACTTTCTCCTGCTCCTCGGCTGGGCGCCCGGCGACAACCGCGAGATCCTCAGCCGCGACGAAGCGGCGGCGATGTTCGATCTGTCCGACGTCAATAAAGCGCCGGCGGTCTTCGATCAGGAGAAGCTGCTCTGGATGAACGGACAGTACATGATGCGGACGAGCACCGAGGATCTTTATCTGTATGTCGCGCCGTTCCTCGGCTTCGATGCGCCGCCGCTGGAGAGCGTGCGCAACGTGCTCGAGTTGAACAAGACGAGAGCGCGGACGTTGAAGGATCTCGCCGCGCTGATGAAACCGTATCTCGCGACCGATGACGCGGTGACGTACGACGAAGAGGCTGTGAAGAAGCACCTCAAGGGCGAGGATCTCGCGAGCAGGCTCGCGGAGTTGCGCGACGCGCTCTCGCGCACCGAGCCGTTCGACGTCACGACCAGCGAGCAGGCGCTGCGCGCGCTCGCGGAGTCGCGCGGCATCAGCGCCGGCAAATACATCCATCCGCTTCGCGTCGCCCTTCTCGGCGTCGCGGCATCGCCGCCGATTTTCGATGTCGCGGTCACGCTGGGAAAGGAGCGCTCGCTGCGCCGCCTTCAGCGCCTGATCGACCGTCTGCCGGAGCTGGCCGCCTGATCAGGTGGACGACGTAGACGATCACGAACAGTGCTGACGTGATCCAGTGCGCGGCGGCCATCGTTTTGCGCGTTGCGTCGTTCGTCGAGATCTGCAGCAGATATGCGGACAGCGTCATCGGCGCGAGCGCCGCGAGCGACCAGATTCCGCTCGCTCGATTGCGCGGCTCGCCGAACGCGAGCTTGGGCCTGACGTGATTTGCAAACACCCATCCGAAGCCGAAGACGAGAAGCGGCGCGACGACCACGTGCGTCGACAGCATGTAGGGCTGCAGCGGGTGGTTGACGACCGAGAACTCGTCGACCGGTTTCATGAAGTACTTCATCACGGCGAAAACAATGCCGGTAAGCGCCGTCAGCGCGACGCAAAGGTGCAGGTAGACGACCTGCACGCGCGTCATTGCGGCGCCGCTCCTCCGATGACGTGGTGCAGCGCGAGGACCTTGCGCGACGCGTTGACGATCGCCTGACCGCTGAGGCTCGCGCCGGACAGCGGCCTGATCGCGCCATTCAGGGCGAGATCTTTGTCGAGCTTGCGGCCGTTGAGCTGATCGATCCAGCGTCGCTTCGGGAGGTAATCGGTCGGCTCGTCGAACGAGAGGATCTCGATGCGGTCGACGCGTCCGTCGGGCGTCACGACGATCATGACGCTCTCAGGAAGCGTGCGCACGCGATGCGCGTCGAAGTACGCGTACCCGGTGACCTTGTCGCCGGCCGTGGCGACGTAGCGGATCACGAGCTGGTCATCGAACGCGATGCCGCTCTCCCGGCGCGCGTCCTCGGCCTGCTGTTTCGTCAGAAACACCGTCTGCCGCGTCACCTTCGCACCGGGGAACGCGAACGCGAGCGCCTGCTGCTGCGTCATGAAGACGCGTGCGTCCGCCGATGCCGCGAACAGCAGGACGGCGATCAGAAGATGTAGCCGACGCCGATGTTCCACTGCTTCGCTCCCGTGCGCGCTTTGTTCGTTACATTCTCGTGATCTATTTTTATAACCGTTTGTGAGATTGGTTTAATAGCCACACCGACCGTGAAGATATTCTGTGCATTCGCAAGGTTGCGCGAGAAGCCTGCCGGCACGCTACGCTGCGTATCCAGCTGCTCGTATCGCGCATACGGCGTCAGCGACCAGCTCTTCGAGATCAGCGCGGCGAGGTCGTAGCCCGCTTCGCCGTACCAGCCGCCGAAGCTCTTGCCGATCGACGCGTCACCCTCAAGGCCGTTCACCGCGTTGATCTGTGCGGCGTCGCCGATCGTCCCTCTCGCGTACAGCCCGCGCAGCGACAGTCCGCGGAACTTCGAGTCGAAGTGCGCTTCGCCGAGGGTCACGCGGCCGGCGAAATTCTGCGTCTGGCCCGAGTTGCCCGAGTAGAGCGACGCGCCGACGAGCGTCCCCTCGATCGGATGCCAGTCCGCCCTCCCGACCACCGCCCAATCCTCGGCCAGCGCTTCGCCGCCGGCCTGCCGTCCCTCGCGAATGCCTTCCTCGCTGCCGAAATGCGCGGAGTTGAGTCCCGTGACGAGGTACGCCCGGTACGTGACGTTCTTCACGTCGCCGAAGACGCCGGCGCCGATCTCGCCCCACGTCGCCGGAATGATGACCTGCTCGACCTGCGGCCGCCGCGCGCCGAGGTATGCGGTGGGCTCGTGCTGCTCGTTGATCAGGCCGACCGGAAGCAGCATCACGCCGGCGCGATAGTTCAGCCACGGCTTCTGCAGGAAATCGAGGTAGGCAAACTCGAGCGACACGGTGCCGCCGCTTTCGGTCGACGCGTGCTCGACCTCGAGCTCGGAGTTGAAGAGAACGCGATCGTTGAACTTGTAGCCGGTGTAAAGCACACCGCGCAGCAGGTCGGCGCGATCGGGCTCCGAGCGGTCGTGGTTCTCGTACAGCATTTCGCCGTAGCCGCCGAACGACGCACCCTGCTGCGCGCGATAGACCTTCGACGCTGCCGCGCCCAGGCCGTACTGCTGCGTGTCGGCGGCCACACTCTTCTCCGCCTGCGGCGCTTTCAGCGCCTCGATTTCCTGTGTGAGGATGTCGATCTGCCGCTGCAGCTCCTTGAGCTTCTGATCGGTTGCTGCGTCCTGCGCGACGAGCGATGTCGCGAGACACAGTGAGATCACGATGATTCCGATTTGCTTGAGCATGGTTCAGTCCTTCGGAAAGTCGTTGGATCGGACAATCTGGTGCGAGCTCGTGATGAACAGCGCGGCGACGCCGTGAGCGTTCGCCCATCGCAGCCCTTCATCCGGCCCCATCACATACAACGCAGTGGAGAGCACGTCGGCGGTCAGTGCGTCGCGCGCGATGACCGACACGGAGCCGCGCGGCGGCAGCGCCTCTCCGGTGCGCGGATCGATGATGTGCGTGAAGCGGCGGCCGTTCACGACGAACGACTTCTCGGAGCCGGAGCTCGTCGAAAGCGAGGCGTCGCGCAAAGTGACGTTCACCGTCGCGACGTCGCGCTGCTCCGGATCGGCAATTGCGACGCGGTAATCGCCGCGAACGGCAATCTGTCCGCCGAAGTTGATCATCGCTCGCGGCGCGTCGACGACCGAGAGCATCCGATCGAGCGCGTAGCCCTTGCCGAAACCGCCCTCTTCGAACGCAGCACGACCGGAGCGGATCGACGCGAGCGCGCCCTCGATTGCATCGTGCGACGGCAGCGCGCCGTCAGCGCGAGTGCGCCACGCGTCGATGAGCGGCCGCACCTGCGGCTCGAACGCGCCGCCGGTTCGCTCACGCCACGCGATGACGGAGTCGAGCAACCCGCGCAATTCCGGCGAAGCAGCTTGGCCGCGGTTCACGCGCACGAGCTCGCTATCGTCGCGCCACGTGCTCAGCATCCGCTCGATGCGGGCCGCTTCTGCAAACGCAGCGTCGATCTGCTTCGCGTCGCCGTCGACAGCAATTTCGCACACCGTTCCCATCAGGTACCGCGCCCTGGCGATTTCTGCTGACGCTGCAGTGATGGGAACGAGTGTGAGCGCGATGAGTGCCGTTGCGGCTCTCATCGCGCTCCTAACGCCGCGCGGTTGTGTGCGCGTGCGCGATCGAGAATCGACGCCGCCGCAAGCCACGCCGCGCAGACGCCGACCATCGCCACCGAGAACCAACGGCCGTACACGCCGACCGGAGAGTAGGGCTCCGTCGCCACATGAATCGCTTCGCTATGCGGCAGCAGCCCCGCCTCGGAGAATTCGTGGATCGAGTAGAAGACGATCTGGATGGTGAACAACAGGAGAAACAGTCCGGTCACCTGGAAGAACCGCTTGATGTTCACGCGATGGCCGAAGTGCGCCCACAGCCACGACATCGTCGCGGCGGCCGCGATGCCGAGCGCGCAGCCGAGCCAGAAGCCGGCCTGGCGCACCTGAATCAGCATCAACGCCGCCTCCATGCCTTCGCGGGTGACCATCAGAACCGTGAATCCGAAGACGGCCGCGGTGGCGATGAGCGGCGACTCATGAGCCGAGTGTTGATCGAGCCGCGCTTCCATCTGCCGCTTCATGCGCGGCGCGGTGCGCCAGACGTGAATCACGAACGACGCGACGAGGATCGCCGCGACGAGTCCGAGGACGCCTTCCCACATCGGCTGGTTGACGCTCTGCAGCACGTATCCGAGAGCGAAGCTTGCGACGACGGATACGGCGATGCCCCAATAAACAGCGGGCCGCAGCCAGTCGCGTCCGGTCTTGCGGAGGTACGCGAAGATGATCGCGACGGTGAGGAAGGCCTCGAAGCCTTCGCGGAAAACGATGATCAGGGCGTTGAGCATGGGTCCTCGGGTTACTTCCTCAATTGCATCGCGCCGGCCTGGATCATCTTCACGCGGTCGGGTGCGTCGGGAGTTTCGCCTTTGCGTTTGCACGCGTCGCACACGCCGAGGATCTGCAGGTTGTGAAAGGTCGGCGTGAAACGCTTTCTCGCGCAGATCTCGTGCTGGCGCTTTTCGAGCTCCGGGTCGTTGAACTCGATGACCGAGCCGCAGGTCGTGCAGATCAGATGGTCGTGGTGCGAGTTTCCGGTGACGTGCTCGTAGTGGTAGTGGTCCTCGCCGAGGTGGACGCGGCGGACCATTCCGGATTTCACGAGCAGCTCGAGCGTGCGATAGACGGTGGCGCGCGAGATCTTGAGGCCCTTCTCCTTCATCTTGAAGAGGAGCTCGTCGGCCTCGAAGTGGTAGTGGGTGGAGAAGATCTCGCGGACGAGGGCGGAGCGCTCGCCGGTGAGCTTCAGGTTCTGCTGCTGGAGGAATCCGGCGAAGCGATCAATTTCCTTCTGGACGTGAGGCATGGCGTCGTTGCATCTTGAGACTGAGTCTCAGTAGCAAGTGGGATTTTATGACCGCGGCGCGGGAGCGTCAAGTGACGCCGCTCACCGGCTCGTGTGCGGAGCCCTCCACCCTCCGCCCTCCGCGCTCCGTCTTACAGCCGCGTCCGTGCCGCGTCCGCCGCCGCCCGGATCTGCGGCTGCCGCGGATCGATCGTCAGCGACCGGTTCCAGAAGTCCAGCGCCCGGCCGTAGTCATTCTTCTTCGCGTAGAAGATGCCCAGGTTGTTCAGCGCGAGGGTGGACGACGGTTGCAGTCCGAGCGCCCGCTCGAGCTCCGGCAGCCCTTCGGTGTAGCGATCCGCCTGCGACAGCGCGGAGCCGAGGTTCGCCGCGATCAGATAGGACTGCGGGAAGATCTCCTTCCCTTTCTCCAGAAGCGCGATCGCTCGCGAGGTCATGTTCCGCTGCCGGTAGAGCGCCGCGAAATCGCAGAACCATTGATCGCCGTTCGGCAGCCCGCGCTTGATCGCTTCGAGGAAGACTTCGTCCGCCGCCGTGTACTGCTGGCGGTCGAACAGCGTCATCGCGAGGTTGAGATACGGCGTCGGTCGCGACGGATTCAGATCGATCGCCTTCTGGAACGCGTCTGCGGCGTCTTTGAACTTGTTCTGCTTCCGCAGCTCGACACCGAGATTGTTGTCATACGCGTACGAGCCCCACTGCTGCGGCGGAATGGGGGCCGCCGCCGCTGCCGGCTGAACATCCTGGTCTTCGAACCGGGCCTGCATTCCGATGTTCGGATCCATCAGATGCCCGATCGCCTGCAGGTCGCGCTGATACACCTTCGCGTTCGTGCGCGCCGTTGTGCTCACGGGCCGCTCGCCGAAAAACTCGCTGTAGCTGACGACGCGCACCGACAGCACGGGCGTGATGTCCTTGAACGCCCAGGACGCGACTTTGCCCGACATCTCGCCCGATTGCGGAAGGCCGAGGATCGCGAGAACGGTGGGAGTGATGTCGTACAGAGAGATCGCATGCGGAGCGCGTGACGGCAGAACGTGGTTGCCGTACGCGATGAACACGCCGGGATTGCGGTGATCGGAGAGCGCGGCGCGGCCGTTCGGAGGTGAATGCGGACGGTCCGTGCCCCAGCGGAAGCCGTACGCGGAAACGATCATCACGGTCGTGTCCTCCGGCAGGACCTGCATCCACTCGCCGATCATCCGGTCGACCTCGGCGTAGTAGTTCGAGACCGTCGGCCAGTACTTGCGGTAGCCGTCCTGACTCACTCCATCGCGCATCGGCGGGTGATACGGCGCGAACAGGTGATTGACCGCGTCGGTGCCGTCGTACGTCAACGCGAGGAACAGCGGCGCCTGTTCGCGATACAGATTCAGCGCGGCGCGATGGTCGCTCCACGTTTTCGCGAGCACGTCGCGGAAGATCGCCACGGGATCGGCCGGGTTCTGCATGGCCGCCTCGAACTCGCCGGGCGCGAGGTTGATGAACCGCCGCACTTGATCTGCGCCGACCGTCGAGGGCGGCACTTCGACGCTCCTGACACGCTCTACGTCGCTGCCGGGATAGATCGCGTTGTCGAGGAACTCCACGGGTGCATCGAAGACCGCCGTCGATGACGGTGCCGGCGGCCAGGCGGTCCACCAGTTCACGACAACGGCGTGACGGCCGAAGCCTTCGGCGATGTCCCACAGGGCAGGCGTGCGGCGCGAATACGAGTCGACCGGCGCTCGTGTCGAGCGATCGAAGAAATCGATGACGCCATGGCGGTCGGGAGTCACTCCCGTCGCAAGCGTCGTCCAGACCAGCGGCGACACCGTCGGCTGAATCGTCTGCAGCGAGCCGGTCGTTCCGCCTTTCGCCAGCGCCTGGATGTTCGGAATGCGGCCGTCGTCGGACAGCTCCTGGATCAGGTCCCAGTCGGCGCCGTCGATCGCGAAGATCGCCACGCGGCCGGCGACCCCGCGCGCGCTGCGGCGCAGCTCGGACCGCTTGTACTTGAGCAGCGCTTCGCGGTCGGGCTCGAGGCGCGCGATTTCGAACGCGGTGACATTCAGGCCGCTTTGCGCGAGATGCGCCGCGACGATGCGCTTCAGCGGATCGCGGCGCGTCGAGAATTGCGACGTCGGCGAGAGCAGATCCTCGATCGGCACCTGCGCCGTCACCGCCGAAACCGCCTCGGACACTCGCGCGCGGATCCACGCGCTCCAGCCGTCGTTGACGAGACGTCGCGCGTCGGCGAGTCGTTCGCCGGCGATCCCGAACCGCAGCCGGTACGTCATCGTCACCGGCACCCCCTCTTTCGAGGTGATCCGGATGACGCCGTCGCGCTGCGCGGCGCCCTCGCGCTTCTCGAACGACAAGCGGTAATAGCGGTGCGGCGGCAGGAACGTGACGTGACTTCCGACCGTGCGGACGCTGCCGTCGCTCTTGTCGACGCCGAAGATCAGACGCCGCGACGACGGCAGGAAGAGGCTGATCAGCACGTAGACCGTGACCGCCATGCAGGCCAGCCAGAACAGCGAGCGGAGGAAACGCGAGCGGACCACGTGCGTGCGTTATGGAAGATGTTTGCCAGCCGCAGCAGATCTATTTCTTCTTCTTGACCAGCTGCTTGACCTCGTCGTTTCCGATCGTGCTCTGCGCCGAAATGATCACGGCGGCCGTCCCCTCGCGGAACGCCGGAATCGTGCAGCGGATCAGAGCTGTGCCGTCCGATGCCGTTTTCCCGCGGAAGACGACGCGCGGCGGCTCGACGGTCGATATCACCTTCACTTCGATCGACGCCGCGGCGATCGGGTTCTGAGACAGGCTCCGCCGCGTCACAACGCGCAACTCGACCGGCGCGCCGGCGAAAAAGTCCGCCTGATTCAGCAGCGAAAGCTCGAGGTGCTCGCTCTCCGCCTCCGACGCCAGGTAGTCGATGATTACCTGGTCGAGCGTCTTCTCCTCGGCTCCCGGCGCCGCGGCCTTCCCGGTCGCCGTTCCGGCCGGCACCGACGGCTTCGGTGTCAGCCCGGTATGCGTCTCCTCGGCCGGTTGATCGAAGCGCCCGCGCTTGACCGCCGCGATCATCGTGCGGTGCTGCTGCTCCATCATCCCGCCGATCCACTTCTCGTCGACGCCGTCCTTGATCTGCTCCGCGTACGGCGTCTTTTTCGACGCGAGAATCTCGCCGCCCACGTACACAAGCGACTCGATATAAGGGTTCTGCAGACCCTTATCCTCGGTCTGAATGTGGTAGACCTTGTCGTTGTGTCTGATGTCGGTGTTGAACCCGGTGATCACGGGCTAAACCCTTCCGGATGCGGCAACTTGAGTGGCGGTCGAGTGTATCAGATGTTCGCGTCAGTTCTGATCGAGCCACGCGCGCAGCCACGCGATCTGCTCGCGGATGCGGGCGGTGTCGTCCGCGTGCGGCATCAGCTCGAGATAGCGTTCGAAAAAGTCGATCGCCTGCGTGTACGCGTGCATCTGCATGGCGATGGCGGCGCGGTCGCGGATCTCGTACGGGTCGCGATCGTCGAGGATCAGCAGCCGGTCGACCGATGCGGCGGCATGCTGCAGATCGTGCTGCGCGAGGTACGCCGCTTTCAGCTGGGCGAGCTCGCGTGCGAGGATCTCGCGGCGCGAGAAGGAGCGGAGATGGTGCTCGCGGAGCTTCACGCCGCCGCCGTACATCTCGTCGAGGATCTTCTGCAGCTCGAGCTTCGTGAGCACGCGGCCGCCGTCGAACGGATCGACCACGACCTGGCCGAATGCGCCGCTCAATTTCACGAGAAAGCGCCCCGGGAGCGAAATGCCCGCAGCGTCGACGCCGGCGCGCCGCGACAGCTCGATGTAGAGGATCGAAAGAGTGATCGGAAGGCCGGCGTGGCGATCGAGCGCTTCGTTGAGCATCGCGCTGCGCGGGTCGTAGTAGTCGTTGTTCTCGCCGCGAAAACCTTCTTCGTCGAACAGAATGCAGTTGATCGTGTCGAGGATCCGCTCGATGTCCTGCGAGCCTTCCAGTCGATCGTGCACGGTGCCGCTCCAGATTCCCACTTGTCCGAGGTAGTGGCCGACGTCGATGCGCGGGTTGTCCTCGACGGCGATGAAGAGCGAGGCCTCCACGAGATCGAGCAGGGGCTCGGGACGCGCGGCAATCTCCCGGAAGCGCTGGCGCGCCAGAGCGGGATGCGTCAGTACTCGGCCGGGCTGCATCGATCAGGTCTCAGAACGCTGCACCGACAGGACCTTGCGGCGTAATTCGTCGGTAATTGCTACTTTAGACTGCGTTTCCCAGTCGAAAAGAACAACGACCACTTTTCCTTCAGCAGCAATTTGCTGGCCATTGTCTTTGCGTATCTCGTACAGGAAATCCATCGAGGTCGCACGCATGTCGCCGATCCGTACGCGGATTTCGATCGGCTCCATGCCGACCTGCAACTTGAAGTCGCATTCCGCACGCGCGACGATGAAGCCGACGTCGCGCGGCTCGCGGCCGCCTGTGAGCTCGAACCAGAGGAGGGTGCGCCCCCACTCGAAGTAGCTGAAATAGACCGCGTTGTTGAGGTGGCCGAACGCGTCGATGTCGCGAAGCATCACCTGGTACGGAACCACGTACCACCCACCCTTCCAGCCACTGACGCCGATTGTCGGATAGGTCATTGTACCGCGGTGCTTTGCGGGACGACCGGCGCCTTCTGTCGCGTGCAGGCCTGCAGATACCGGCCGGGCAGCGGATGGTCGAGGAACGGCGCGATGACCTGCGACGCGGCGACGAGCTTCTTTAAATCGACGCCCGTTTCGATCGCCATCCCGTCCAGCAGGTAAATCAGATCCTCGGTCGCCATGTTGCCGGAGGCACCCGGTGCATACGGACAACCTCCGAGTCCGCCGGACGACGCGTCGAACGTGGCGATGCCCATTTCGAGTGCGGCGAGCGTGTTCGCCAGCGCGGTGCCGCGCGTGTCGTGGAAGTGCATGGCCAGCTTCGTTCGCGGAATGACCTGCAGCAGGACGCCGATGACACCCTGCACCTGCATCGGCGTTCCGACGCCGATTGTGTCGCCGACCGAGACCTCGTAGCAGCCGAGGTCCAGGAGGCGCGCGGAGACTTCGAGGACTTTCTCCGGCGGGACGTCCCCTTCGTAGGGGCAGCCGAATGCCGTGGAGACGTAGCCGCGGACGCGCATCCCGTGCTCGAGCGCGCGCATCGCGACGGGAGCGTAGTTGTCGAACGACTCGTCGATCGACATGTTGATGTTCCGTTTGTTGAACGTCTCGGATGCCGCGGTGAAGATCGCGATCGACTGCACGCCCGCTTCGATGGCGCGGTCGAGTCCTCTCATGTTCGGCACGAGCACCGGATACTCGACGCCGGGATCTTTCGGGATGTTGCGATACACGTCCCCGGTGTCGGCCATCTGCGGCACCCACTTCGGACTGACGAACGCACCCGCTTCGATGACGCGCAGCCCGGCGTCGCTGAGGGCGGTGATGTAGTCGATCTTCGTCTGCGTCGGAATGGTGACCTTCTCGTTCTGAAGGCCGTCGCGCGGACCCACCTCTACGACTTTCACTTCGTCAACTTGGATCTTCATTGCCTTCCATCGTTAACCGTTAACGAAACAAGTTCCACGCCCGGCTGCACCATTTCTCCTTCCGTGCAGTTCACAGATTCCACCACCCCATCGTACGGCGCCACGATCTGGTGCTCCATCTTCATCGCCTCGAGCACAACAAGCGCCGCGTTCTTCTTTACAACGTCGCCCGCCTTCACGAGTATTTTCAGCACCACGCCGGGCATCGGCGCGGCGGTCGAGTGGTCGCGGTGGTGCGTGTGCGCGCGCGAGCCCTTGTCGGAGACATCGGCCGTGTAGATCTCGCCGTCGAACGCAAAGCTGACCGTCGTCCCACGTACGACGAACGGCACGACGTAGGACTTCCCGGCGGCGCGGATCTCCGCCTCGCTGCCCTTCGTGGCGACGAGCTCGATTTCGGCGTCGCCGCTTCGAAAGACACGGCCCTGGTGATCGACGGCGAGCTCGGTCTGCTTGCCGCCGATCGTGACGATCTTGTCGCTCATCGCGCTCCCGAGTAACGGCTGCCGGGCGAATCGATTCCGACGCCCGACGCGCAGAGCGGGCAATTCTGTTCCGCGTGCGTCTCGAGATCGAGCGAGAGGAGCGATTCGTAGGGAGCATCGAACGGCTTCGATTTTCCGCTGCGATTGAGAATCGACGCGAAGCCGACGACAACGCCGCCGTGCTCCGCGACCACGCGCGCCGCTTCGCGCGTCGACCTGCCGGTCGTCACCACGTCCTCGACGATGACCACGCGCTCGCCCGGTTTGATTCTGAAGCCGCGGCGCAGCGTCATCTCGCCCTCTTTCCGTTCCGTGAACATCATCGGCACGCCGAGCGCCTCCGCCACGGTGTAGCCGATGATGAGGCCTCCCATCGCCGGCGCGACGATCTTCTGCGCGCGCATGGGTCGTACTTTCGCGGCCAGTGCCTCGCCGAGCGCCTTTGCGTTCCGCGGGTCCTGCAGGAGCAGCGCGCACTGCACGTAGCTCGGACTGTGCAATCCCGATGAGAGGCGGAAATGACCCTGAAGAAGCGCGCCCGTTTCGTGAAGAAGTGCGAGCACGTCGAGAGGCATGGGCCGCGAGAATAGAATGGCGTCCGGAGAGAAGCAACCGATGCCGAAGTTGACGGAACAGATCCGCGCCGACCTCACTGAGTCGATGAAAGCGCGGACGGCCGTGCGCACCTCGACGCTGCGCATGTTGCAGTCGGCGATGAAGTACCAGCAGATCGAGGCCGGTCACGAGCTGTCGGATGAAGAGGTGCTCGCCGTCATCCGCAAAGCGGTGAAGCAGCGCCTCGACTCGATCGAGCAATACACGAAAGGCAACCGTCCCGAGCTCGCGGCGAAAGAGCAATCGGAGCTCGATCTGTTGAAGACGTATCTGCCGGCCGAGTTGACCGACGCGGAGCTCGAGTCGGGACTGCGCGACATCATCTCCTCGACCGGCGCGCAATCGAAAAAGGACCTTGGCAAAGTGATGAAGGAAGCGACGGCAAAGTACAAAGGGCGCGCGGACGGGAAGAAGATTCAGGAGATTGTGAGCAGACTGCTGACATAGTGTCATTCTGAGCGCCGTAGAGCGCGAAGAATCTGGGCGGTGGATTGCCACCTCCCAGATTCTTCGCCGTCTTCGCGGCTCAGAATGACTCTCACCGACCACGAACGCACTCGCTACTCGCGCCACTTGCTCCTTCCCGAGATCGGCGAAGAAGGACAGGAGAAGCTCAAGCGCGCCTCAGCGCTCATCGTCGGCGTCGGAGGCCTCGGCAGTCCGGTGGCGATGTACCTGACCGCCGCCGGCGTCGGCAGGCTCGGTCTCGTCGACTTCGATACCGTCGATGAGACGAATCTGCAGCGCCAGATCCTGTTCGGCGAATCGGCCGTCGGCGAGCGCAAGCTCGACGCGGCCTGGAAGCGCCTGCGCGACATGAACCGCAACCTGCGCATCGAGACGTTCAACGACCGACTCACATCGCGCAACGCCATGCCGCTGATGGAGCCATACGACATCATCCTCGACGGCACCGACAACTTCGCGACGCGGTATCTCGTGAACGACGCCTGCGTCATGCTGGGCAAGCCGAATGTTTACGCGTCGATTTATCGATTTGAAGGACAGGTATCGGTCTTCGATGCGACGAAGGGACCCTGCTATCGCTGCCTGTATCCTGATCCGCCGCCGCCGAATCTCGTCCCTTCCTGCGCGGAGGGCGGAGTTCTCGGCGTGCTGCCGGGAGTCGTCGGCTGCTTACAGGCGACCGAAGCGATCAAGATGATCACCGGAGCGGGAGAACCGCTGATCGGAAGGATGCTGCTCTTCGACGCGCTGCGCATGAGCTTCCGCTCGCTGCGCGTGCCCAAGAATCCGAATTGCAAAGTGTGCGGACCGGATCCCGAGATCCGGCAACTGATCGACTATGAGGAGTACTGCGGACCCTTGAACAACATGGAAATTACGGCGCGGGAACTGGCCGATCGCATCGCGCGCGGGGAGCGGCTGTTCCTTCTCGACGTGCGCGAGCCGATCGAGTGGGACGCCGGCCATCTCGAACACGCGACGCATATCCCGCTGCAGCAGGTGCCGCGCAGTCTGGACTCGCTGCCGCACGACACCGAGATCGTCGTCTACTGCCGGAGCGGCGGACGGAGCGGCCGCGCCCAGCAGTACATGCTCAGCAACGGCTTCAAGAGCGTGAAGAATCTCGCCGGCGGACTTATCGCCTGGGCGCGCGAAGTCGATCCTTCGGTGAAGGTTCGCTAGCTGCGCGCTGCGGCGCGACGCTCACGTCATGCCGGTCGCGGCCGAACAGGACCACGATCGATTTGCCGATGGCACGGCCGGTCGTCGACCCCTCGACGATCGCGACGCCGCAGTCCCGGTACATCGGCGAGAGGATGTTCTCCCGGTGTCCGTTCGACTCCATCCACGCGTCGACGAGGACCTCAGTCGTCTCGAAGCCCGCGGCGAGGTTCTCGCCCGCGAACTGGTAGTCGTAGCCGCGCGGGCGGAGGTACTCGAACGGCTCGCGGCCCTGCGGCGACACGTGATTCCAGTAGCTCTGGTCCTCCATGTCCTCTACGCGGTCGTCCGCAGCCTCGTCGAGGCGGGCGTCTTCGTGCAGCGGCGGCAAGCCGAACGCTGCGCGGCGCACATTCATCTCCGACACCACGGACGCACGCGTGATGTCGGACGCGAACGCGCCCGTCGCGACAAGCGCGACGGCGAGGACGAGGAACTTCCGCATGTTGCGATGAAAACGCATGAAATAGGGGACGTGCTTCCCTACCGGCTGTTGTCGGGACGAACGCGCAGGAAAAACGTGCAAGCCTTCCCGGTCTTCGACTCGGCCCAAACCGCCCCGCCGTGGTTCACCGCGAATTCGCGGCAGCGGAACAGACCGCGTCCGGTTCGCTCCGGCGCCGCGGCATTCCAGACAAACGACGGCTCGAAGATGACATGGCGCAGGCTCTCCGGAACGAGCGGACCGTTGTCCATGACGAAGAACAGGAGGAGCGGCTTCTGCTTGTGCTCCATCCAGCGAACGCCGATGACGACCTGGCCGCCTGCCGGAACGTAGTGCAGCGCGTTGTCCATCAGAATCGCCAACGCCTCGCCGAGCTGATCGTGATCGGCGAGCCGCGCGTCGAGGTCCTGCACGTCGACCTGGAGCCGGATGGCTTTGAGGTCCGCGTGGGGGATGAAGCGATCGGCGACGCGGCGCACGACTTCGGTCACGGTCGGAACAGGCCGCGCGCTCGTCGAACGTTCCGAGATGCCCGGCGCGAGCTCGAGTGACGAGAGGATCTGCTCCAGTGTCCCCGCGGAGTCATCGAGCAGCGGATCCGATGGCCGCGTTTGTGAGGCTGCGAGCAGCGACTCGCGCATCGAGCGCAGCGGCCCGAACACCGTCTCGCGAACGTACGTGATGAACGACGCGTGCGACTCGTCGATCGGATCGGTGGGGCGAAAAACGAGCACCGCGCCACCCGCGCCGCCGGACATCGGGACGAGCGAGTAGAGGATGTTGCGATCGCGGATCCGCATGCCGGCGGACGTCGGCACCGACAAGTCGCCGATGCGCAATCCCGTCTTCTCTTCGATGAACCGGACGCTCGCCAGATCCGCCAGCGAAGCTTCGAACAGCGCCTTCGCTTCGTCCGAAATGAACTTCACGCTTTTGTCAGGTCCGAGAAGGATCGACGGAACGCCCGCGGCGACGAGAACATTGACGACGCTCGTGATCGCGGGCGATGCCGCTTCGACCGGGAACGGAACGATGGGCGCTTTCGGGAACGGGTCGAGCGCGTGTGCGTTCTCTGTCCGGGCGACCGAGGGTTCAGAAGCAGCTGCGCGCGTTGCCGGCTGTGCTGCCGCGCCCCCGTCAGCCCTCGGCTTGCGCGGCTTGTCGCATTTTTCGCAGAGGATCCCCGAAGGGATCTCAGTGCCGCACATGAAGCATTTCCGAGCCATCTTTTGGAGCGAACCCAGGACCGTAAAGTTTACGCCCGAAGTGGGATAGAGTCACGGCCGATGAAGCACATCGTTGTGATCGGCAGCGGCACGATGGGAAACGGAATCGCTCACACCGCCGCGGCCGCCGGTTTCGACGTGACGCTCGTCGATGTGGAGCAGGGCATCCTCGACCGGGCCCTGTCGACGATTGCGGCCAATCTTCAGCGCGGAGTCGACAAAGGGCGCATGACGGCCGAGGAGAAACAGGCGGTGCTGGGGCGGATCAAATCGACGACCGGGGACCGCGCGGTCGCCGGCGCAGACATCGTCATCGAGGCGATCATCGAGAACCTCGCCGCAAAGATCCAGATGTTCCAGAAGCTCGACAAGATCACCCCGCCGGACTGTATTCTCGCTTCGAATACGTCATCAATATCGATCACGAAAATGGCGGCTGTTACGAGCCGGCCGGACAAAGTCATCGGCATGCATTTCATGAATCCGGTGCCCGTCATGACGTTGGTCGAAGTGATCCGCGGCATCGCGACCTCGGACGAGACGTATCGCCAGGTCGAAGAGCTGGCCAGGCGGATGGGCAAGACGGCCATCGAGGTAAACGATTACCCCGGCTTCATATCCAATCGGGTATTGATGCCGATGATCAACGAGGCGATCTTCGCGCTGTACGAAGGCGTCGCTACAGCGGACAGCATCGACGGGGTGATGAAGCTGGGGATGAATCACCCCATGGGCCCGTTGACGCTCGCCGACTTCATCGGCCTCGACGTCTGCCTCGCCATCCTGCGCGTGCTCGAAGACGGATTCGGCGATCCCAAATACCGTCCATGTCCTCTGCTCGTCAAAATGGTCGATGCCGGATGGCTCGGAAAGAAAAGCGGCAGAGGGTTTTACGACTACAGGAAGGCCGCGGCCGGATAACGTGTTTTAATCCGCGCACAAACCCATGCTTTGTCAAACCTGCAGCGCCTACAACGAAGACGATCGCGAGTATTGCTACCGGTGCCAGAACAAGCTTCTCGTGCTTTCCGGCCCCGTTTCTTTCGAAGAAGACGAGGTTGAGGATTACGAGGACGAAGGCGATCTTTCGCTCGATGAGCACCTGCTCGAGCGCGTCTCGGCCATCGAAGAAATCGTCAAGCGCTCCGCCGAGACGATCCGCACGCTCGTCGATGCCATCCAGAAGCACGAGCGCGCCATCTTCATCAACCAGACCGGTCTTCTCTCGGTCAAGGAAATCCTGGAGAAGAAGAACGTCCTCTCCAGCGACGAAGTCGTCGAGCTGTGGGAATCGAAGATGGGCGAGCAGATGCTCGCTCTGGAGAAGAAGCAGCGCTTCACCGAGCGGAAGGACCGGATCATGTCGCTCTTCCGCGGCGAGAAGCGCGACCGCTTCCTCCAGCTCCTCGCTGACGCCGAATCGGCGATCGATGCGTTCGATCCCGACCGCGGGATGAAGGCGCTGGAAGAAGCGTTCAAGCTCGACCGCGACAACTACGAGCTCTCCTTCTTCCTCGGCGAGATGTTCTTCAACGACGGCAATCTCGACCGCGCGAAGTCGTACCTCGAGCGAACGCTCGAAGTGCAGCCCGATCACTTCGACGCCGCCGTGTTCTACGGCGTGCTGCTTCACGAGCGTCAGGACCTCAAAGGCGCCGAGCGCTGGCTGCGCCGCGCCATCCAGATCTCACAGGAGTCGTTCCTCCCGTACTTCTCGCTCGGCGCGATCTACGCGCGCAAGGGAAAGCTGCTCCGCGCGCAGAAGTTCCTCGAGAAGGCGATTCAGCTCGAAGCGATCCCGCAGGCGTTCTTCCTTCTCGGCACGATCTTCTACGAGAAGGGGCAGCTCGAGCGCGCGATCCGCTCGTTCCAGGGTGCGCTGAAGCTCGACCCCGATTACGAGGAAGCGATTTACCACCTCGGCCTCTGCTATCTCGATCGCAACTGGAACCGCAAGGCGATCGACTGCTTCCAGGAAGCGCTCGAGCTCAATCCCAACAAGATGGAGTACCAGCAGGCCGTCAAGATCTATGAGGGCATCTCCGGCCACGTTCCGCTGGAAGGTCCTGCCGCCGCGGAGTTCGGCGAGGCCGAGACGCTCGTCAACCAGGGGAACTACAACGAAGCGCTCGATCATTACCGCCGCGCGTCGCAGGAAGATCCCGAGAACGTCAACATCCTGATGCCGTACGCGCTTCTCTGCTCGCACCTCGACATGAACAGCGAGGCCATCGCCGTGGCGCGGCGCATTCTCAAGCAACAGCCGACCGAGGTCGTCGCCGCCGCCGCATACACGACGCTCGTCGAAGCGTTGCGCGCGGAAGGGAACTTCAAGGACGCGAATCGCGCGCTGGAAGACATGCTGCGCGATTACAACTCGAATTACGCGAAGTCGATCGCGTACTACGAGAGGGCGTACAACCTCGCCGAGATGGAAGAGAACCTCGACGAAGCGCTCGAAAGCGCGCAACTCGCGCTCCGTTACTCGCCGAAGGAGCTCCGCCAGTTTCCGTTGGCCGCACTCGGCTGGGTGTACTTCAAACGGCGCGACTTCAAGAGCGCGGTCGACTTCCTCACCAAGTCTGCCGACATCGGCCCGACGTCGACGAACCTCATGCACCTCGGCATGGCACTGCTCGAGAGCGGCGACAAGGATCGCGCCCGCGCCGTCTTCCGCAAGGCCAAGACGTTCAAGACGAAGGGCGCGGGCCTCGAAGAGAAGATCCTCGAGCAGGTGCGCTCGACGACCAAGCTCATCGACCGCCTGCATCAGCGGCGGCGGCGGGCGACGTCGAAGTGACCGCGCGCGGAGACGCGCGTGATCAGATCCGCGTCAGCTTCGCGTATTTCGCGATGAACTTCTTCGATCCCACGCGCTCGAAGTAGACGGTCAGCTTCGCGTCCGGGCCGGAGCCTTCCATCGTCAGGATCGTTCCCTCGCCGAACTGTTCGTGGCGGACGCGCACGCCGCGCTTGAGCTCCGCGCGTGGCGCATCGCTCTTCGCGGGCCGGATCGCCGAGGGATCGAACTGGATCGGCGAATTCTTGAAAAATGAGGCGACATTCTGCACGCCCTCACCCGGCGCTTCGCGCCACCCTCTCCCGCGCGCGGGAGAGGGAGGACTGAGCGGCTTTTCTCGCCAGTGCGGCGCCTGACGGAAGCCGAGGCGAACTTCTTCGCGGACCTCTTCCGGGATCTCGGCGAGGAACGGCGACGGACTCTGTTCGCGAAACCTGCCGTGCAGACGTCGCTCCAGCGAGTGGAGGCAGTACAGCTGCTCGCGAGCCCGCGTCATGCCGACGTAGCAGAGGCGGCGCTCCTCCTCGAGATCTTCGTTGTGCTCCTGCGACTGCGAATGCGGCAGGATGCCTTCCTCCATCCCTGCGAGGAACACGACTTTGAACTCGAGTCCCTTCGCCGCGTGCAAAGTCATGAGCGTCACGCCTTTCGCGGATTCGTAACGATCGAGATCCGACATCAGCGTCAGCGAGTCGAGGTAATCGGCGAGCGTCGCCGACGGATTCGCCTCCCAGAACTCCCGCGCGGAGTTCAGAAGCTCGTCGATGTTCTGCAGGCGCGATTCGTCCTGAATGTCGCGCGACTCCGACAACATCCGTCGATAGCCGGTGCGCAGCAGAAGGTAGTCGTAGAGATCGGGAATCGGATTCGACGCGGCGCGCTGCAGGTCGTGGACGATCTCGCGGAACTCGCGCACTGCCTTCGACGCGCGGGCCGGCAGGAAGCCGAGATCGCCTTCGATGATCGCCCAGAGCGACACGTTCTGCTCGGTCGCCTTCTCCGTCAGTGCGGCCACCGTCGTGTCGCCGATTCCGCGCGACGGGACGTTGATGACGCGCTCGATCGACGGCGTGTCGTGCGGACGCACGGCCAGGCGCAGATACGACAGTACGTCCTTGATCTCGGCGCGCTCGTAGAACTTCACGCCGCCGACGACCGAGTATGGCATGTCGGCGCGCAGCAGCTCTTCTTCAAACGGCCGGGACTGGGCGTTCGTCCGGAACAGCACGGCGAAGTCGGAGAGCTTGTACTCCGATCGCATCGACGTCATCTTCTCGATGACGAACTGCGCCTCTTCGCGATCGTTGCTGCAGGTCACGACGCGGATCGGATCGCCGCTGCCGGAATCAGTGAAGAGCCGCTTTCCTTTTCGAGCGATGTTGTTCGACACGACGCCGGTCGCCGCGTCGAGGATGTTGCCTGTCGAGCGGTAGTTCTGCTCGAGCTTGATGATCCGCGCGCCCGGAAAGTCGCGCTCGAAGTTGAGAATGTTGTTGATGTCGGCTCCGCGGAAGCGGTAGATCGACTGATCCTCGTCGCCGACGGCCACAATGTTGCCCTCTTTTCCGCTTAGTAATTTAATCAGTACATACTGCGCACGATTCGTATCTTGATATTCGTCGACTAAAACGTGCCGGAATCTGTCGTGCACCTCGTTGCGCACGTCTTCGTGCTTCTCGAGCAGCTCGACGTACTTCCCGATCAGGTCGTCGAAGTCCATCGCGTCGTACTCGCGTAGCCGCTTCTGATACAGGCGGTAGACTTCCGAAACGCGCGCGCCGAAGAAGTCGAGGTTCGTCTTCTCGTACTCGGCCGCCCCGATCAGCTCGTTCTTCGCGTTCGAGATCCGCGTCAGCACCGAGCGCGGCGGGAACGCTTCGTCGTTCATGTTCAGCTCGCGCATCGAGCGGCGCACGAGCGTCATCTGATCCGCTGTGTCGTAGACGGCGAACGACTTCGTGAAGCCGAGCCGGTCGGCAAAGCGACGGAGCATCCGCAGCGACGTCGAGTGAAACGTGCCGATCCACGGACGGCCTCCGATGTTCGGGACGAGGTGTTCGACGCGGCTGAGCATCTCGTTTGCCGCCTTGTTCGTGAACGTGACGGCCAGGATCCGGTTCGGATGGACACGCCTCTCACCGATCAGCCAGGCGATCCGGTACGTGATCACGCGGGTCTTGCCCGACCCGGCGCCCGCCAGCACGAGAAGCGGCCCGCTGCCGTGCGTAACCGCTTCCCGCTGCTGTTGATTGAGGCCGGAGAGGTCGATCATCTCGCGTCGCGCATCTTAGCAACGCCGGGAACGCTTATTTGATTCGGAGTGTTGTTCACGTTACTCTTTGCTCTTGCCGCAAGCTTGGGAGGCTTCATGTTTGGTCTAGGTGTCCCGGAACTTCTTCTCATCCTCGTCATCATCATCGTCATTTTCGGCGCCGGGAAGCTGCCTCAGCTCGGCAAGGGTCTCGGCGAAGGGATCTCGAATTTCCGCGAAGGTCTGAGCAAGGGAAAGAACGAGCCGGCGCCGAAGAAGCCGGTCGACGACAACAACCGTCCGCCACTCGGTTCCTAACGGGGGATGGCTGCGCCCGACGAGCCGTCCAAATCGTCTCGCCCCGTCTACCAGACGGATCTCGCCCAGACTCCGCTTCCTGAAATCCTCGCGACCGTTCACCGGTACAAGGCACCAGGCACGATCGAGTGCCGCCGTGGGAATGAGCTGAAGGAGATCTACCTCGATCAGGGGCAGATCATCTTCGCCACTTCCAACCAGATCCGCGACTCCCTCGGCGACAAGCTTCTCCGCGACGGAAAGATCACACAGGAGCAGTACGACGAGAGCGTCCGCCGTCTCGTCAGCACGCGCAAACGGCAGGGGACGATCCTCACGGAGATGAATGTCATCGCCGCCGGCGATCTGTTTGCCGCGCTGCGCGAGCAGATCCTCGAGATCGTCTGGTCCGTATTCGCCTGGGACGCCGGCACGGTCGCGTTCACGCCCGGCCGCCACAAGCAGCAGGAGTTCGTGAAGATCGACATTCCGATTCCGCAGGCGGTTCTGCAGGGCGCCCGGCGGATTCCTGACGCCAAGCCGCTCATGGGCCGCCTCGGCTCGAAGTCGACGCTGCTGACGCGCACGGACAAGCCGGCTGACGGACTGACGCTCGACCTCGACGAGCAACGCCTGCTCGACGCCGCGAACGGGAAGACCGCGCTGTACGACATCGTCAACCTGCCGCCGCTCGGGGCCGGCATGAACGCGCGAATCCTCTACGCGTTTGTGGTGATGCAGCTGCTGACGGCGAAGGCGACCGAACGGGTCACGGTCAAGGTTGGCACGGACGGCGACTCCTACACCGGCGGATGACGCGCTGGCTGATCACTGGCGGGTCCGGGATGGTTGCCACCGACCTTCGCGCCGAACTCGAGTCGCGCGACATCGACGTCGTCAGCGTCTCGAGGAATGACCTCGATCTGACCGACGCGCACGCGGTGTCGGCGGTCGTAGCGGATGTGAAGCCGTCAGTCATCGCGAACTGCGCCGCGTATACGAAGGTCGACGAATCCGAGGCGAATGAGGGGCTCGCAACGGCGGTGAACGGATCGGCTGTCGAAGCGCTCGTCGGCGCCGCGAATGAAGCGGACGCCGTGCTGATCCAGCTGTCGACGGATTTCGTGTTCGACGGCAGGAAGCGCGAGCCGTACGAGGTGAACGACGCGACCGCACCGCTGTCGGCGTACGGCCGGTCGAAGCTGGCGGGCGAGCACGCAGCCGGACGCGCGAAGCATCACCTCATCCTGCGAACGGCATGGCTGTTCGGCGTGCACGGCTACAACTTCGTCGAAGCGATCCGGAACCAGATCAGGAAGGGCACGAATCCGCTGCGCGTCGTCAACGATCAGCGCGGACGGCCGACGTACACGCCACATCTCGCGCGCGCGATCATCCGCCTCGCGCAAAACGAGCAGGCACGCGGCATCGTTCACTACGCCGACGAAGGCGAATGCACGTGGTACGAGTTCGCCTGCGCGATCGTCGCGGAGCTCGGCGCGCCGGCCCGCGTCGTTCCGGTGTCGACATCCAAATTTCCCCGTCCCGCTACGCGGCCGGCGTATTCGGTGCTGTCAACAGAGCGCTACGAGCGGCTCACGGGCGTGCGTCCGGAGTTGTGGCGCGACGGTCTGCGCGAGTATTTGTCGCTGCGTGCATGAGGTACTCGATGTTTCCCTCGGCGCCTTTCACCGGGCTTTCGATGACGCCGCGAACGTCGAACCCGTTCTGGCGTGCAAAGTGAACGACTCCGTCGACCGCCTCTGCTCTCTTCGCCTCGTCGCGAACGATGCCGCCCTTGCCGACGTCCCCTTTGCCGACCTCGAACTGAGGTTTGATGAGCGCGACGAGCTCGCCCTCGAGAAACGTCGCCACCGCTGGCAGGATCAGCCTGAGCGGGATGAATGAGACGTCGATCGAGACGAAGTCGATCGGCTCATCGAAATCCGCAGCGCTGAGAAATCGCGCGTTCACTTTCTCGCGATTCACCACGCGCGGATCGTTGCGCAGCGACTGATCGAGCTGCCCGTAACCGACGTCGATCGCGTAAACCTTCCTCGCGCCGTTCTTCAGCATCACGTCGGTGAAGCCGCCGGTCGAGGCGCCGATGTCGGCGCAGGTCTTCCCCGTGACGTCGATTGCAAACTCGCGGAGCGCGTGCGCGAGCTTCATCCCGCCGCGGCCGACCCAGGGATGTTCGAGCTCGACGACGCGCAGGTCATCGTCAGCGGAGACGGAAGCACCGGGCTTGTCGACGTACTGGTCGTTGACCATGACGCGGCGCGCCATGATCAGTGATTGCGCTTTGGAGCGGGTCTCGACGAGGCCGCGCTCGACGAGCGCGACATCGAGCCGTTGTTTAGGCGCGGAACGAGACGGCACGCGGCATCTGCTCGCCTTCATGCTCGCCGGCCAGGAACTCGCGCACGCGCCGCGCGATGCCTTCGCCGTGAAGGTCGTACTGCGCCCGCAGAACGTCCTGCGAGCCGTGGTGCACGTATTCGTCGGGGATGCCGATGCGATGGAACTTCACGGCTTCGATGCCGAGGTGCTGCACGCGCTCCATCACCGCCGATCCGAATCCACCAGCCAGCGCGCCTTCCTCGACCGTGATGACTTTCGCGCCCGCTTTGCAGAAACGCGCGACCAGTTGGTCGTCGATCGGCTTGATGAAGCGGGCGTTGATCACGGCGATGTTCACGCCTTCCTTCGCAAGGATCTCCGCCGCGTTCACCGCGGGCCACACTTCGTTGCCGATCGCGAAGATCACCGCGTCGCTGCCCTCGCGCATCACTTCGCCTTTGCCGACCGGCAGCGACTTCAGCTCCGGCTCGAGCACAACTCCGAACCCGTTGCCGCGCGGATAGCGCAGCGACGTCGGATGTCCGGTCTCGAACGCGGTCTTCAGCATGTGCCGAAGCTCGTTCTCGTCCTTCGGCGCCATGCAGATCATGTTCGGGAAGAGCCGCAGGTAGGCCATGTCGTAGATACCGTGATGCGTCGGGCCGTCCTGGCCGGCGATGCCGGCACGGTCCAGCGCGAACACGACCGGCAGATCCATGATCGCGACGTCGTGGAAAACCTGATCGAACGCGCGCTGCAGGAACGTCGAGTAGATCGCGGCGATCGGCTTCATGCCCTGCGTCGTCATGCCGCCGCTGAACGTGACCGCGTGCTCCTCGGCGATGCCGACGTCGAACATGCGGTCCGGGAAGACTTTCGCAAATTTATCGAGGCCCGTTCCTTCCGGCATCGCCGCGGTGATCGCGACGATCTTCGGCTCATGCCTGGCGAGCTCGATCAGCGCGTCTGAAAAAATCGAGGTGTAAGACGGTGGCGCCGGCTTGTCCGACTTCTTCACGACGCCGGACGCGATATCGAACGGCGTCACTCCGTGCGACCAGATCGGCTTGTCCTCGGCCGGAACGTAGCCTTTCCCCTTCTTCGTGATGACGTGGATGAGGACCGGGCCGTCGTAATCCTTGTTCTCTTCGAAGATGTCGATGAGCGACAGCAGGTCGTGCCCGTCGTACGGTCCGAGGTACTTGAAGCCGAGCTCCTCGAAGAGCGTGCCCGGAACGATCATCTGCTTGAACAGCTGCTCCATGTCGGACGCGAGACCGTGCAGTTTGCCGCCGATCAGCGGGATGCGATCCATCACGCCCTTCGCGAGATCCTTCGCCTGGTTGTAGCGCTGGCCCTTGATGATCGAGTTGAGATAGCCCGACATCGCGCCGACGTTCGTCGAGATCGACATGTCGTTGTCGTTCAGGACGATCATCAGCTTCCGTTTGAGGTGTCCGGCCTGATTGAGTCCTTCGAGAGCCAGTCCGCCGGACAGCGCGCCATCGCCGATGACGGCGACCACGTTGTAGTCCTCTTTGCGGAAGTCGCGCGCGACGGCGATGCCGAGCGCGGCGGAGATCGACGTCGACGCATGCCCGGCGTTGAAGACGTCGTACTCCGACTCTTCGCGCTTGCAGAATCCGGAAATGCCGTCGTGCTGGCGGATCGTCGGGAACGTCTCGCGACGTCCGGTGATCAACTTGTGCGGATAGCTCTGATGGCCGGTGTCAAAGACGATCTGATCGCGCGGCGTGTTGAAGACGTAGTGCAGCGCGAGGGTCAGCTCGACGATGCCGAGGTTGCCGCCAAAGTGCCCGCCGACGCGGGAGACGACGTCGATGATCGTGTCGCGGATCTCCTGCGCCACCTGCGGCAACTGCTTGCGATCGAGCTTCCGGAGGTCGGCTGGAGTGTTGATGCTGTCGAGAAGTCGGCCCATGGCTATGAACGGCGGTCGCAGATAAAACGCGCGATGTCCGCCAGATAGTTCACAGGGCCGGCGATCATATCAGCGTTCTCTACGGCCGTCCGGAGGAGGGCCGCGACCTCGGCCCGTGCCGCTTCCGCACCAACGACGGCCGGATACGTCAGCTTCCCCTGCGCCGCGTCCTTCCCGGCAGTCTTGCCGAGCGTGGCGGAGGACTGCTCCCGATCGAGGAGATCGTCGACGATCTGGAAGGCGAGACCGAGCGAGCTGCCGTAGTGGGCGAGGCGTACGAGCTGGTCATCGCTGCCCCCGCCGAGGATCCCGCCGAGCAGGACGGACGCGGTGATGAGCTTGCCGGTCTTGTTGCGGTGGATGAACCGGACGCGCCGCAGTCCTCCCTCTCCCGCGTACGGGAGAGGGTGGCGCGAAGCGCCGAGTGAGGGCGTTTCCTCCAGATCCGCGACCTGCCCACCGATCATCCCGGTCGAGTCGACCGCCTGAGCGATGGTCGTGATCGCGCGCAGCTGCCGCTCCGCGGGGATGCCCGCAACCGGCCGCGCAAGCCACGAGAACGCCTCGGTCAGCAGCGCATCGCCCGTGAGGATGCCGATCGCCTCGCCGTAGACCACGTGCGTCGTCTTGCGCCCGCGGCGGAGATCGTCGTTGTCGAGCGCCGGCAGGTCGTCATGGACGAGCGAGTACGTGTGGATCAGCTCGAGCGCGGCGAACGGAACGAGCAGCGGCTGCACGGCGGCGCCAACCGACTCGGCCGCCGCAATCGCGAGGATCGGCCGGATCCTCTTGCCGCCGCCGAGGACGGCGTAACGCATCGCCTCGTGAATGACGGCAGGCTCGGTGTCCGGCTCTGGCAGGTTCCCGGTCAGCGTCTGTTCGACCAGCGCGCGACGATCCTGGAGAAAGGATTCGAGTCGCATCTAGCGGTCGTCATCGTCGTCGTCAAGATCCGCTACGGGCTCGAACGGCTCGATCTGCGGCTGCCCCTTGGCGTCGGCGAGGATCAGCTCGATGCGTTTCTCGACCTCTTCGAGCCGCTGATGACAGAAGCGGGAGAGGTTGATGCCCTGCTCGAACAAACGGAGCGACTCATCGAGCGGCAGCTCCTCGGTCTCGAGCCGCTGCACGATCGTCTCGAGCTCCTTGAACGCCTTCTCGAAATCGTTGCGACGGACCGCCACGGGCGCAGGTTATAGCACGCTACTGTCGCTCGGACTTCACTTCGGGCCAGACGCTCTCGATGCCCAGGGTCTTCGCGTCGACGGTGCAGTTGAGCGCACCTTTCTTCAGCTGGACTTCGATCGCGTCGCCGGCCTGCACGGCGGCCGAGTCGAGGATCGGTTTGCGTCGATTGCGCACGCGCGAGAACGCGATCGCGTAGCCGCGCGAGAGCACCGAGAGCGGCGACACTGCAGCGAGTTTTCCGGCGATCGCTTCGAGGCGATGCCGTTCCGTCTCGATCAGCCGCGGATAACGCGCGAGCGGCTGGTCCGCACTCTCGAGGCGTCGCCGCAGCAGGCGCGCGCGCGCCTCGAGCAATCGATAGAGGCCGAGACGGCAACGCTGCAGCTTCTCGCGCTGCATCGCGATCCGCCGCGGCACGATGCCCAGCCGATCGGAGGACGCGAGGTGGCGCAACTCGTGCCGGTAGTTCCGCACGCGCGACTCGATGATCTGGCGGACGCGGCGCACCGACGTCTCGATCTGGCTGCAGATCTCGCTCTTCGCGCGCACGACGATCTCCGCGGCCGCTGACGGCGTCGGCGCGCGCAAGTCGGCGACGAGATCTGCGATCGTGAAGTCGGTCTCGTGGCCGATGCCGGAGATCGTCGGGATCGTGCACGCCGCGATCGCGCGCGCGACGACTTCTTCGTTGAACGGCCACAGGTCCTCGAGTGATCCTCCACCGCGGCAGATCAGCACCACGTCGTGCAGCTGCCAACGCGAAAGATGCCGGATCGCTGTCGCGATCTCGCGTGCGGCCGCGGTGCCCTGCACGCGCACCGGGTAGATCTGCAGCGACAGGCCTTCGAACCGGCGGCCGAGGACGTTGAGGATGTCGCGGATCGCGGCGCCGGTCGGACTGGTGACGACGGCGAGCCGCTGCGGGAGCATCGGAATCGCTTTCTTCCGGGCGGCGTCGAACAAGCCTTCTTCGGCGAGCCGTTTCTTCAACTGCTCGAACGCGAGCTGCAGCGCGCCGAGGCCCGCCGGCTCAACAGCGACGGCGTTGAGCTGGAACTCGCCGCGCTGTTCGTACACAGACAATCGGCCGCGCACCACGAGCTGCAGTCCGTTCTCGATCCGGAACTTCAGGAAACGTGCATTCGTAGCGAATAAAACGATTCGTAATTGTGCGCGATTATCCTTGAGCGAAAAGTAGTGATGACCGGCGGTCGACTTCGTATAGTTGGAGACTTCCCCTTCGACGGCCACGTCGTTGTAGCGAAACAGATCCAAATTGATCTGACGGATCAGCTCGGATGGCGAGTAAACGTCCTTATCGGCCATTTCCGGAGTGTAAGTCAGGCAAGCGCATTGCTCTAGTCATTGCCAGCCGGCGCGAGCCGGTATGAAAGACAGAGGAACGGATATGAAGAATCTGAAAGCGACCTGTGCCTTGATCGCACTCACAATGGTCCCCTTTCTCGGCGCTTGCGCGCACCACAATGCCGCGACGAACGACAACGATATCGTCCAGGTGACGAACTCGAACAATAGCGGCGGCACCGCCGTCGTCCCGGGCCCGGCGAAAGTCGACAGCAAGGGCGGCGTTTATACGAGCAGCTCCGCTCCCGGCACCGGTAACTCGGACAACGTCGGCACGAACACGAACGTCAACCTCGTTCCGAAGCAGTCGACCTCGACCGTGACGGTCACGCAGAGCCCGATGGAAACGCCGGCTCCTACGGCGATCATCCAGACGCCGGTTACGTCCGGCAGCGAGACCACGATCACCACCACGACCGAGACGGTCACCACGCCGCTTCCGGCCCCGGTGGTCGCAGAAGTTCCGCCTGCTCCGGCTCCCGCGCCGATCGTCGAGACGCCCGCGCCTGCGCCCGAGCCGACGATGACCAGCTCTTCAACGACTGAGGAGACAGTGACCACTCCGGCCCCGGAGGAGAAGACGACGAAGACGACCCATCGTCATCACCGCAGAATGGCCAAAGAGTAAGCTCGACCCGATCGCAACAACTGTGAGACAAGGGCCTCCACAGCGAGGCCCTTTTTCTTTTTATTCGCTCCGCTCGAATTCCTCGGCGTCGTACGGCAGCGGCGCCACCGGCTCCATTTCCGTCAACGGACCTGACGCGCGTCCCTCGATGAACTGCTGCACGATCGGGTTCTTCGACTCCTGGAACTGCTCCGGCGAGCCCTGTTCGATGATGTGCCCGCGATGCAGCATCGCCACGCGATCGGCGATCTTGAACGCGACCTTCATGTCGTGAGTGATCGTGACCGTGGTCGTGTTCAGGTTCGTATCCATCTCCAGAATCAGATCGGCGATGACGTCGCTGATGACGGGATCGAGGCCCGTGGTCGGCTCATCGAACAGCAGAATCGCCGGCTGCAGCGAGATCGCACGCGCGAATCCGACGCGCCGGCGCATGCCACCTGACAACTCGGAAGGTCGCTTGGTCTCCACGGCGACGAGGTGAACCTGATCGAGGCACTCCTGCACCCGGCGGCGAACCTGCTCCTCGGTCATCTGCGTGTGGCGGCGCAGCGGAAAAGCGATGTTCTCGAAGACCGACATGGAGTCGAACAGCGCGCCTTCCTGAAACGCCATTCCGAAGCGCTGGCGGAATCGATTCAGCTCGACCGGGCGCATGCAACAGAGGTCCTGGCCGTCGACGTACACGTGACCTTTGTCCGGCTGCAGCAGGCCGATGATGTGCTTGAGCGTGACGCTCTTCCCGGTGCCCGATCCGCCGACGATGACGAACGACTCGCCTTTCTCGACGTCGATCGACATGTCGCGCAGCACTTCTTTTCCCGCGAAGGATTTGTAGATGTGCTGCAGGGAGATGGTCGGGTCTTCGCGCATGTCAGAAGAGGATCTTCGTGAGAAAGAAATCGCTGAGCAGGATGATGAGCGACGCGCTGACTACCGCATTGGTCGTGGCCCGCCCGACCCCTTCAGCTCCACCGCTCGTGTAGTAGCCGCGCACGCAGCCAGTGTGGGTCAGGATCAATCCGAAGACGGCTGCTTTGATCGCGCCGCTCCAGACGTCTTTCATTTGCAGATATTGAAACGTGTTCTGCTCGTAGAGGATCGGATTCGCGTGCATCAGTTTCACACCGACGAGATAGCCGCCGCCGATGCCGAGCGCATCGCCCAGGATCACGAGGAACGGCAGCATGATGATGCCGGCGATGACGCGCGGCACGAAGAGATAATGCACGGGCTCGGTTGCCAGCGCCTTCAGCGCATCGATCTGCTCGGTCACGCGCATCGTGCCGATCTCCGCAGCCATCGAGGATCCGACGCGGCCCGTCACCATGAGGCCGACGAGAACCGGTGACAGCTCGCGCAGCATCGCCAGTGCGACAACACTGCCGACGAAGTTCTCGGCGTGTACGCGCTGGAAGCCGTTGTACGTCTGCAGCGCGAGCACCATTCCGGTGAACATCGCCGTCAGGAAGACGACCGGGATCGACTCGACGCCGAGGCGGACCATCTGCCGGAGCCACTCATGAACCTCGAACGGCGGGCGGACGGACCACGTCATCGTCCGCCACAACATGCGGAACCACAGTCCGGTCTGCTCGAACAGACGGATGAAAACGTGTCCGACGCGATCGAACAGACGATTCATGCGAAGCGAGAACGGATGGTCACGCGGCTGCCATCGCGATAGATGCGCGGCACGCGCGCGCTGACGCTGCAGAAGACTTCGTACGCGATTGTACCGAGCTTCCTCGCGATCTCCTCGACGGGAATCGTCTCGCCATCCTGACTGCCCAGAAGAACCACCTCGTCGCCGAGCGATGCTCCGGGAATCGCGGTGACGTCGATCGTGATCAGGTCCATCGACACTCGGCCGACGATGGGCGCGCGGCGTCCGCGCACGATGACGTCGGCTCGATTCGAGAGCAGCCGGTTGTAACCGTCCGCATAGCCGACCGGCAGCGTCGCGATCCGGCTCGGCACGATCGTGTGGAACGTCTCGCCGTAGCCGACCGGATGACCTTGCGGCAACGTCTTCAGCCGCGCGATCTCGGTGCGCCAGCGCATCACCGGCTCGAGGCGCGTGCCGCCGGTGTCGACCGCGTCCGCTCCGTAGAGCGCGATGCCGACGCGCGCGTACTCGCCGGGGCGGACGAGACCGCGCATCGTCGCGCCGCTGTTCGCGCGATGCTGCAGTGGCGCGCTGATGCCTGCGTCGCGGAGCACGTGAACGAGCCGGTCGAAATTGGCCGTTTGCACATCGGTGTAAGGATCGTCCGGATCGCTCGAATTCGCGAAGTGCGTGTAGATCGCGTCGAGCTTCAGCCGCGGCGCCGAGCGCAGGAGCTCGATCACGCGCGGCAGCTCCGGCTCGGTCGAGCCCATGCGGCCCATCCCTGAGTCGATCTTCAGGTGAATGTGCACGTCGCGATCGCGCGCGACCTTCGCCGCGGCCTCGAGCTCCTCCGGGCCGGGAATCCCGACGGTCATGTCGTTCCCGGCCGCAACGGCGATCTGCCTCTCGTTCAGCGGGCCGAGGATGAGGATGGGCAGAGTGACGCCGGCGCGCCGGAGCTCGAGCGCTTCCTCGAGCATGATGATCGCGATCATCGCCACATGTTTCGCTGTGAGGCGCCTGGCGAGATCCGCGGCGCCGTGACCGTACGCGTTCGCCTTCATCACCGCCACGAGGCGGGCGCCTTCCGGCAGGCGGCGGCCGGCCGCTTCGACGTTGCGCACGAATGCGGCAGCGTCGATGTCGACCCAGGTCGGCCGCATGGCCGTGAGATCAAGCGCTGTAGACATTCAGGTTCTGCCCGTTCATCGGTCGCGACTCGTCCGAAGCGAGAAAGCGAATCGTCCGCGCGATCTCCTCAGGGGTCATGTCGGCGGGCGCTCCGCCGCTCGCCTTCGCCCACATCGCGGTGTCGACCGATCCCGGGCTGACGCAGTTCACGCGAATCCCATGCTCTTTCACTTCAACTGCCAACGCCTCGGTCAAGCCGATCACGGCGGCCTTGCTGGCGCAGTAGGAAACGAAGCCGGGGAACTTTTCCGGGCCGATGACGCCGGAGATCGAGGCCACGTTCACGATCACGCCACCGCGGCGCTCGATCATCGACGGCAGCGCACGGCGGCAGGTCAGAAACATCGACCGGACGTTGACGGCGAACATACGATCCCAGCGGTCGGGAGTCGTCTTGACGAGCCGCTCGGGGTCGATCATGCCCGCGCAATTGACGAGAATGTCGCAGACGCCGAGTCTGGTCGTCGCGTCGGCGAAGAGGCGCTCGACGTCCCGCTCGTCCGCGGCGTCGCCGCCGATCGCGACGACGCCGGCGATCGATTCGAGCTTCTCGCGCCTGCGCGCGAACGCCGCCACGCGGGCGCCGCTCGCCGCAAACAACTCTGCAGAGGCGCGTCCGATGCCGCTCGATGCGCCGGTCACGATCACGACTCTGCCTTTGAACTCCGCGCTCATCGCGTGGACTTATAATCCGCCGCTGGTTACCCGACAAATGAAATCCGAGGGGAGCAACAGCCGATGAATCAGGATTTGAATACGTTGATCCAGGTCTTCCTGCGATGGGCTCACGTCGTCGCCGGCATCGCGTGGATCGGTCATCTCTACTTCTTCAACTGGGTCAACGGGCCGTTCCAGGCGAAGATCGACGGACCGACGAAGCGCGCCGTGAACCCCGAGCTGATGCCGCGCGCGCTCTACTGGTTCCGCTGGGGGGCCGCGTGGACGTGGATCACCGGCATTCTCCTGGCGGGGCTCATCTACTATTCGGCGAAGACGGTGCTGTTCGAGCAGGATCTCGTCGGCAATCCGTGGCTCTGGCTGGCCATCGTGCTGATCACGCTGGCCGTGGGCTTCGTCGTCTACAACGCGATCATGAAAGCGGTCGCGAACAAAGTAGCCGGCGCCGCGATCTGCATCGTGCTCTTTGCGGGCGTGTGGCTGTTCCTCGAGTACGTCGGACACTTCAGCGGCCGCGCGCTCTACATTCACGGCGGTGCAATTTTCGGCACGATGATGGCGCTCAACGTCTGGATGGTCATCTGGCCGATGCAGCAAAAGATCATCTCTGCGACGAAAGCGGGCTCGCCGCTGCCGGCCGACTCGCCCGAAGTGAAGATCGCCGGACTGCGATCGCGGCACAACACGTACATGTCCGTTCCGCTGATCTTCTTCATGATCAGCAATCACTATCCGACGATGTACGGCCAGCCGTTCCGCGACTGGTGCGCCGGCGGCGTCATCGTCATCGGTTTCTTCGTCACGTGGCTTCTGTACAAGCAGGCCGGAAAGGTTCAGGGGTTCTAGAAAGCGGTGCGGCTCCTTCAGATCGACGCGTTCACCGACCAGCCGTTTCGCGGCAATCCGGCAGCGGTCTGTCTGCTCGAGCGCGAGCGGGACGCAACCTGGATGCAGCAGGTGGGAGCGGAGATGAATCTCTCCGAGACCGCATTCCTGCTGCCGCGCGCGGACGGCTGGTCGCTGCGATGGTTCACGCCGACCGTGGAGGTCGACCTCTGCGGCCACGCGACGCTCGCCAGCGCGCACGCGCTCTGGTCCGAACAGTTGCTCAATCCGGATGAGACGGCGCACTTCCATACGCGCAGCGGCCTTTTGACGGCATCGCTGAACGGCGACTGGATCGAGCTCGACTTCCCGGTGACGCGCGAATCGAAATCCGACGCGCCGCCTGGACTGCTCGAAGCGCTCGGCGTCCCCAAGCCGCTCTACGTCGGGAAGAACAAGTTCGACTACCTCGTCGAAGTCGAATCGGAAGAGGCCGTACGCGCGATCAATCCGGATTACGCGCGTCTCCGCCAGATCCCCGTGCGAGGCGTCATCGTGACGAGCCGGGCCGCGAACGGCCAGCACGACTTCGTCTCCCGCTTCTTCGCTCCGGCATCAGGCGTCAACGAGGATCCGGTAACCGGATCGGCCCACTGCTGCCTGACGCCGTACTGGGCGGCGAAGCTCGGGAAGGCTGAGATGGTCGCGTATCAGGCGTCCAAACGCGGCGGCATTCTTCGCGTGCGACTCAACGGCGATCGCGTCCGCCTCGGCGGGCGAGCCGTCACCATCTTCCGCGGCCGGCTGAACGTGTAGCGATGCTCCGCATCGAGCGTGCGACCGATATGTCGCTCGTACGCGAACTGCTCGAGGAGTACGGCCGCTCGACGCACGTCGATCTCTCGTTTCAGAACTTCGACCACGAGCTGCGCACGCTGCCTCACGAATACGATCCGATTCTCGTCGCCTGGCTTGACGACGCGCTCGCGGGATGTGTCGCGTTGCGGCGGATCGATGGCGAGACGTGCGAGATGAAGCGCCTGTACGTGCGGCCGGCCTTTCGCGGAAGAGCCCTCGGGCGGACGCTCGCTGACGCAATCATCGCGGAGGCCAGACAGCGCGGCTTCGCGCGCATGCGTCTCGATACGCTACCGTCGATGCGCGAAGCGATGTCGCTCTACGAGTCGCTCGGCTTCGTCGACATCGACGCCTATCGCTTCAACCCGATCGCTGGATCGCGCTACATGGAGCTCGATCTCCACCGCGCGTAGACGAATTTGACGGCGCGCCACAAGTCGTGGTGCACGCCGGACGCGCGCACCACAAGCGCCGGATCCGTGTCGCTAGAATGCCCGCATGAATATCCGGGAGACGCTTGAACGCATCGAGCACGACACCCTCGTGCCTCAGGCCGCACTGAGCGCGAACACGCGCGGCCGCGATCGCGAAGAGCCGGAAGACGACATCCGCCCGTCGTATCAGCGCGACCGCGACCGCATCGTGCACTGCAAGGCGTTCCGCCGGCTCAAGCACAAAACGCAGGTGTTCCTGGCACCGGAAGGCGATCACTACCGAACGCGGCTGACGCACGTGCTCGAAGTGACGCAGATCGCGCGCACGATCGCGAAGTCCCTCCTCCTCAACGAAATCCTCACCGAAGCCATCGGCCTCGGCCACGACCTCGGTCACTCCGCATTCGGCCACGCCGGCGAAGCCGCGCTCAACAAGCTCGTCAAAGGCGGCTTCGATCACTACCGCCAGTCCGTGCGCGTCGTCGAGAAACTCGAGAATGACGGCCGCGGACTCAACCTCACGATCGAAGTTCGCGACGGAATCCTGAAGCACTCGAAAGGTCAGAAAGGCGAGCTGCTGCGGTCACGGCCGAAATCGCGGGCCATGACGCTCGAAGGAGACATCGTCCGCATCTCCGACATCATCGCGTACGTCAACCACGACATCGACGACGGCATCCGCGCCGGCATCATCAGCGCGGCCGACATACCCGCCGACATCCGCCGGACCCTCGGCGACACCGCGGGTGAGCGCATCGATCGCATGGTGCGCAACGTCATCAACGCCACGCTTGCGTGCGACTACGAAGCGATTTCGATGTCTCCCGAAATCTACGAAGCGCTCGAAGCGCTGCGCACGTACATGTTCGAGAACATGTACCTCACACCCGCAGTGCGCGGCGAATTCGAGAAAGCGCAGAAGATCCTGATCGCACTCTTCGAATACGTCACGTCACATCCAGATGAGTTTCTGGGTCCGGTGCTCGACGAGCCCGTTGAACGGCTGGCCATCGACTTCGTCGCCGGAATGACCGACCGCTACGCCATGAATCTCTACGCCAGACTCTTCCTTCCACGGCCGTGGAACTGACAGAAAACAAAAAGCGTCCGACGTACACCGGACGCTTTTTCAGCAGCTCCGAACTGTGATTGGATCAGCGCCGCGCGCGCGACGCACCGCCGCGCCGGGCCGCGTTCAGGGAGTCACGAAGATCTTTCCCGGCTTTGAATCGAACGTTCTTCGACGCCGGGATGTTGATCTTCTCCTTCGTCCGCGGATTGCGACCCTCACGCGCTTTCCGCTGGCTCACCGAGAAGCTTCCGAGACCAGGGATCGCGCAGCGCTCACCACGCTGGCACGAGTCGGAGATGTAACCGACGAACGCATCAAACGCAGCCGAGGCCTCCTTTTTGGATATGCCGGCCTGCTCGGCGATGGCGGTGATGACGTCACCCTTACCTGCCATGTTGTTCCTCCTGTTGTGTTGCGGGGAAAAAGAGATTTGATTGCTGCGAGGTCGCTCGACAATCTAGGAAAAGAGTCAGGGATTGTCAACGGGATTCTCCCGCTGAATTTCTGCTTCATTTCGCGCACGTTGATCTGCATCACTGCGCCGCACGCGTCGAAGTGCATCAAGGTAACCGCGTAACACAGAAATCACCTGCGCGTGACTCCATGTGAGCGGCGCAACCGAGAGGGGCTGACCGTCATACGGGTCGATCTGCTCCGGTAAGACGAGAGATGGGAGCGCTTTCGATTGCGCCCAGCGGACGAGGTCGAGGGCCGATTGCAGCTCGGCCACCGTCGTCGCGCGGGAAATCGTGTGTTCAGCCAGCCACAACGTGCAAATCAGCCAGGGATTGCCGGGAACGCGGGTCACCTCCTCGGAGATGCGGTGGTAAGAGTCGCCTTCGTAACGTGCGACGCCGCCGACTTCCGTCTGCACCCACAGATGCTCGCGAATTGCTTCCATCGTTCCGCCTACAACCGCGCTCGTCGGAGGAAACACGTCGAGATACGCGACTGCGAACGTCGACGCATCGACCGTTTTGTCGAGATCGAGCTCGTCGCCGCGGACGATGAGTCCGCGGGCGAAGCGCCTCTCATCCTCGAGCCACAGGTGACGCATCATCGCTTCGCGCACCTCGGTCGCAGCGGACGAGTACGTGTGCCGCCGCTCCTGATCGTTGAAGATGTTCGCGATCTCCGCCGCAGCCGTGAGTCCGGCGCAGACAGCGGCGCACGTGAACGTGAAGACGCCCTGTCGCTCCTCCCACATGTCGAAACTCGGCAGCGGCAGATGCGTCTCCGGATCGCGGTATCGCATCATGAACTCCGCCGGCTGAACGACGAGCCGCCGGTACACGGACCGAAGCAGCTCGAGGTCGCGCGTGCGCTCATAGTGGCGGCGGACGAGTCGGACCACGAGCGCCGTCTCGTCCTCCTGAATCGGCAGCTGCGGCTTGCCGTTACGCACCCACGGATGCCATAGCGAGGCGAGCGAGCCGTCAGGGTTGTACTTGTGCAGCAGGTAACCGTCTTCCTTGATGATGCTGTGCACGAACTGCAGAAAGCGGCGCGTGATCTCGGGAAACCCGGCGCGATCCAGAGCGTCGCAGATGAACGCGCCGTCCCGGGCCCACATGTAGGAGTAGTGGTCGTTGTGACCCCACTGGATGTCGGAGTCGTTCGCCGCTAGAACCGCGCCGCCGTTGTCGCATTGCGTTCGGATGATCAGCAGCGAACGGCGATAGAAGTTGATGACCTCGTCGGGAAGGTCGCTGAGGTCGTCGTCGGGCTTGTGAACCCAGGTATACCAGTACGAGGCGGTGCGGGCGAGCACGCGCGAGGCGCCCTCGTCGCGGACGGCGCGATCGAGTTTCCTCACGTCGTCGTAGCGTTTGCCTGCGCAGATCCAGTACATCACCGTCGAGCTCCCGAACGGCTCCAGGTGCACGGGAATCGCCACGGTCGAATCGACCGAGCCCTGCGCGATCGGCGTCATGGACAGCTCGCCGTCCTCGGCATCGCGCCATGTGCCTTCCGTTCCACCGATGCCGCTGCGGCCGCAGGCGTATTCGGGGATGCCGACCTGGCCGTCCGTCGACGCGTTGATCAGGAAATAGCGTCGCGCTTTGTAGTGAATGATGCTGCGCGAGTCCGGATCGAACATCGCCGTGTCGCCGATCGCGGTGCCGTAGAGGTTCAGGTCCTGATGGAGGAAGAGCTTGACGTCGCGCTTCTCGTTCCGGGTGTTGCGCACGACGATCTTGCGCACGTAGACGTTCGCGTCAGCATCGACGGCGTCGTAGCAATTGAGGCGCAGCCCGAGCTCTTCGTTTTCGCAGACGACGTCGGTCACCAGCGTGTCGCGCAGGTAGCCGAGGGTCCTGCGCCATTGCGGCTGCTCGATCCAGCGGAGCGCGTCGTCGGCCCAGACACCGAACCGGAACCGCGCCGCCGCGTGGTTCTCCATCCCGACGTGCGGGAAGTAGAAGTCGGCAAGACGGTACTGCGAATCGAACGCGATCAGGAGTGAGCCGTTGCCGATTGGTAAGTCGCGGGGCATCGTCAGGTTGCGGGTGCGTCAGTTTATCGCGATCGCCGCAGCGCGAATGCCGTAAAGCCGTCCGCGCCGCTCTCCGGCGTGAGGCGTAATACACCGTTTTCTACCCATCGCAGCGCGGCTCCGTCGACAAAACGCGCAACGTCATCGCGGACGAAATCCGACCGCTCGCGCAGGACGAAGTCGATGACCTCATCGTTCTCTTCCGGCTCGAGCGAGCAGGTCGAGTAGACGACCTCGTTCTCCGCGAGCTCGAGCGCCGATGCCAGCAACGATTTCTGCAGCTCCGCGAACGCGGGGAGATCGGATTCGCGCAGGCGCCACTTGATCTCGGGATTCTTGCGGATCGTACCGGTCGCGCTGCACGGAGCGTCGAGCAGCACGACCGAAAACCGCCTGCGAAACGGAGGCTGCCGCCCGTCCGCGACAAGCAGGCGTGCTTGACGTCCGACGAGCGGTTGAAGGCGCCTCATCGACACGTCGCTGCTCGTCACCTTCAGTCCGCGGCTCTGCATGAACAGCGTCTTGCCGCCCGGCGCGGCCGCCATGTCGAGCACTTCGTTGCCGGCGTGCGACGCGATCGAGGCGATCAGCGCGCTGCCTTCATCCATCGGATAGAACTGCTCGCGATCCAGATCCGCCGACGATCCGCGAAGTTTGAAGACATCCGGGGCAAGCGCCGAACGCTCCGCATCCGCCGGCACGGCGCCTTCGAGCGCCAGAACGTCCGGATACGACAACTGCTGGTTTGCCTCGGCGATCGCCGCCGCGCGAGCCTCGCCGTACATTTTCGACCAGCGATCGAGCAGCCACTGCGGATGCGCGACTCGCGTGGCGAGGTCCGGCGGATCGGGCAGGCCTCTCGTCGCGCGGCGAAGGACGGCGTTGACGAACCCGCGGGCGCGCTTCGGCGCGAGCTCCACGCTTTCCGACACCGCGGCGTACGAAGCGACTTCCATGAAGTGAAGCTGATACAGGCCGACACGGAGGACGTCGACGACCAGCGCGTCGAGCTTGTTGATGCGCCGGTCCGCGAACGTCTCGATCGCGTGGTCGAGCATCGATCGCCAACGAAGGACGCCGAGCACAAGCGAACGGACAAAACCGGGCTCGCCGATCAGCGCGATCGTCGCGTAGAGGTTCTCGTTCTGGATCCGGCGCAGCACCTCGAGCGCACGCTGCCGCTCCGTCACGGCCACCCGATTCCTCTCGCCACATCCTCGGCGGGTGCCTTCGGTTTGCCGGGACGCTGAAGCGTAATGAGTCGAAGTCCGTTGACGACCAGAGTGCCGTGCGCCGGCGCGTTGCGATCGGCGGGCAGCAGGTCGATGATCTTGATGCTCTCGCCGTTCACGTCGAAGCAGACTCCGGGCCAGGGATCAAATGCGCGGAACTTGTTGTAGATCGTCTGGGGAGGCTCGGAAAACGTGATCAGCCCTTCGTGCTTTTCGATTTTCGGCGCGAGCGTCGCCCGAGAGTGATCCTGCGGCGTGCCGGGCGAGAGCTCGCGCAGCGTTCGCACGAGCAGATCACCGCCGAGCTTCGACAGGCGCGCGAAGAGCGACGGCGCGCGCTCGTCCGGACCGATCTGCGCCGGCTCGATCGCCAGGATCGGGCCGTGGTCGAGCTCCTCGTCGACGCGCATGATGGTGACGCCAGTGGTCGTCTCGCCTGCTTCGATCGCGCGCTGGACCGGCGCGGCGCCGCGGTACTCCGGAAGAACGGATGCGTGGACGTTGAAGAAACCTTCGCGCGGGATGTCCAGCAAGTGCTTCGGCAGGATCTTGCCGTACGCGATGACGACCGCAGCGTCAGGTGCGATCGCCTCGACGCGCCGCAGGAACTCGGGATCGCGGATCTTCGGCGGTTGCGCGACGTCGAGTCCAAGCTGGCGCGCTCTCGAGACGAGTGGCGGCTCGTGCATCTTCATGCCACGGCCGGCCGGCCGGTCCGGCTGCGCGACGACGAGCGCGATCTCGTGCTCGCGCGCAACCGCCTCGAGCGTTGGGATCGCAAACTCCGGAGTGCCGAAGAAGACCACGCGCACGGCCGCGCATCATGTCACGTGGTCGTTTTCGTCGCCGGCGCCTGATCCTTCACCCCGGTCGTGGTCGGCAGTGGCGGCGTCACTTCCTTCCGCGTGATGTTATTCCCCTCGGCTCCCGTGCTCGGCTCCGGCGCAGCGGCCGGCATGCCGTGCGCTGACGGCGTCTGAGACTTCTTCTGCGGGGGGTGCATCATCGCCGGCGGGGCGTTCTGGTAGTCGCGCGGCACGGGCTCGCCGCGGCACGCGGCAATTGCGAGGAGAAACAGGATCAGCGATGCGCGTCGCACGGCTGGGGATGAGTTCAAATAGAATGCCGGGCACAGGAGGCCTCATGAAACGCGTGTTCGCAACGATCCTCGTGCTCCTGACCGCGACGGCCGCGCTGGCGCAGATTGCCGACGGTGATCAGCATTGGAACGCGAGAGCGGAGGGAAGCCAGAACGGGCACGCGAAAGCCGACCACATCAACGCGGCGATTGCGGCGTACCAGCGAGCGATCGCGTCGGATCCGACGGATCTCGAAGCCCGATGGAAACTCCTGCGCGCCATGCGCTTCAAAGGCGCGTATGTCGCCTTTTCGAACGACGAGAAGCGCCAGATCTACGGCGAGGGGAAGAAGGCCGGCGAGGAGACGCTCTCGGTTCTCGACAAGCGGCTCGCGGCAAAGGGCATCAACTCCGTGTCCAAAGCCACCGAGACGCAGGTCGCCGACGTGGCGAAAACGATCCCGGGAGCGGCGGAGATCTTTCTGTGGGACGCGATCAACTGGGGCGAGTGGGCGCTGGCGTACGGTAAGTTCGCCGCGGCGCGCGAAGGCGCGGCCGATCGCATCCGGCGCGAGGCCACGATCGCGAACATCATCGATCCCAAACTCGAAGGCGGCGCCCCCTCCCGCGTCCTGGGGCGCCTGCACGATCAGACGCCGCGAATTCCGTTCCTCACCGGCTGGGCATCGAGCCGTCAGGCGGTGAAGTTCCTCAACGACTCGCTGAAGATCGATCCGAACAACAAGATCACGATCGTTTTCCTGGCCGAGGCGATGGTGAACAATGACGCGGACACGAGGCCGCAGGCGGTTCAGATGCTGAAGAGCGCGGTGACCGCGCCGGTCGACACGAGCTTCGTCGTCGAGCAGAGCGCCGCGCTAAACGACGCGAAGACGCTGCTCAGGAAGTGGGGCGCGTAAGCGCGACGACGATCTCGCCGGTCGCGAACGTCTCCACTTCCGCGAAGCGAAGGCCGCTGGCGGTTTCCGCTTCGAAATGAAGCGGCACGCGCTTGAGCGTCTCGATCGCGCCGCCGTGCTGCTTCCACACAGCTTCTTTCGCGGACCAGAAGTGAAGCATCGGGTCGGCGATCCTGTGTTCGCGCATCACCGCCGCTTCGTCATCAGTCAGAAACAGATGCGCGGCCGTTTCGCGCACGTGCCGGCGTCGCTCGACATCGATTCCGACCGGCGCGGCGTCGATGGCCGCGGCCGCAAATCCGCCGGAGTGTGCGATCGACACAAATCTTTTCGCATCGACTCCGCCGACCATCAGCCGCTGTCGATCGGACACGCAGTCGCGCGCCGACCGGCAGAGACCGAGCTCGATCGCCAACAGCTTGACCGCCAGCCGGCCGTGCCTCCACTCGGTCCGGCGCTTTTGCAGCCGGAAGGACTGGCTCATCGCCAGCTCGTCCGGGGTAAACCAGCCGTCGGAGAACAGCGCGTCGCCGATCACGAGCGCGCGGCCACGCCACGACTCCGGCAGTGCGATGCGCGTCATGGCTTCGGCGACGGCACCGCGGCGACGAACTGGCTCGAGCCGTCGCCGCCGACGACGGTCGCGTAACCGATGCAGGTTCCGGCGATCATCGTGATGTCGACGATATCGTTCTCGTCGATCACGACGCCAAGGCGTTGCTCCGCGTCGGTCAAATGAAACGACTCATCTTCGGCGAGGCCTTCGGAGTAAGGCCGCCCGATCTCGCGGCCGCTCGGCGTTCGCACGGAGATCCGAAACGTTGCCGGGATCTCGCCGACATTCACGAGTCCGACGTTGATGCGCCGGACGGACGGACCGCCGCCAGGCAGGCCGACGATGGTGAGGTCGTTCGATTCCGATCCGGCGCGCGCGGCGTCGCGCGTCGACAGCGGGCTCTCGAGCGAGCCGCTCGAGCGCCGGTTCGCGTCGTACGTGTCGATCCGCGCGACCGGGCCCTGCCCGCGGCGATACTCGATCAACAGGATGCCGAGGCTGTCGGGAGCGGCGAAGAGGGTCTTGACGACGTCGCGCCAGCGCAGCGTCTGCTGCGGCGCGAGCGTGACCCGCCGGTCGATGCGCGTGTCGCCGGCGACGTAGCGCATGCGAAGGGCGAGCTCGCCGCTCAGCGGATTTCGCAGCGTCAGATCGGAGCGCCAGAAGGCGCCGTTCGCGCCGGGTGTGCTTCCCACCGACGGAAAGATCAGCCGCGACGGTGCGCCGCTCTCCCCGAGCTCTTTCATCGACGGCACGCGAATCAGCCGCAGATAGCTGCTGATCGACGGCGTTCGTACAGCCGCCTTGCGCGTCCACAACTCCACGCCGCGAACCGAGCGCGCGTACGCGTAGTGATCATCGATGTATGCCGCGACAGCCTGCGCACGTACCGAGTTCTCCACGCCGTCGAACACGTCGAAGCCCTGAGGCGAGCGGCGGATGACGACTTGAGGCCGGCTGCGCTCGAGCGCTTCGATCGTCTCTCGCTGGTACGCAGCCGGCGAGAGGATCGGCACCTGGTAGAACCGCGTGGGGTTCGGCCGGTTCAGGAAAAAGTAGAACGCCGGCTGATTCGAAAAGTCGAAGATCGGACTTCCCTTCGGACTGAGGGCGAACACGTGAAAGCGAACCGCCTCGATGCGGCTGTTCACCTCGCCGGCGAGCGCCTCATGAATGACTCCGTTCGCGCGCGGCTGGTAGTGCACGAGATCGTCGAGCCGCATGTTCATCACGTCAGGAACCCACAGCGCCGTGGCGACGAGTGGCGCGATCGCGACGGCGGCGAGCACGAGAAACGCCGGACCGTTCGCTTCCCGCTCACGCCAGAGCGCCGCTGCGCTGCGAACCGCGAGGACGAGGAGCGCGAGGATCAGCGGGCCGATCAGAAACGCCGAGAAGTACTGATGCGCGAAGTCGGCGCGGCCGAGCGCGCTCCGTTGCGTCAGCACTGCGAAGCACGTCAGCGCAAGGGCCGCGACGTCGATCCACTCGCTCTTCCGCCGGATCGCGCGCTGGGCGAGGCAGGCGATCGCCATACCGATGACCAGCGGGTTGAGCACGTAGCGGAAGTTCTCAGTGATCAGGAAATCGGTGACCGTCCGCAGGCTGAGATTGTTGCGGAACGTCGCCGCCAGGTCGGGAAACGGCAGCGACCAGATCGCATCGATGATGCTGGGCACCGCAACGAACGACGTGTCAGCAAACGCGCCGAGGGCACCGCGTGAGCCGAGGTAGACGAGAAACGGCACCGCACCGGCGATGACGCCGGCGATGAACGACGCGATGCCGCGCAACCGGCCGGCGAAGGCCAGAAAGATCAGCGCTCCGCCGACGGAGTAAAGGCCGATGTCGAAGCTGAAGAACAGCGCGACGCCGGCGAACACGCCGCCGAGAAAAATCAGCAGCGGGCGTACCCGGCCGCGAACGCCGGCGATCACGAACGCAAGCACCGCGATCTCGAAGAAGATGCGCTCGTTGTCGAGCGTCGTCACGGCGCCGAGAAACATGGTGGCGATCGCGAGCGGAATCGAGTCGAAGATCGCCATGCCGACGTACCAGAGCGCCGGCGAGGCGAATGCGCCGAGGACGACGGGACGGGCCAGGCAGACTTCGAGCTTGCGTCCGAAGATCTGCATCAGCCACGCGTCGAGCTGACCGTCGTGCATCAGTCCGTGCAGCACGAAGACATCGCGGTACGGAACTTTGCCGCGCAGGTAGTCGGAGGCGGGCCCGAGCGACTCGCCGCGATGAAAGAGGTCGAGCCACTGCGTCACGTTCGCGCTCGACGCGTAGCTGAAGCAGTAGAGGAGCAGCGGAATCGCGGCGTACGCGACGATGCTGCGCACTCGATGCGCGGGCTCGATCGCGCCGCCGTTGAGCGCAACGACCACTCCAATGAGCAGCTCGACGAGCACGATCGAGATGGCGATCCACGAGGGCACGAACATGAGGCCGAACAGCGGAAGAACCGTCAGCGGCAGAGTTGCCACGGCGAGCCGCTTCAGCGCCGTCTCGAAGTCGATGTCGATCAGCAGCGACGCGACGCGCGCAATGAACGCGAAGACGATCCAGAACAGCAGAAGGAAGAACAGGACGAAGACGACTTCGAGGAAGAGCGTCGGCACATGCGCGATGCGCTTCGCGGCGGCGATGTAGCGGAAGAGAATCCAGGCGAACGCGCTCGTCAGGATCATCGCGTGATACGCCGCGAAGTCGGCGCGGAACAGCTCGCGCAGCCAGCGCGTCCGCTGCACGACGATGATTGCAGCAGGAAGTGCCAGGCCGGCTGCGATCGGGATCAACAGCGGCCATCCCCACTTCGATGTCGTCAGGTACAGAAACGGCGCGATGAAGAAAGGCGTGAGAAAAAGCAGCGAAATCAGATTGTGTTGCCCGGCGGCACGCCGCCGTAACGCTGCATCGGCGCGAACGCCGTACCGGTGCAGAAGAAGCGTGAGCGCCGGCACCAGCACGAAGAACAATCCTTCCGTCGCGTAGTCGCGGAGCTTCGATACGTTCTCGATCGTGACGATGCCGACGGCAATGTGTGCGGTCGGCGGCAGGGCGCGCAACAGGAGCGTCGACGCCAGGAAAATGCCGCACGCGTAGCAGAAAGCCGCGACCCAGATCAGAGCGGCGATGACCCGCTGCGGCAGATCACGCCCGGCGTCAAGCACGGGCCGAGTGTACTAGACGGTTGCAGTCTGCTTGTTGACGGCCAGCGAAATCACCGCGTCGCACAAGGCCTGGATGCTGGCGCTCTTCGACTCCGCATCCGGGCCGCGGCCGTAGCGGCGAATCGCTTCGCTCGTCACGGGACCGATCGACGCGACCAGCGCTCGGTTCAGGAGGCGCTTCCGCTCGTCGGGTGTGAGCATGTCGAAGAAGTTCGATACGGTCGAACCGCTCGTGAACGTGACGATGTCGATGGCGTCGTTGGCGATCAGCTCGCGCACCGATGCGAGGTCCTCGTCGACGGCCACCGTGCGATACGCGACGCCGAGGTCAACTTCGCCGCCGCGGCGGCGAAGCTCGTCGATGAGGTCGTCGCTTCCTTCGGCGGCGCGAATCACCGCTGTCCGGACGCCGCGCTGGTCGTTCCCGAGAAGAGGAAGCAGCGCGATCGACTGGAACTTGTCAGGAACGAGATCGGGGACGATGCCGCGCACGCGGAGGTCAGCGGCCGTCGTATCGCCGACCGCCGCGATCCGCGTTCCGGCGAGAGAGCGCGCGTCCTTCCCCTTCTCCATCAGACGGTCGAAGTACGAACGTACGCCGTTGACGGAAGTGAAGACGATCAGGTCGTACTTGCCGCCGATCACTCGATCGAGCGAGTCGAACGACTCCGGAGCGGCTGTCTGAATGGTCGGGAACTGCAGCACGTTCGCGCCCGCGTCGGTCAGAAGCTGCACGAGCTGCGATGCCTGCTCGCGCGCTCGTGTAACGACAACTCGCTTGCCGAAGAGCGGCTTTGATTCGAACCAGTCGATCACGTCGTGGAGCTTCACGACTTCGCCCACGACGATCAGCGCCGGCGTCGGCAGCTTCGCCTCGGCCACACGCTGCTCGATCGTCCGCAGCGTGCCCGTTACGGTGCGCTGTTCCGGCCGCGTGCCGTTCGAGATCACCGCGACCGGGCGATCGGCCGACATGCCGTTCTCGATCAACTTCTGCGAGATCACCGGCAGGTTCGCGAAACCCATCATGAAGACGATCGTTCCGTCGAGCTGCGCGAGCGCACCCCACTTGATGCCGGTCGAGCCGTCATCGGCTTCATGGCCTGTCACGAGCGTCACCGACGTCGCGTGCGAGCGATGCGTGACCGGAATGCCGGCGTACGCCGGTCCGGCAATCGCCGACGAGATTCCCGGCACGATCTCGACCGGCACACCTGCTGCGATCAACTCTTCCGCTTCCTCGCCGCCGCGGCCGAACACGAACGGATCGCCGCCCTTGAGCCGCACGACCTTGCGGCCCTTCTTCGCTTCGTCGACGAGCAGCTGGTTGATCTTGTCCTGCGGGAGCGTGTGCGCGCTCGATCGTTTGCCGACATAGACGATTTGCGCCGTCGGCGGAATCCGCGCGGCAATGTCCTTCGAGACAAGGGCGTCGAGCGCGACGAGATCTGCCGACGCGATCAGCTCGGCGGCGCGCAGCGTCAGCAACCGCGCGTCTCCGGGACCGGCGCCGACGAGGTAGACGGTTCCGAGTTTTTCACCTGGTCGTTGCACAGAGCAGCTCCATCGCGCCGTTTGCGATCAATTCGTCGTAAACCGCGCCGATCACTTCCTGAGGGTCGCGTCCGCTGCGGCGCACGCGCACCGTTCGTTTGCCGTCGTAGTCGGCGGCGAAGGCGCGGATCGTCAGTCCGTTGTTCTCGCTCGTCGTGTGAACGGCGACGGCCGAGTAGCAGTCGAGCCGTTCGCCGAAGCGCTGCAGGACGCCGCGTTCGGACAGCGCCGCCAGTTCGCTGGCCTTCACGTTGATCGCAGCCGCCGCCTCGCGGCCGAGCGCGTTGTTCGCGAGCGTCTCGATCGCAACGATGCCCTGCCCGGCGGCCGGGATCATGTCGTCGACGGAGAAGTAGCTCGTGATCTCGGCGGCGAGGCCGAGGCGCGTGAGGCCGGCGCTGGCGAGGATGATGCCTGCGAACTGGCCCGAGCGTGCCTTGTTGATCCGCGTCTCGACGTTGCCGCGGATCGATTCGACTTTGAGATGCGGAAATTTCTCGATCAGTTGCGCGCGGCGGCGTGGAGCGCTCGTTCCGACCGTCGCCCCCGCGGGCACGTCCTTGATCGGAAGCCGTTCCGGATGCACCCACGCGTCGCGCGGATCGGCGCGCTCGAGAAACCCGGCGAGAGTGAACTGCGGCGGGATGATCGACGGCACATCCTTGAGGCTGTGCACGGCGATGTCGACCGAGCCGCGCTCGAGCGCCTCTTCGAGCTCTTTGATGAAGAGGCCTTTGCCGCCGACGGCGGCGAGCGGCACGTCCTGACGTTTGTCGCCAGTCGTCCTGATCGTGACGATTTCGGGATCGAATCCGGCGCCGGCGAGCTTGCGCGAAGTCTCGTTGGCCTGCCAGAGCGCAAGTTGACTGCCTCTGGTGCCGATGCGGACGCGGCGCGTCATTACAGGCCGAAGATCTTTCTGATCGTGCGGCGGAGCGACTCCCGCTCCTGCGGCTCGTCGGACGCTTCCTTCAGCTGAAGGATCGGGTAGTGCAGGATCTTGTTGACCATCTGCGTCGTCAGCATCTCGATCGCTTCGCGCTGCTCGGCGCCGACCGGACCGAGCTTGCGCAGGCACTTCTCCACCTCGGCCGTACGGATCGCCTCGAGGCGCTGCTGGAGCTCGACGATCGTGGGCACGGCGTCCTGCGCGACCAGACGTTTGCGGAACGCGTCGACTTCGCGCGACACGATCTGCTCGGCTTCCTGCGCTTTCTGCTGACGCAGCTCGAGGTTCGCGTCGGCGACGTTCTGCAGGTCGTCGACGTTGTACAGGTACGCGCCGTCAATCTCGCTGATCGCCGGATTGATGTTGCGCGGAACGGAGAGGTCGATGAGGAACAGCGTGCGATTGCGGCGCGACTCGAGCGCGAGCCGGACGTGCGCCGGCTCGATGACGAAGTGCGGCGCGGCTGTCGAGGCGATGACGATGTCGCACGAGATCAGGTGCTCATCGAGGGAATCGAACTGCACGGCCTCGCCTTCGAAGCGCTCCGCCAGCTCGATCGCTCGCTGGTGCGATCGGTTGGCGACGAAGACCTGCTTCACTTCCTGCTGGTGCAGGTGCTCGGCCGTCAGTTCGCCCATGTCGCCGGCGCCGAGAAGCAGCACACGAAGGCCGCGGAGGTCGCCGAAGATTTTCTTGGCCAGCTCGACGGCCGCGTACGGAATCGAGACGGCGTGCTCGCCGATGCCGGTGTCGGTGCGCACCTTCTTGGCGACGCGCATCGTGTTGTCGAACACCTGCCCGAGGAGCTGATCGAGTGTCTGCAGTTCCTGCGCTGACTGGAACGCTTTGCGGACCTGTCCTCCGATCTGAGGCTCGCCGAGGATCATGGAATCGAGGCCGGAGGCGACGCGGAAGAGGTGCCTGACGACATCGCCGTGGCGAAGGATGTAGAGATGATGTTCGAGCGAGGCACGATCGGTGACGGCGCGATCGGCGAGCCAGTTCACGACCGACTCGATGACGTCTTCCGTTTGTGCCGAGACGATCGCCTCGACGCGGTTGCACGTCGACAGCAGCGCGGCGCCGTCGACGTTCGGCAACTCGCGCAACGAGCGGACGAACTCCGGAAGCTTCGCCTCGGCAACGCTGAGCCGTTCGCGCACGTCGACCGGCGCGGTCCGGTGATTCAGGCCGACCAGTACGAGGCTGCTAGCCATGCGCAATCCCCAGAATGGCAATCACGATCGCGACGAACGCACACGCGGAGATCAGGATCGTCCGGGTGGCGCGATATGCGCCGCTGATGAAGGACTCGAGAAGAATGCCGAAGAAGACCCAGGCCACGACCGCGCCGATTTCCTTGGCATTCGGCACGATCAGGTCCGCCGTCGTCCGGTAGGACCACACCACGCCGGCGATCAGGCCGAGCGTGTAAATCGCAAAGCCGATCGTGAGCGCGCGACGGCTCACCATCCTGCAGACATTCAGGTTTGGGATCAGATCCCATAGCGCGCCGCGCTTCTTCGACTTCAGCGAGCGGTCCTGCACCCATGCAAGGAGCGTGAAGGCAAGCCCGATCAGCAGCGCCGCCACGCCCACTGTCGATAAGAGCAGATGCGTCGTGAAAAGTGACGAGCGCAGCGCCGGGTTCAGATGTGCGAACGGCTCGCCGACCACGGCTGCGATCGCGAGAAGGATGAACACGAGCGGATAAACGAAAAACGAAGCGGCGTAAACGCGGTAGCGAATGTAGAGCACCAGCTCGACCAGGAAGACCGTCCACGCGACGAACGAGGCCGTCTCCGGGAGATTCGTCAGCGGAGGATGTCCCGTCCGCACGCAGATCGTGCCGATCCAGACAGTGTGCGCGGCAAAGCCTGCGATCATCAGCAGGAGGCCCATGAACTGCGGGCGGTTCCCGCGCGTGAACAGCGAAGCGAGCGCGACAAGAGTGCCCGCTGCGTAGAACGCCAGCGCGATGTACAGGATCGTGGTCGGATTCAGCTGTGTCATGGCGTGAGCCTCTTGCAGAACACGACCTTGTCATCCTCGATTCTGTAAAAGTCCTTGATCCGCGAGATTTCCGTGTAGCCGCTGCGCTCGTAAAAGCGAACGGTCGCCGCGTAAGTCCCTTTCGACGAGGTCTCGATCAGAAGCATGCGCCCGCGCCGCTTGCGGACTTCATTTTCTACGAAACGGAGCAGAACCTGGCCGAGTCCCTGCCCCTGCCGTTTCGGGTCGACGGCGATCCAGTAGAGGTCGTAGACGCCGTCGGTCAGCGGAGTCGGGCCGTAGCAGACATAGCCGGCGACGCGGCCGTCTGCTTCCTCGACGACTTCCGTGACGTAGTCGTTCTTCTCGGGATGGCCGTCAGAGAGCCAGATGTCGACGAGCTCGATCGCGCAGCGGACCTCTTCATCGGTGAAGAGGGCCGTTCCGACCAGGATGTCGAGAATGCGGTCGCGATCTTTGGGCTCGGCCGGGCGGATGTTCATGCGGCGCGCGACGCGCGAGCTGCAATCATAAGCTGGTTCAGGAAATCGGCGAACCCGATTCCGGCAGCGCTCAGCGCTTTGCGGAATCCGGTGTTCTGACCGATATCGGGGTTCGGGTTGACGTCGAGGATGCACAGTTCACCAGTGGAACGCTGCCGGAGATCGAACCGGCAGTAACCACCGAGAGAGAGTACGTTTGCGGCGTGAGTACACATATTGGCCATGTCACTCCGCAATGTGTCATCAATCACCGCAGGGGTTCTGTTCGAAGTTGCCCGATCCTCGGCCGATCCGGCGGCCCATTTCGCTTTCCAGCCGACGACGCGCTCTCCGGCCGTAAGTTGCTCGGCGAAAACGATTTCTCCCGGGGGAAGCACGACCGCGCCGTCCTCGCCCCAGAACAGCGCCTGGTTGAGCTCGCGACCGTCGATAAACTCTTCCACGAGCGCAGGTTGATGATACGTCTCGATCACATGCGCGGCTCGCGCGACCACTTCTGCCCGGCTGGAGCAGACCGAGCTGGCATCGATGCCGATTCCGGCGTCTTCGAGCGACGGTTTGACGATCCAGGTGCCCCGAATCGCGGAAATGTCACTCGGCGTTGTGACGAGAAATCCACGGGGAGTGGCGATGCCGGCGCCGTCGAGCAGTCGTTTCGTCAGCCATTTATCACCGCAGATCCCGACGGCGACCGGGTCGCATCCCGTGAACGGCAGTCCCAGCATCTCCAGCGCGAGCGCGAAATGCATCTCCCACCGCGGGTTTCCCTGCACGCCTTCGCAGAGATTGAAAACGAGGTCGGGTTTCCCGCGGCGCAGCGCATCGATCGCCCGGCGCACGCTGCGGACGGGTAAAAGCTCGGCGCTGAGGATCGACGCGATCTCGTGAGCCGTGCCGGCGACTTCCTCTTCGCCTATGCGTTCGACCTCGTTGAGGTGCGTCTTCAGCCCAGTGTCGTCGTTGTACGCAACTACGACGCGCACGCTTTCCACCTCCGCGTCGCGCTGTCGACCACGGTGCCGATCAGATCGTCGTACTTCCAGCCGATCCGCGTCGCCAGGATGATCAGATCGCTGTTGACCGGGTGCATCCCCGGCAGTGGATTGACCTCGACGAAGTTCGGCACGCCATCGCGATCCCGCCGGATGTCGACGCGCGCAACGTCGCGCAGGCCGAACGCGCGCCAGACGTCCATCGCCACCGCTTCGAGCTCGTCGTCGCGGAAGACGCGGTACTCGACGAGGTTCAGGTAGTCGCGTTTGACTTCCAGCGAGTAGATGAATGGTTGCCGGTTGTCGTTTGTCTGTTGTCGCGGCAGCACCTGCATCACGCCGATTGGTTCAGCGTCGACGATGCCGACGGTGTACTCATCGCCTGGCAGGAACTCTTCGACAAGGACCGGGCCGTACTTCGACAACCGATCAAGCGCGGCACCCAGCGCTGTTTCATCTGCGCACAGCGATGACGCGGTGATCCCCATCGAGGAACCCTCGTTCAGCGGTTTAGTGAACAGGGGATAACGCAGCCCTGCGACCTGCGACCCGCGACCCGCGACCTGGAACGGCGCTGTGGCAATCCCATTTGCCCGCGCAACCCTTTTCGCCAGCGCCTTATCGAGAGTCAGTCCAATGGAAAGCGCGGAGGAAGCGCTGCATGGGATGCCATACATCTCCAGAACGGCCGGCACCTGCGACTCGCGGCCCCGGCCGCCGATTCCTTCCGCGAGATTGAAGACGCCATCGACGCGCTCATGTTCGAGCGCGTCGAGCATCTCCTCGCCCCAGCCGAGGCGGACGGGATCGTGCCCCTTCGCGCGCATCGCGCGCTCCAGCGCCTCGATCGTCTCCTCGGAATCGAACTCTTCGAACCGGTCGCCCGTCGCGTGCGCCGGTTTCAGATTGAAGGTCAGCCCGATGCGCATCTACTCGGACGATGTCCTGCGGGGCTTGATCTTGACTCCCTTCGGGATATCGCGCACGGCCTGCGGCTCGAATCGGTCCGCAGTGCGGTTCAGTAGCCTGGCGATTCCACGCTCGTCGGCATCCTCGCGGTCGCTGCAGCGGTCGCACTGATGCGGCTGGCGTTGAACGTCGTCGTATCGGCCGATGACGCCTTCGAAGTTGCGGTAGACGATCGAGTCGCCGTAGTTGCCAAGGACGTAGTTCGGCATCAGCGGGACTTTGCCGCCGCCTCCGGGCGCGTCGAGAACGAACTGCGGCACGGCAAGACCTGACGTGTGGCCGCGCAGGAATTCGATGATCTCGATGCCTTCGCCGACCGACGTGCGGAAATGCTCGGCGCCCATGACCTGGTCGCAGAGGTAGAGGTAGTACGGCCGCACGCGAATCTTCATCAGTCCCTGCACGAGGTCGCGCATCGTGTACGGGCAGTCGTTCACACCGCGCAGCAACACGGCCTGGTTGTTCACCGGGATCCCGGCGCGCAGCAGGCGATCGCATGCCGCTGCCGACTCCGGCGTGATCTCGTTGGGATGATTGAAGTGCGTGTTGATCCAGATGGGGTGGTACTTCTCGAGCAGCGACGTGAGCTCCGCGTCGATGCGCTGGGGCAGGAAGACGGGAACTCGCGAGCCGAAGCGGATGATCTCGACGTGCGGAATCGCCCGCAGACCGGCGAGGATCTTCTCGAGGTACGTCAGCGACAGTGACAGCGGATCGCCGCCGCTGACGATGACGTCGCGGATTTCGGGATGCTGCGCCACGTATTGCAGCATCGACTCGATCTTGCGCTGTCCGGTCGTACCATCCTCGTCGACCCACTTCCGCTTGCGCGTGCAATAGCGGCAGTACAGCGGGCAATACGACGTCACGAGAAAGAGGCAACGATCGGGATAGCGATGGACGATGCCCGTGACCGGTGAGTCGCCCTCCTCATTCAACGGATCCCAGACCAGCTCGCCCGGATTGATCGCTTCGTCAGGCGACGGCACCGACTGCACTCGCAGCGGATCGCGGGGATTGTCGAAGTCGATCAGGCACAGGTAATACGGAGTGATCGCCGTCCGATAGAGCTCGAAGATCTCGTCCATCCTGGCGATCGAGAACTCATCGATCGAGAAGAGCTGGGTGATCTGTTCGAGCGTGGTGACGCGGTTCTTCTGCTGCCACTTCCAGTCATTCCACTGTGCGTCGGTGACGGAAGGGTAGAGCCGCGCCCGGTTGCGGCGATAAATGTCGAGATGTTTTTTCTGGGGAGACGAGGAGGGTTCAGCCAGTGGTGAGGCGGACGGGGGTTCGTCAGAAGCTTGAACGGAGCTCATGGCGCGCATCCTTTCTGCGTGCAACTAGGTATTTTCCTCAGCCGGATGAGTGACGGACCGGGGCGGAAGACGGAGTCTTTGACGTTCATTCGAGTCACTTCAATCGTGCCGACTCGAGCAATTGCTCTGCCGAGTACGGCTCGAACAAGTGTACGGCATGATGCGGCACCCATACACGAAAGATTGTGCCCTGCTCGGTCACGGTCTGCTCGTACACCTCGGCGAGCTCGTGGAGCTTCGCCGCCATGCGCGAGTCTTCGTGCGGAACGTGGAGGCGCATCATCTCGCCGTCGGCACGTTCGCGTACGCTGACCGCGGCGATGAGGCGGTCGATGCCTTCGCCGGTCAGCGCCGAGACAGCGATCGATGCCTCGCGGCGCGGCATGAAGTGATCGTCGAACTGGTCGACCTTGTTGTAGACCTCGATGACGCGCTCGCGGTCGACGCCGAGGTCGTCGAGAACCTGCTCGCCGATCTCGCGCTGCTCGTGGAACTGCGGATGGCTGCCGTCGATGACGTGCAGCACGAGGTCGGCGGAAACAGCTTCCTCCATCGTCGAACGGAACGACGCCACGAGGTGGTGCGGGAGCTTGCGGATGAACCCGACGGTGTCGATGATGACGGTCTCGCGCGGCATCTCGAACGCGGCGCGCTGCGACTTGGCATCGAGCGTGGCGAAAAGCTTGTCGATGGCGACAGCATCGCCGTGGGTCAGCCGGTTGAACAGCGTCGACTTGCCGGCGTTCGTGTAGCCGACGAGGGCGACGGTGAATGCGGCCGTCCTCGACTTCCGCTGCGTCTCCCGTGTCTGCTCGATCTTCGCGAGGTCGGTCTTGAGGCGGCTGATCCGCGTGCGCACGATGCGGCGGTCCATTTCGAGCTGCGTCTCACCGACGCCGCGCTTCGCGCCGGCGCCGCCGGCCTGCCGCGAGAGATGCGACCACTGACGCGTCAGGCGCGGCAGCATGTACTCGAGCTGCGCGAGCTCGACCTGCGTGCGCGACTCGCGGCTGCGCGCGCGGCCGGCGAAGATCTCCAGAATGAGCGCGCTGCGATCCATCACCGGGATGCCGATGATCTTCTCCAGATTGCGGACCTGAGCAGGCGAAAGGTCATCGTCGAACACGACCAGCGTCGCGCCTTCGCGCTCGGCTTTCGATTTCATCTGCTCGGCCTTACCGCTGCCGAAGAACGTCGCCGGATCGGGGCGCTGCCGTTTGGCGAACACGCGATCGACGACCGAGCCACCGGCCGTCTCGATCAGCTTCGTCAGTTCTTCGAGGTGTTCTTCAGCAACCGTGCGCGTCAGGTCTGGCAGGACGAGACCTGCGGCGATGACTTTGTCGATCATTCAGTACTGATGAGATAACTATACAGACGTCTGAGCATTCCCGCGCGGTGAAGTTATGATTCGCCGCCATGTTCGTCCTGTACGAGGTTCTTCTGTACCTCGTCTTCATCATCACCCTGCCGTTCTTTCTGTTCACCGGCTTCCTTCGCGGCAAGTACCTGACGAACTTCCCGGAGCGGATGGGTGTTTACAGAACCCGCAACGGCGCACATGACATCTGGCTTCACGCCGTGTCGGTCGGCGAGACGATCGCGGCGAGGCCGGTGGTCGCGGCAATTCAGCGTCTCCGACCGGGAACCTCGATCGTCATGACGACGACGACGATCACCGGACAGGCTCAGGCAAAACGGCTTTATCCCGAGGCGACGGTCACGTACTTTCCATTCGATCTCTCGTTCGCCGTACGCCGGTTCCTCGATCATCACCGGCCGCGCGTTTTCGCCACGATGGAGACCGAGATCTGGCCGAACGTGACGCGTCTCGCGCGCGAGCGCGGCCTGAAGCTGATTCTGGCGAACGGCCGCATCTCCGATCGTTCGCTGCCGCGGTATCGCGCGTTCCGGAGGATCGTGGGCAGGATCCTGGGGAACTACGACCGGATCCTCGCCCGCGAGCAGAACGACAGCGATCGATTCGAAGCAATCGGCGCACAACCCGATCGCGTCGAGGTCACAGGCAACGTGAAGTTCGACTATGAGCCCGACCACGTGCCGCTCGACGTCGCGCCCAACCTGGAGTCCCTCATCTCCGGCCGCAAGACCCTGATCCTCGGATCGACGATGGAGGGGGAAGACGAGGCGCTGCTGCCGGAGCTCGAACGTTTCGTTCGCGAGCGCGACGCGTTCGTGGTCATCGCGCCGCGAAAAGCCGAGCGATTCGAGCTCGTCGCCGGTCTGCTCGACACGACCTCCCTGCGTTACGTGCGTCGCTCCCAATTCGGTGAGGCGTCCCCGGCCCCGGCGGCGGACGTTCTCCTGCTGGACACCTTCGGCGAGCTCGCACGCATCTACCGCTACGCCACCGCGGCATTCGTCGGCGGGAGCATCGCGCCGTTCGGCGGACACAATCCGATCGAGCCCGCCGCGGCCGGCGTGCCGGTGTGCTTCGGTCCTTCGATGACGAACTTCCGCGAGATCGCCGCGGCGTTTCTCGAATCCGGCGCAGCGACCGAGGTACGGAAGGCAGCGGACGTCATCGCGTTCGCTGAGCGGATGTTCGATGACGACGGGGAGCAGCGGGCCATGGGCGAACGGGCACGAGGCGTCGTCGAACGGAACCGCGGAGCCTCGGAGCGCACGGCGCGTCGGATCGTCGAGCTCCTGGCGTGATCGTCCTGCTCAAGCCGGCGGAGCTGCTCTATCGCGCCGTGAACCGCGTCCGCCGTGCGCTGTATCGTGCCGGCGTCTTGAAAGCGAAGCGGCTGGACAAGCCGGTGATCTCGGTCGGCAATATCGCGCTCGGCGGAGCCGGAAAGACGCCGGCGGTGATCGCGATCTGCCGCTTTCTCGAGAAGCGCGGCTTCCGCGTAGGCGTGCTGACGCGCGGCTACGGCGGATCGGCATCGGGAGTCGTCGACGCGCTCGACGCGAAGCGTTTCGGCGACGAGCCTGTGTTGATCAAAAAGAGCACTGAATCAGCCACTGTAATCGTCGGCGTTAATCGTTACGAGAATGCACTTCGACAATCGTGTGATGTATTCGTGCTCGATGACGGCTTCCAGCACCTCCAGCTGCATCGCGATCTCGACATCGTGATCGACGTGCCGTCCCGATTCTTTCGCGAGGGCCGATCAGCGCTGCGCGATGCGGATGTCGTCGTCGCGCGGCGCCTGCAGCTGAGGATCCCCGACGCGCTGCGCGGGCGGCGCGTGTTCGCGTTCGCCGGTCTGGCGAACAACGAACAGTTCTTCGACGCCCTCCGCGAAGCAGGCCTTCAGGTCCTCGGCACGCGCAGCTTCCCGGACCATCACCGCTACACGCCCGACGACATCGCCGGAATTCACGCCGAAGCACGCGACGCTGACGCAATCGTCACGACCGAAAAGGACGCGGTGAAGATCGACACGCCCGACGTGATCGCCATCCCAGCCGAATTCGTTCTCGACGACGCGGTCCTCGCGCGAATTGCCGAGGTGGCCAGTCGATGACGAGGAGGAAGAAGAACAGGATCCAGGCGCTCGCCGAGTACGCGTTCTATCGCGCCATCGCTGCGGCGGTGAGAGCGGCCGGCGAGGAGCGCGTCTACTCGTGGGGCGGCCGTTTCGGTTCCGCAGCACGCCTTCTGCTCCGCGGCCGCGACCGTCTGGCCATGCGCAATCTGCGCGCGGCGTTCAGCGACAAAAGTGAAAACGAGTTGCGCGCGATCCTCGACGAATGCTGGCGCCACTTCGGGCGACAGCTCCTTCAATACGTCCAGATCCAGCGAATGTCGTTCGACGAGATTCTCGCGCACTGTGAGATCGTCAACACGAATCTGTTCCACGAGGCCGCCGCCGCCGGCAACGGCGTGATCGTGATCAGCGCGCACTACGGAAGCTGGGAGGTCGGCGGCCTGGCCATCACATCGCTGACGAACAACGTGTACACGGTGGCCCGGCGCCTCGACAATGAATACTTGCAGCGAGATCTGGTGCGACTGCGCGCGAGCACGGGCGCCGAGATTATCGATAGGCGCAACGCCGCCAGACCGCTCATGAAGGCCCTCGCGGAGAACGGCGTCGTGGTGATTCTCCCCGACCAGGCCGTGCTCCCTCAGGAGGGGATCCTCGCACCCTTCCTCGGCCGCCCGGCATGGACCACGCCAGCACCCGCCCGAATGGCCGCGAAACGAGGCTCAACGATTGTGTTCGCTTTTTGCATTCCGCAAAAAACGAGGCATCGTCTCGAGTTCGAGGAACTGATTCGTGTCGATCGACTGACTGAGGAAGAACGGGACCCGGTGGCGCTGACGACGCGAATCAACGACGTGATTTCGCGCCGCATTGCCTCCCGGCCCGACCTCTGGCTGTGGATGCACGATCGCTGGAAAGGGACGGGGGAAAGCGAAATCGCAGATGGGTAGTCGCGCGGAAACAGTCGTCATCGGCTTGAACTGGGTCGGGGACAACATCCTTGCCCTCCCCACGTACAGGGCGCTGCAGCACCGCTATCGAGCGGAAGGGGGAATCGCTGTCGCAGCGCCGGACAACGTGGCCACGCTGCTGGTTTCGTCCGGTCTTTTCAAGAAAGTGCTGCCATGGAGCAGCGATACGCGCGAGCGCATCAGCATTCTCCGCAACGGCCGTTTCCGGCGCGCCGTGATCCTCCCGAACTCGTTCCGCGCAGCGGTGATCGCGTTTGCCGCCGGAATCGAAGAGCGATGGGGTTACTCGACCGACTGCCGCCGCTTCCTTCTCACGCACGGCGTATCACGCGGCGATCGCCGTCATCAGCTCGACGACTACACGAAGCTGCTCGCCGCGATGAGCGCGCCACGCGTCGTGGACGAGATCCCGACCGTATCGCTGCCCGTTGCGACACGTGAAAAAGCGCGGAAGCGCCTCCGCACTCTCGGTGTCATGCTCGACCGCCCGCTTTTCGGCATTCATGCCGGCGGTTTGTACGGACGGGCCAAGCACTGGGGCGACCAACGCTACTGCGAAGTGGCCACGCGCCTTCGCGCCGACGGGTACGACGTCGTCCTGCTGACGAGCCCCGGCGAGCGCGAACAGGCCGAAGCGATCGCTACATCGTGCGATGGGTTGCCGCTGATTGGCGAAGACGGGGACGTGCTGCATCTCGCCGCTGCAATCTCCCACTGCTCCGTCATCATCACCAACGATAGCGGTCCGCTGCATCTCGCCGCTGCGCTCGCGGTTCCGTCGGTCTCGATCTTCGGTCCGACTGATCCGGGCCGCACGGTCATTCCCGGCGCCACGCGCGTGATCCAGAAGGACATCGGATGCGGTCCCTGTTATCAGAAGGAGTGCCCGCTCGGCCACCATCGCTGCATGACCGAGATCTCGGTCGACGAGGTGTACGGCGCGGCAGTGGGGCTCTTCAACGAGATCGACGGGCGGCTCGAAACTGACGTCGAACGTCGCGTCCTCTGAGCGAATCTCACATCGCCCGGTGACCACTCGCACCGCAGGTTGTGCGCAGGAGAAGTAGACATGAGGGTCTGAGGAGGCACCCCATGTCCGTTACCGCTATCGGTCGCGCATTCTTCAAGTTCCGCGGCACACGCGTCGTCACCTGTCCGGAAAATCATCAGCCCGTAGCCGTTCGCGTCTCCGCGATGCGGTCGACTGAGTCGTTGCGTCTCGGCTCCTGCACGAGGTGGCCGGAAAAAGAAGGATGCGACGAAGCGTGCGTCCGTCAGATCGAAGAATCGCCCGAGGCGACTCTGGTGCGCGCGATTGCGACGGATTGGTACACGGCGAAGAAATGCGTCGTCTGCCACGCTCCGATCGCGAAGATCGTGTGGCACGAGCGCCCGCCTGCAGTCCTGGCTCCCGACGGAACGAGCCGCGAGTGGAAGGATGTCGCCCCGCAGGATCTGCCGGCCGTGCTGGCGACACACCAGCCGGTCTGCTGGAAGTGCCATGTGACCGAATCGTTCCGGCGCGAGCACGCGCCGCTCGTGGTCGAGCGTCCGCGGCCGGTTGAGCCGGAGCGGACGCTCGAGCCGTCGGTCAACGTCTACTAGCGCATTTCGCTAGGCGACGACGGCAACGCGGACGAGTTTGTCGGCAAACCAGCGCACGGTCTTGTCGACCATTGCGCGAACGGCTTCTTCGCCATTGCCGTGCACGATCTCGATGCGGCGTTCGCTCTTGATCAGCGCGAGCGCCTCGCGGTTCACGCGGAGCACCGGCATGTCGTTGACCAGCAGCATCGTCGGTACGTGAACCTCGCGTAACTCATCGACTGCGAGATCGGTGCGGCCGTTCACCGCGACGACGGCGCTGATCTTGTCCGGCCTCTGCGAGGCGGCGATGATCGCGCCGGCAGCGGTGGTGGCGTAGCCGAGAATACCTACGGGAACGTCTGGTGGCGCGGCGGCGATCTCCTCGAGAATCCGCTCGGCCATGAAATCAGCATCGTGCCGGTAACGCGCCGCCTCATCCTCGCTGAAGAGAGAAACGCTCAACAGACCGATGCCCTGAACTGCGAGCTCGGTCGCGAGAAATGCGTCGGTGGCAATGGGAAGCGAGCCAGGCGCAGTGCAGCGGATGACAGTCGCTTTCATGTCGACCGTTGTAACCCGCGCTAGGGAAGGCCGGTGGTGACACGAGCTAACTGCAGGTGTGACCGCTTATACACCGAGGATCGACAGAACCGTTCCGACCGTAACGATCAGGGCACCTGCTGCCGCGTCGCCGTACCTGTCGAACCACGCAAAGCGGACTTTGTTCGCACCGGCGCGCGCCGCCGCGACCAGAACGACCATCGTCGTGATCGTCGCCACTTCGTACGTGACCACCACCGCCACCACCGCACCCCACCCGCCGACGGATGCGGCCATGATCATCGGGATGACCGCCACGCACGGATCGGCCGAAAAGAGTAGGAACAGCGACCACTCCGTCAGGCCGTGATCGTGATCGTTTTCGCCGTGCGGATGGTGGTGTCCGTGGTGATGCAGGACCGACAGCGGATCGCGTGCGAAACTGCGCCTCAGGCCCCAGATCGTGTAGACGACGCCGAAGCCGATCAGCAGAAAGACAGCGTGATCTTCGAGGCGCGCGCCGAACGCCTGCACGGTTTCGAGTCCCACGAAGAGACCGATGAGTCCAAGGATCGCGGAGACGGTCACGTGACCGAAGCCGCAGAGGATGGTCAGCTTCGCAGTGTGGCCGGGACGCCAGCATCGCGAACGCGCCAGCGCCGCGAATGGAACCCAGTGATCGGGCGCCAGCGAGTGGAGCGAGCCGATGCTCGCCGCAGCAAACGTCAGCGTGATGAGCCAGCCGTTCATTCGATCTACTTTCCCGCGAACTCCGGCGTCCGTTTGTCGAAAAACGCCGTGAGTCCCTCCGCGAAGTTGCTTCCGTTTGCGATGCGCGCGAGCTGGTCGAGCTCGCGGTCCAGGTGAAAGTCGAGCCGGTCCATCCCGGCTGCCTGATTGATCAACTGCTTCGCGATTCCCAGCGCCTCGGTCGGTCCCGCGGCGAGTTGCTTCGCGACTGTCATTACCTCGGCGTCGAACGATGCGATCGGACACACCGCGCTGACGAGTCCCATCTCGAACGCCCGCTGCGCATTCAATCGGGGATTCAGGAACAGCAGATCCATCGCGCGCCGGAAGCCGAGGAGACGCGGAAGGAAAAAGGTCGAGCTCTCGGCGCCTGTGAGTCCGGTCTTCGAATACGCCCACTCGAAAGTGGCGCGCTCCGACGCGAAAACGAGATCGCACGACATCGCGATGCCGAAACCGCCGGCTGCCGCCACGCCGTCGACCGCGGCGATGAACGGCTTCGGCGCGCGGCGGATCTCCGAGATCGTGCTGTGGATGTATTCGAGGATCTGCTTGAAGATCTCGCCGAACTCCGCGCTGTCCTCGGGCTTGAGGTACGCCAGGTCGTCGTGCTCGCCGCCGGCGCGGATGTACTTCAGATCGGCTCCGCTGCAGAAGATCCCGTCGACGCCGCGCAGCACGACCGCGCGGATGGTCTCGTCGCGGGCCATCTGCAGTCCGGCCTTGCGCAGGTCGCGGGCCGTCTCGACGTCGAGCGAGTTGAAACGCTGTTTGCGGTCGATCGTGATGATGCCGACGCCACCATCGACTTCCGTTCGAATGTCGCTCATGCGGTCACCGCCGCTGTCGCTTCAGTCGGGTTTTCCTCTTCGAATTCGGCCGCGAGAGACTCGAGCGCCTGGATCACGAGCGCACCCCACGAGTCGCGCATCATCCACTCGCGATGCGCGTACGCGTACGCCTTCACGATGTCGGACGCGCCCCACGCGGCCGCCTGTTGCGCGAAAGGCGCGACCTCGTACGGGCCGCTTCGGAACAGGATCGGCCCTCCGTCGAGCTTCTCGGTCACGACGTGAACGCTGCTGCGCGTCTCCGCTTCACCGGCCTTGATTGCGTCGAGCGTCGAGCGCAGGCCCACGTACCGCCGCTCGCCATTTCCGTCCGTCAGCGTGAGGTCGCTGTCGTGCACGTTGAGGACACGGCCCGGAAACTCGCCGAGCATCACATCGGTGAGGACATACAGGTAACCGAGCAAAACGATGACGTCGATGTTCTCGTGCCGCAGCACGTCGATCGTGTAGCGCTCGTAGGCGCGGCGCGCCGCGAGATCGCGAAGCGACACGCGCCGCGCGGCGACGAATTGACGGATCGGATGAATCAGGACCGGGATGCCGCTGCGCTCGATGCGAGTGCGATCGGGAAATTCGTTCTCGGACGTGACGACGCACGCGATGTCGAAAAGACGACCGCGTTGCGGGTCGGCGAGCAGCGCGTCCAGGCCGGGTGCACGCCTCGAGCAGAGAACCGCGATCCGCAACGGCTCGACGTTCGTCAGCATATGCGCGGCAGCGGCTCGCCTTCCGGCTCAGCCAGCAGTCTCTTTCCGAAGCCTGTGTCGAGGATCAGCGAACCGGGACGTTCGGCGATGCAAGTTCCGATAATCGCCGCGTCACGGCCTCGCGGGTGTCTGCGCAGCGCGGCGACGAGCGCCTCGGCGACTTCAGGCCGAACGCCCATGACCGCCTTGCCTTCGTTGGCAACGTGCAGCGGATCGATCCCGAGGATCTCGCCGGCCGATCGGACGGCATCGGTGACCGGGATGGCCGACTCGCGAAGAACCACGGCGACGTTGCTCTTCGCCGCCATCTCGTGCAGCGCGCTCGCGACTCCGCCGCGCGTCGGATCCTTCATCGCCGTGATCGCGTCCGGCAGCGCCGCGGTGATCGCGGCGATCATCGAATTCAGAGGCGCGACATCGGATCGCAGATCGCCTTCGAGCTCGAGCCCGTGCCGCGCGGCCATGACGGCCAGGCCGTGATCGCCGATCGTGCCGGTGACGACGATCCTGTCGCCAGGGCGTAGCGCATTGTCGCGAATGACACGCCTGGTCATGGCGATGCCTGTCGTGTTGATCGCGATGCCGTCGATCTCGCCGCGTCCCATGACTTTCGTGTCGCCGGTGACGACGACCGTTCCCGCTTCGATGCAGGTATCAACGATCGAGCGCTGAATCGTTTCGAGCTGATCGAGCGGGAATCCTTCTTCGAGGATCACGCCGCACGTGAGCCCGAGGATGCGCGTCGCGCCCATCATGGCGAGATCGTTGACGGTGCCGCAGATGGAGATGCGGCCGATGTCGCCGCCCGGGAAAAAAATCGGGTGAATGACGTGCGAGTCGGTGGTGATGACGAGCCACTCGTCGCCCATCGGAATGGCCGCGCCGTCGTCCATCGCCGCGAGGCCGACGCCGTCGAACGGCATGGCCGCGAAGTCTTTGATGAACAGCCGCTCGATGAGAGCGCGCATCGCACGGCCGCCGCCGCCCTGCTTGAGCGTCACGCGTCCGCTGCTCGGAACAGCAATCGTCGCAGTCATGAGGCTACCTCGATCGCGGAGAGGTCGGGAACGCCGCCGTAGAGGTGCCAGATCTTGCATGTGCCCTCGTTCGAGACCATGCAGGCGCCCACCGGGTTCTCAGGAACGCATTCTTTGTTGAACAGGCGGCACTGATTGGGGTTCCTGATGCCGGCCATGATGTCGCCGCAGATGCACTGACCGGCGAGCTGCGGTGGCGCGTAGTCCCACAGCGAGGTCACGTCGATGTCGAATCGGCGCCGCGCGTCGACGTGCGCGAACTCGTCGCGAATCCGTAGATTGCCGTTCGGCACGTGCGCGATCCCGCGCCACCGCCCTCCGATCGTGCGGAAAACTTTCCAGAGCTGTTTCTGCGCCGCGAGATTGCCTTCCTTCGTGACGCAGCGCGGGAACATGTTGACGACGCGCGGAGTCTTGTCGCGCACGAGCGTCACCAGCTCGACGAGCCCGGCCATGATGTCGAGCGGCTCGAATCCGGCCACGACGACCGGCAGGTTGTGTCGGGTGATGAATGGCTCGTAGACGGCCCAGCCGGTGATCGTCGCCGCGTGCCCAGCTGCGAGGAAACCTTCGACGCGCGACTCCGGCATCTCCGCGACGATCTCCATGACCGGCGGGATGTACTTGTGCGCGGAGAGCACGGAGAAGTTCTTCGGCGGGTCGTTGACGACGATCGCGGCGGTCGCGACCGCGGTCGTCTCGAAGCCGGTGGCGAAGAACACGAGCTCCTCGCCGGGATTCTTTCTTGCGATCTCCACCGCTTGAGCGGGGCTGTAGACGATGTCGATCTTCGCGCCGGTGGCCTGCGCATCGGCGAGCGACTTCACGGTGCCCGGAACTTTCAGCATGTCGCCGTATGTCGCGATGCGAACGCCGTTGCCGGCGAGGACGACACCTTCGTCGACTTCCGGCACGTCGGTGACGCACACGGGACAACCCGGTCCCATGATCACTTCGAGGTTCTTCGGAAACAGCGACCGCAGTCCGAACTTCGCGATGGCCTGTTCATGGCTGCCGCAGACGTGCATGACGGCGACGGGGCGACCGATTTCGTCGACGAGCTTCTGCAACGCGGCGGCAAGCGACTTCGCCAGCGCGGGATCGCGGAACTTCAGCTCGGCGGTTTTCATCAGCTCTTCCGCGCCCCTTCGATCTCGCCCCGAACGTCGCCGGCCATCATGTCGTCGCCGGCTTCCCTCATGAGCTCCTCGTAGAGCGAGAGCGTCTGTTCGATCGTTTCTTCTGGAATGCGCCGGATCGCGAAGCCGACGTGGTTGAGGATGTAGTCGCCAGGCTTGACCGGCTCGTCGACGATGTCGAGATTCACGTGGCGCCGAACGCCCCAGAAATCCACGACCGCGATGCTGCCGTCAATCTCGATGACTTTCCCTGGAACACCTAGACACATGAGGAACCCTCCACCACTGCGTTGGCGATGACGGCCTGGCCGAGGGCAATGCCCCCGTCGCCGGGCGGGATTTCGCGACCGATGTAGACGCTGCTGGTTTCGCCGAGTCCGTCGATGATCGACTCGGATAGCCGCGCGTTCTGGAAGCAGCCGCCGCTGAGCACGACCGGCATGTCGCCGCGAAGCGACGCGATCGATTGCGCGACGTCGATCGAGACGGCTGCGACGGTGTTGTGGAACTTCGCCGAGATCGTGGCCGGCGAGCGGCCGTCGATTAGATCGACCACTGCGGCTCTCACGAGAGGCCGCAGATCGATCTCCCACGGATGCGCTCCGCCGCGAATCGAGTACGGATAGCGGGCGGTCTCCGCGGGATCCGCAGCCATGTTCCACAGCAGCGCGACCTCGCCTTCATAACGCGCGTCAGTCAGCGACAGTCCGATCGCGCCGAGCGCGTCGAAATAGCGGCCGAGCCCGTGGCCGAGCGGTGTGTTGACTCCGCGCGCGACCATGTGACGGATCGACTCGATCGCCTTCCTCGGCGTGCTGCGGAACAGCGGAATCGCGTGCAGCGGGGGCTCGCCTTCGAACGCTTCGTCGAGCAGCGCGAGCGCGATGCGCCACACCTGCCGGATCGCCTGATCGCCGCCGGCGAGCGGGATCGCGCGGAATGTCGCGATTCGCTCGAACGCACGCTCATCCGCGAGCAGGATTTCGCCGCCCCACGACGTCCCGTCCGGACCATAGCCGGTGCCGTCATACGCGAAGCCGAGAACCGGGCCCTCGAGGTGGTGCTCGGCCATGACGCTGACGACGTGCGCGTGATGGTGCTGCACGACCACCCGCGTGACGTTGTCCTGCGCGAGGGCGTACCGCGTCGAGAAGTACTCCGGATGCATGTCGTGCGCGATGACCGAGGGCTCGACGCCGACGAACTTCTTCATCTGCTCGATCGACGCCTCGAAGGACCGCAGCGTCGCCACAGACTCGAGATCGCCGATATGGGTCCCGAGGAACGCATGCTTACCGGCGCCGATGCAGATCGCGTTCTTCAGATGCGCTCCGCACGCGAGCACCGGAACGGCAAACGGCTTCGCCACTTCGATTCCGCGCGGCACGTAGCCGCGGCCGCGGCGCATCACCACAGGCGCGCCGGCGATCACGCGTGCAACGGAGTCGTCGACGCGCGTGTGAATCACGCGATCGTGAACCAGAAAGATGTCGGCGATCTCGCGCAGCTGCTCCACCGCCTCCGAGTTGTCGCTGACCATCGGCTCTTCGGCGACGTTCCCGGACGTCATGACGAGCGGAAATCCCGTTTCGCGGAGCAGGATGTGGTGTAGCGGCGTGTACGGAAGGAAGACTCCGAGGAGCGGCGTCGCGCCGCTGACCTCGTCAGCGATGCCGGAATCGGCGCGGCGGCGAACGAGAACGATCGGACGTTCGACTGACGTCAGCAGCTCGCGCTCGGCATCGCTGATCTCCGCAATCGCCTGAGCGGCCGCGAGATCTGGAACCATGACTGCCAGCGGCTTGGCCTCGCGATGTTTGCGGTCGCGCAGACGCTGGACGGCTGTGGACGAACGCGCGTCGCACGCGAGATGGAAGCCGCCAATCCCCTTCACCGCCACCGTCAGCTGCGCTCGAAGCGCTCGCGCGGCGAAGCGGATCGGATCGCCGGTCGAGATCTTCGCGCCCTGCGGCGTCAGGGCGGCGAGTTGCGGACCGCACTCCGGACACGCATTCGGCTGCGCGTGGAAGCGGCGGTCGAGCGGGTTCTCGTACTCGCGACGGCAGTCGGCACACATCCCGAACGACGACATCGTGGTCTGCGGCCGGTCGTAAGGAATGTCCCGGACGATCGAATACCGCGGTCCGCAATTCGTGCAGTTCGTGAACGGATAGCGATAGCGGCGATTTTTCGGATCGGAGATGTCGGCGAGGCAGTCGTCGCAGGTGGCCAGGTCCGGCGGAATCGAGACGTTGCGCTCCTCGGCCGCCGCGCTGGCTGCGATCTCGAACTGCGGCGGCATGTGCTCGGCGACGATCGGCGCCCAGCCAATCGCGCGCACTCGCGCCGCGGGCGGCGCTTCCTTCGACAGTCGATCAACAAACGTATCGAGCACCTCGGCCGGAGCGAACGCGTCGATCACGACGCCCGTGGAGTCGTTGCGCACTTGTCCGGTCACACCATTCCGCTGAGCGAGCTGGTAGACGAACGGACGAAAACCGACACCTTGAACGACGCCACGAATTTCGATGTGTCGTCCCTGAATGGGCATGTGCGCTTCCTCGCCTCGTCAAGTTAGTTGTTACACGTACGTGCCCGGATGACTGTGCGCACGTGACCTTGTGACAGGTGTCACCCGTCGTCATTCCGAGCGGCAGCGAGGAATCCGGGCGGGAGGCTCGACGAGCCATCCCACCCCCAGATCCCTCGCTCCGCTCGGGATGACATAATCGCCACGTGGGCGAGGCCGCCGAGGACAAGAAGCTCTACAAAATCGGCGAGGTCTGCAAGGTCGCGGACGTCCAGCCGTACGTGCTCCGCTACTGGGAGACGGAGTTTCCGTCGCTCGCGCCGAACAAGAGCGGCGGCGGGCAGCGGCTCTACACGCGTCGCGAGATCGACATCATCCTCCGCATCAAGCAACTCCTTTACTCCGAAGGCTTCACGATCGCCGGCGCGAAGAAGAAGCTCGAGACCGAGCCCCAGGCCGGCGCGCCCGCACCTCAACCGGAGCAGCCGAAGAAGGCGAGCGCAGCGAAGCCGGCGGCGAATGCTGCGGATAAAGCGCTCGCGAGCGTGAAGAAGGAGTTGCGCTCCCTTCTCAAGATGCTCGACGAGACTAGTCGCTGAACAGCGAGACGATCCTCTCGAGCCCCTGCCGATCGACGTCGTCGAACGCGTTCAACCGATCGGAATCGATGTCGAGCACGGCGACGAGCTCGCGATCGCGGTCGAACACCGGGACGACGATCTCCGACTTCGACACCGGATCGCACGCGATGTGACCGGGGAACGCGTTCACATCAGGAACGACGACCGTTTCGCGCCGCTGGGCTGCGGTACCGCACACGCCTTTGCCGAAGTCGATCTGCAGGCAGCCGACCGTGCCGATGTACGGCCCGACGACAAGCCGCTCGCCGCAGACGCGGTAGAAGCCGGTCCAGTAGAAGTGGTCGAACTTGTTGGCGAGAACTGAATTGATCGTCGCCATCAGGGCGATGTCGTCGAGGCTTCGGCCTCCTTCATCACGCCAGACGGCGACGATCGATTGGAAGCACTCTTCGTACGCTGATCGCTTCAACGTTTTCGATTCGTGCGTGTACGCACCGGCTGCGGCGCGAGGCGCCGCCCACTGCCGGCAATGATCAGCAGGAGCGTACCGGCGACTGCAATGATGAGTTCAACCATGGCAAAGCCAGTTTGCATCGGAGGTGCCATTCGTTCGCGGCGATCACGCGCCGGCCGCGCGGCGATACACATCCTCATACGCGCGCGCCGATCGCGTCCACGAAAAATCCTGCTCCATCCCGTTCTGCTGCAAGATCTTCCACGTGCGCGAGTCCTTGTGGTTGAGCATGCCGGCCCACGTGGCGAGATAGAGCTCGTCGGTGCTCATGTGTCGAAATCCGAAACCGTTCGCCTCGGCCCGATTGGTGCCATCGAAAGGAATCACAGTGTCCGCGAGTCCGCCCGTCAGCCTGACGACCGGCACCGTGCCGTAACGCAGCGCGTACATCTGATTGAGTCCGCACGGCTCGTACGCCGAAGGCATCAGCAGCAGATCGGCGCCGGCGTAGATGCGATGCGCGAGCGAGTTGTCGAAGCCGATCCACACGCGGCAGGAATCGCGGTGCTGTTCCGCGACGCGCTCGAACGCTTCTTCGTACGGACGGTCGCCGCTGCCGAGGATGACGGCTTGCGCGCCGGCGCGAAGGAGCTTGCCGAGAATCGGTGTAAGCAGTTGCAAACCCTTCTGCTCGACGAGGCGCGAGACCACGGCGAGCATCGGCGTTCGCGGCTTGCTCTTCAGCCCCGCTTCCTTGGCGAGCATCCGCTTCGAAATTGCTTTGCCGTGCAGCTTGCCCGGCTCGTAGTTCGCGTCGAGGTGCGTATCGCTCGCCGGATCCCACTCGTCGACGTCGATGCCGTTCAGGATGCCGCTGAACTTGTACGCGACGCTCCGCAGCACGCCGTCGAGTCCCGCGCCGAGCTCCGGCGTCTCGATCTCGCGCGCGTAATTCGGCGACACGGTCGTGACCTGGTCGGCGAAGATGATCCCGCCCTTCATCGGATTGACTTTGCCGAAATGCTCCAGCGCGTCGGCGGCCCAGTAGCGGGGGTGCAGACCAGTCAGCGAGAACGCCGGCGGATCGGCAACACCCTGATAGTTGAGGTTGTGGATCGTGTACACCGATCGCGTTTTGCGGAACTGCTCGCTCCCGCGCAGGCCCGAATGCAGGTAGACCGGCAGAAGCGCGGTGTGCCAGTCGTGGGCGTGAAGAACCTCCGGCGCGATGTTCAGGAGCTCGCAGCCGCTAATCACGGCGCGGCAGAAGAACGTGTAGCGCTGCAGGAAATCGTCAACGCCGCCGTAACCGGTGTAGATCTGGTCCCGATCGAAGAAGAAGTCGTTCGCGGCGAGAATCAGCGGCACTTCGCTGCCCGGAAGGACCGTGCGGAAATACGTCGCCTCGGCGCTCCAGTTGGCCCAGTCGATGCGGATCGCCGGCGTGATCTGCTCCGGCTGCACGTCGTTGCGCTCGAACCACTCGCGCGCCTGCCGGTAAAACGGCATGAACACTGTCACGTCGTGATCGAGCGCAGCGAGCGCCTTCGGCAGCGATCCGCACACGTCACCGAGGCCGCCGGTTTTGGCGATCGGAGAGACCTCGGACGTGGCGAAAACGATGCGCATGCGCGGCTATGAGATCAGAATCGCCGCATAGCCGACCACATGGCTGTAATCGCGGTTCACGTCGCCTGAGGTGGCGTGCTTGATCAACTTCGCCTTCGTCGCGCCGAGGCGTTCGGCGGCGATGAGCATCGTCGTGGTCGGGATGAAGCCGCACATCGAGACGTCGAACTCCTCGACGACGCGCCAAAGCTCGCGCGGATTCAGAGCGAGGACCTGATCGATCGCGAGTTGATCCTTGCGCAGCGTCTCCTTCTGATCCTCGTAGTGATTGAGGTCGGAGCTCGCGATCATGCCGACCGGCTCCTCTTCGGCCGAGATGACGTCCGCGATCGCGTTGCCGATTTGCTCGCACATCTCGTAACGCGGCGCTCCGAGGCAGATCGGCACGAACGTGAAGTCGCTGCCGAGGAGCTCCTGGAGAAAGGGTAGCTGGACCTCGAGCGAATGCTCGCGTGCGTGCGCTCGCGTGTCTTCGGCGAGCAGCGCGCTCTTCGCCATCAACGCGCCGGCGAGCTTCGAATCGATCGGCACGTCGCCGAGCGGCGTGCGCCACGCGCCTTCGCGATTGATCGCCGCGAAATGTCCGAAGCCGGTGTGATTCGGACAGAGGATCACGAACCGCTTCGGCAGATCAGCGAGTGCGTAAAACGCCGCGGCCACGTGGCCGCTGTACATCAGTCCTGCGTGGGGAACGACCGCGCCGATGAATCGCTCTTTCGCTTCGACGCGCGGGTTCTCCGCGAAACACTCTTCGACCTGCGCGTGCAGCCGCGCGGGATTCGATTCGTAGAACTGACCGGCTACAGCGGGCGGGCGCGTGTACATGCAAGAACTCAGCACGCGCCCGCGTGCCCATCACCTCGGAAAACTCGGCGAGTAGATCACGGCGTTCATGAAGAGAGGCAGCGTCGAGCGCCAGAACAGGCGGTAGTGCGGCTCGTCGGCGAACGTGATCACGTTGCCTCTGCCGTACGGCTCGCTCACGACATACGCGGAGCCTTTCAGGCGATCGAGCGACTCCGGCCACGCGACTCCCGAGACCAGGGGATCCGTCGCCGCGATCGTGACGATGTTGTCGATCTTGTGCTCGACCGGCTCGTAGACGGTGCGGCCTTCGACGATCACGTCCGGCGGACGCGGCACGCCGAACGTCAGGTACGAGCGGTCGTTCATCTGGGTGCGGAACGCGGCGCCGGGCACGCGCGGATCGTTGTAAAGCTCGTCGTGCGACGGAGCCGTCTTCTCGTCGTCTTTCTTTTTCGGCGGCTCCCACGGTTTCAGCTTCGAGATGTCGACATCTTTGTCGCGGAGGAACTCGCTCGCGCCCCCGACGGCCACGACTGTTCCGCCGCCGCGCAACCACACCTGCAGCTTCTCGATGTCCTTCTTCGCGAGGTGGTAACTGCCGTTCGGGAAGATGAGGACGCGGTAGTGATTCAGGTCGATTCTTCCGATCGAGTCGACGCTGAGGTTCGAGTGCGGAACGGGCGCCTCGACGTCGAGCGTGTGCCAGAGCTCCCCGTAGGACGAAGCATTCGCTGACGGGCCGCCGAAGAGCCCGATCTCGGGTTGCCGGACGAAGTGCAGCTTCTGCGATCCGAACGTCATGCCGCCAGTCCAGCCGGATTCGAACGGCACGATCGTTGTCGAGGTCGTGCGACCCTCGTCGGCCAGCACCGCGTCGAGGCTCGCGGCGTTGTTCCCCTTCAGGATGATGATGCTGCCGCGCGAGAACTTGCGATCGCCGGCGTCGATCTCGTCGTCGAACACGCTGAACTTCACGTCGTCTTTCAGCAGACGGCCGAGGAGCTCGTAGAAATGCGGCTCGAGCGCATCGACGACGTAGCCGTAGCTCGCGGCGCGAAACGGCGCCGGAGCGGGAGGCGCGTAGTCGGCAAGCTGCGCCGGGAAAGGCGCCGGGACAACGTACTCCTCCGCATTCATCGCGATCGGGATCGACCAGGCGGTGATGTCGTAGAACTGATCCTCTTCGTCAGCGGCGGTCCGCTGGCGCTGCTGCTCGAGGTAGTTCTTCGGCATCTCGGCGTTGCGCTCCAGGAGCGTGTCGACGAGTGCGCCGAGCGGTTGCCGCGTGCTGACGATGACGGTTCCTGCAGGAAACGAGCGGCTCTCCGACGCGCCTGACTCGACGCGCATCGCGCGCAGCGTGACCGGAGCGGCGAGTTGCTGGACGCGAATGCCCTGACCACGGAGCAGATCGGCGATGTGCGGGACATTGGGCGACGTCGGCGGCAGCAAATAGACGTTCCTGCCGCTGTCGACGTGGACGCGATTCGCGTTGTACGAGTACTTGAGCAGCGCCTCGCGATTTGCCGCGGCGGTCCGCAGCGTCGACATCGCCGTCGTGTAGTGACGCGCCACCCGATCGCCGAGCGTCATCGTCGTGTTGTCGTCGCGCTGGATCGCCAGGCCGACCTGGCCGGCGACCTCGTAGGTCATGCCGATCGCTCCGTGAAGCGACGGCCACGCATCGCCGTATCCGGGATAGAAGAAGTCGTAGTCCTCGCCGACGAAGAACGGCCAGCCCTTCTGCGTAAACACGGCGGCATTCGCGCGGCCGAATGTTTCGAACCACTTCTGCGCTTCGGGGAGGAAGTTCGCGTTGATCGGCTTCGCGACCGGCGGGAAAAAGTACGTCTGCCGGAAACCCATCTCGTGGAAATCGACGACGACCTGCGGATACCACTGCTGGTACGTCGCGACCCGCGCCTGCGTCTCGCGCTGCGAGAGCCACGTCCAGTCGCGGTTCATGTCGAGGAGGTAATGGTTGTAGCGGCCGCGCGGCCACGGCTCGGCATGCTCGAACGCCTCAGGATTCGCGTCCGGCTCGAGGCCGCGCGAGCGGCGATACCACTGAACGTAGCGCTCGCGCCCGTCCGGGTTCTGCAGCGGGT